>JAVBRR010000032.1:0-21262 GCA_031547705.1 Rikenellaceae bacterium | reverse complement strand
AAAAAAAACATATATTTGCAAAAGTACACTCTAAAACCGCTACGAAAGTGTTCCGATCTTGCGGTATTGTAATCTTATTAGTTTTATTTTTTACCGCGTGTGGGCACGGTGGTAAGCCGGCGGTTTTTTTCGAGGTCGGGGAAAGCGATTTCGAGGAGTCCGTGTTGGTGGAAGGTACGGTAATGCCGGTCAACACGACCGTGGTTAATTGCCCGACGGGCATCAGCAACGCCACGGTGGAATACATCGTCGAAAGCGGCACCTGGGTCAAGGCGGGCGATGTGGTCTGCGTGCTCAAATCGGAAGAGATGCTTACAACCCTGGACAGCCGCCAGGTCGACCTCGAAAACAGCCTGGTGGAGTTGGAAAAGACCAAGTCCGATATGCAGATGCAATACGCCCTGCTGCAGGCCCAGGTCCAAAGCAACAACGCCGATGCCGCCATATCGGCCCTCGACTCGTTGCAACTGGCGTACCTGAGCCCGTCCCAGCGCCGGATCAAGGAGATGGAGCTGCAAACCGCCCTGATCCAGCGGAACAAACTCGACAAAAAACTGAAATCACTCGATGTCATCCAGCGCACCGAAATCCGCAAGGCCGAGGTGCGCATCCGGCGCGAGACCATGCGCGTCGAAGAGCTCAAGGCACGGATAGAGATGTTCACGGTCAAAGCCCCCATTGCGGGGCTTGCGTTCCGCGGCAACAACATGAGCGGGACTTCGGAACTTCAGGTGGGCGACAACGTGTGGTGGATCCAACAGCTGATCACAATACCGGAAACGGGGAGCATGAAGGCGGTGATGATGGTGTCGGAAACCGATTACAAATCGATCGCCCCGGGCGACTCGGTACATTATACTTTCGATGCCATGCCGGGCAACACCGGGCGGGGCGTCATAACCAAGAAATCGCCGGTAGGGCAGGCCGTCAAGCAGGGATCGAAGGTCAAGGCCTTTGAAATAGAAGCGTCTATGGATCAGGTAGATACGGCGCCAGGCCCCGGAATTTCGACGGATTGCCGCATCATCCTCAAAAGCCGTCCACATGCCGTGGCCGTCCCGCAGATCGCCGTCTTTGAGCACGACTCGATCAAGGTGGTCTATGTCCACGCCCGGCGCGGCTACGAACAACGGCAGGTCGTCACGTCGATCGGTTCCCCGACGGAAGCCGTGGTGGAGGCGGGGCTCGCCCCCGGCGAGAGGATCGCGCTGACCCGCCCCAGGGAATCGCTCGTAACCGCGACCACCCTTTTGCCCGACTCGGTGACCGGCAAGTTCGCACCGCCCGCCCCCGACCCACAGAAAGATAAACCGGATAAAGCAGCAAAATAAAATAATGATGAATGCATTCAGAGCGATCCGCGGACCTCTTGCCGCATTGGCAGCCCTATGCGTGGCGTTTGGCTGCAAACGGGAAAATACGGTCAATATTCCCACCGCCAAAGCGGTAGAGGGAACTTTTTACATCGACATGTACGAGGAAGGCGAAGTGGAAGCTGTCAAGTCGATCAACATCTCCTCGCCCCAGGTTTCGTGGCGCTTCGGGAACCTGAAACTCTCCTACCTGGTCAAGGACGGCACCGAGGTCAAGGCGGGCGACACGGTGATGGTGTTCGACCCCTCGGAGGTCAACAAGGCGATTGTGGACGCCGAAGGCCGCCTCGAAATCAGCCATGCCGAGCTCGAAAAGCTGATCGCCCAGCAACAGTCCAACATGGAAGAGATGAGGGCCGATTACGAGGTGACCCGGCTGGCGCACGAAATATCGAAGATCCGTGCCGAGCAGGCCGCCTATGAGTCCGAAATCCGCAAAAAAGAGATCAAACTCAACCTGGACAAGGCCGATATCTCCCTGGCTAAAGCCAAAGAACAGATCGAAAACCGCGAAAAAATCAACGTCGGGGAGATCCGGCAGAAGCGCCTGTCGATCACACAGGACAGTCTGCGCCTGGTCGAGGCCCAGAACACCCTGCAACTGTTTACCGTGATCTCGCCGGCGCCGGGCATTGCGATCCTGGGCCGCAACATGGGGACGAACAACAAATACCAGGTGGGCGACCAGGCCTGGCCCGGGTTGGCCCTTGTTTCGCTACCCAACCTCTCATCGCTAAAAGCCACGGTAAACATCAACGAGATCGATATATCGAAGGTCGCCAAAGGCATGAAGGTCGAAATCCGGCCCGACGCCTTCTCCGAGGAGGTGTTCGAGGGCCATGTGGCCTCGGTCGCCAACCTGGCGGTCAACAAGCAGGGATCGACCAAGATCAAGGTCTTCGCCGTGGAGATTCTCATCGACGGAGTCCACAAGAACCTGCTGCCCGGGCTGACGGTAAGCTGCCGCATCATCATCGACCAGATCGACGGGGTGGTCTACGTTCCGACCGAAGCGGTGCATGCCCGCGACGACAAGCATTTCGTCTACCTGAAAAACAAAGGGAGCTTCGAAGAATGCGAGGTCGAAACGGGCACAGCCAACACCAACTTTACGATCATCGCCTCGGGGCTCGGGGCGGGCGACGAGGTAGCCCTGGTCGATCCGTTCGCCGCAGAGAAGCCCGAAGACGAAGCGCCCCAAGAGAATAATTCCGAAAGCAATGGGACGACCGGTCAATAATAGTATAGCCGTTGTCGCTATGGCCCTGCTCCTGGCAGGCGGGTGTACGCACCGCCGGTCCGCCGGCGGAGCCGGTACGGAACCGAAGCGCGACATTGTGGAAACGGGTACGCTGGCTGCGGTCAACGTGTGTGCGTTCGATGCTCCGCGATACCCCCAGTATTTCTGGAATATACGCATCACCGGCATGCTCGATCACGGGACGGAGGTCAAGGCCGGCGATTCGATCATACAGCTCGACACCAAGGATATCAGCGAGGGTATCCTCAACGACGAAGCCACCCTGGAGACCCAGATCGCCGCGTTGCAACAGCTTGAAATCAACCAACAGGTCAACATCAACGCCATGGAGCTCGATATCAAAAGCCAGCAGGCATCGTTCGACCTGAAGAAGATAGAGCTCGAATCGTCGCGTTACGAGTCCGACCGTATCCGCCGGATCAAGGAGCTCGAATTCCAGCAGGCCGAGATTGCCATGAAAATGGGATACCGCAAACTCGAACTGGCCAAACTGGTCAACTCCAAAGACCTGGAAATAGCAAAGGTGCGCATAAGGCGTACGTTAAGGAACATCGAAAACCTCAAACGGGTGCTCGAACTGCTGACCATCCGCACCCCGGTGTCGGGCGTGTTGCAGATCAGCCGAAATCCCCGTACCCAAGTGATGGTCAACGTGGGTGATATGGCAACGCCCAACTACAGCATCGCCAGCGTACCGGAACTGGCCCACATGAAGGTCGAGACGGTGATCAACGAGATCGATTTTCTGAAGATACACACAGGCCAGAAGGTCGCCGTGCGCCTCGACGCGATGCCAAGTCAGGTCTTCGACGGCGAAATAGCCTACATCGGCAAATTATGCCACCCCAGGGAGTTGAACTCCCGGGAAAAGGTGTTCGACGTGGAGGTGACGATAGATAAATACGACGAAAGGCTCAAACCGGGTATGACGGTGAGTTGCGAATTTTTAAGCGATTAGGTATGTTTCTGAAAGAGAATGTACGGCTGGCCGTCCGTGGCCTTACCGACCATAAGATGCGCTCGTTTCTGACGATGCTCGGGATCATATTCGGTGTCGCCTCGGTGATCACCATGCTCTCGATCGGAGAGGGGGCCAAACGCGAAGCCATAGCCAAGTACCAGGACCTGGGGGTGAACAACATCATCATCCGCGACAAGGACCTCTCGGATGCCGAACAGGAAGACGCCAGGGCGCGGTTTTCGCCGGGCCTGTCGATCGCCGACGCCGAGGCTATCCTGCAGATCGTGCCGGGCATAAGCAAGGTGGCCTCGCAGGCGGAATTGGACGCCGAAGCCAAACATGCCGACAAATCGGTCAGGTCGACCGTCATCGGGATCACGCCGGGTTACCTCGAAATGATGAACTACAGGTTGCGCTACGGCGAATTCATCGGCGGAGTGCATTGCGACCGTAAAATGAAGGTCTGCGTGCTGGGTGCCGGGGTCGCCTCGTCGCTTTTCGGCCGCGAGGATCCCGTGGGGCGGATGGTAAAGGTCGAGGACCAGTGGTTGGAAGTGGCGGGCGTACTCGAATCCAAAGCCCTTTTTACCGAAACCGTGGGCGAGTTGGCCGCACGCGACCTGAATGCCGACATCTACGTCCCGTTACCCACTTTCCTGGGCCGCTTCGACCGCAAGCGCCCGCTCGACAGCCAGATCAAGCAGATCACCGCGCAGGTGGACAACTCGTCGCGCCTGGTGGAATCGGCGGCCCTGATCGAGGAGATCGTCAAGCGCCACCACTTCAACAACGCCGACTACACCATCGTCATCCCCTACGAGCTGTTGAAGCAGGAGGAGAAGGAGCGCCAGATCTACAACTTCCTGCTGGGAGCCATCGCCGCCATCTCGCTGATCGTGGGAGGGATCGGAATTATGAACATCATGCTGGCCACCGTGATGGAACGCACGCGCGAAATCGGTATCCGCCGCGCCATAGGCGCCCGGAAATCGGACATCATGAACCAATTCGTGTCGGAAGCCGTGGCCATCTCGATAGCCGGCGGGCTGATCGGCATCGTGCTCGGGCTGTCGCTCTCGTGGGGCGTGTCGCTCTTTACCGACGTGAAGACTTCGGTGCAGCTCTACTCGGTGCTCATCGCCTTCACTTTCTCGGTGATCGTGGGGATCAGCTTTGGCTACCTGCCCGCCAAGAACGCCGCCAACCTCAAACCCGTGGACTCGATCCGCTACGAATAACCCCGACCACGCCATGCTGATAGAGATCAAAGACCTTCACAAGAACTACTCGATCGGGGAGATCGACATCCCCGCCCTGAGAGAGATCAACCTCAAGATCGACCGCAACGAGTACGTGTCCATCATGGGGCCTTCGGGATCGGGAAAATCGACCCTGATGAACATCCTCGGATGCCTCGACACCCCCACGTCGGGACACTACTTCTTCAACGGAGAGGACGTGAGCGGAATGAACGACGACCAGCTATCGGCCATGCGCAACCGCGAAATCGGCTTTATTTTCCAGAATTTCAACCTGCTGCCCCGTCTCAACGCCTTGCAGAACGTCGAATTGCCCCTGGTCTATGCCGCCGTGCCGGCTGCCGAGCGGCGTGCGAGGGCCGTGCTGGCACTCGAACGCGTGGGCCTGGCCGACCGCATGCACCACAAACCGAGCGAACTGAGCGGCGGACAGCGCCAACGGGTGGCGATTGCCCGGGCGTTGGTGACCAACCCGGGCATCCTGCTGGCCGACGAACCCACGGGTGCCCTCGATTCGAAGACCGGCGACGACATCATGGCCCTTTTCGAAGAGTTGCACCGCGACGGCAATACGATCATCCTGATCACCCACGAACACGACATCGCCGCCTACGCCGACCGACAGATCTACATCAAGGACGGACTGATCCACACCGACACGATGAACACCGACAAGAAACTCGCCATAAAGCAGCAATAAGATGAAAAGAATCCTATACCTATTCGCCGCCTTCCTCCCCGCCCTGGCGTGGGGACAGGCTCCACCAGTGCCATCCTACTCGCTCACCCTGGAGGAGAGCATCGCAATAGCGAAAGGACAGAGCTATACGATGAAAAGCCTCGAGCAGGACCTGATCGTGGCCCAGAACAACCTCAAAGCGTCACTGGGGCAACTACGCACCAGCGTGAGCATGAACCTCACCATCCCGCAATATACCGAAACGGTACGCGAATGGGAGGACGAATCGGGGATTTCGTTCTTCCCGGTCAAGACCCTCCGGGCGTCGACCGGTTTGACCATCACCCAGCCCCTGCCCACCGACGGCAGCATCTCGGTCTCCTCGGGCCTTGTGGCCATCAACGACTACTACACCGACCGCCGCTCCTCGACCCTGAACACCCGCATCCGGTTGCTGCAACCCATCGACGCCCTGTATGGTTACAACAACATCCGCTCGTCGATCAAACGGGCGCGCCTCGACTACGAGCGATCCACCAAGAACATCAAACGCGAGGACCTCAACCTGGTCTATTCGGTCAGCAACGCCTACTACCGCCTGCTCTCGCAGGAAAAGGGGACCGAAATCGCCCGCATGAACCTCGAAAGGCAGAACGAAGCGTACGAGATATCGAAAAACAAATACGCGGCCGGCCTGATCCGCGAGGTCGAAGCGCTTCAGATGGAAGTCGACCTTGCCGATGCGCAAAACAGCTACGACATGGCCCTGCAGGACCTGGGCTCGTCGCGCAATACTTTCAAGCAACTGCTGGGCCTCGAGTCGAATGCCGAGGTCACCCTTCGCGCCGACCTGCGTTACCAGACCGTGACCGTCGACGCGGATAAAGCCGTGGCCATTGCCATCAGCAAAAGGCTCGAGATCCGCGAACGGGAGATCCAGGTCGAATTGCAGCGCCTGAACGTCAGGCAACGAAAGGCGCAACGCATGCCCAAAATCAGCCTCGACGCCTACTACGAGCGCACAGGGATCAGCAACCTCGATATTTCCGATCCCTTCAACTCGACGATGTCCAATACCTGGACCGACCTTAGACGCCGCCCCTCGAACTACGGCGTGGGGATCGTGATGACGGTGCCTATCTTCGACTGGGGGCGTAACAAGGCCAACGTGGTGGCGGCCGAAGCCTCGATGAAGCAAAACAAGATGAGCCGCGACGAGGAGGTGCGCACGATCGAAACCGAAGTGCGCAACCTGGCGGCCAGCCAGAAGAGCGCCCTGGCACGGTTGCAACTGCTCGAAAAAAGTGTTGTGATAGCCGAAAAGAGTTTTGCGATCACCCTGCAGCGCTTCTCGGACGGCGACATCGACAGCCAGGCTCTCGCCCTGGAGCGCAATCGCCTGAATGCAGCCCAGAAATCGCACCTCGAAGCTTTCATCAGCTACCAGCTCTCGCTGGCCGACCTGATGCGTAAAACTTTCTACGATTTTGCCAACGACCGCGCGATCGAATAGTCCGCTTACAGCGCGGCCTTGGAGAGAAAGAAGTCGGCTTTGAGCTTTTCGACAACCTCTTTGACGCTCCTTATTTTATCCGAAAGATAGGCGTTGCCGCCGGCAAAGGCGTAGCCTTTTCTCATGTTGCCTTTGGCGGCGTTGTAGAGCGCCTTGATGATGCAATAGGGGCTTTTGGTGTAGTCGCACGTCTTGATGCAGTGGAACGGGCAGGAACGCGGCTTCTCCTTCCCCTCGGCGACGCTGCGGATGAACTCGCCGTCGAAAGCGCGGCCGGGCATGCCCACCGGGCTCTGGATGATGCGCATATCTTCCGCATGGGCGTCGATATAAACCCTCTTGAACTCCTCCGAGGCGTCGCACTCTTCGGTGGGCACGAAGATCGAGCCCATCTGCACACCCGAGGCGCCCAGCTCCATGAACCGCGCGATGTCTTCGCCCGTCGATATGCCGCCCGCGGCGATCACGGGGATATTCTTGCTGCCGGCATAGCTTCTGGCCACCTCGACCACCTCCGGAATCAGGTGTTCGAGCGAATAGTTCTCATCCTCGATCTGCTCTTTCTTGAATCCCAGGTGGCCTCCGGCTTTGGGCCCCTCGACGACGATGGCGTCGGGCAGGTAACCGTAGTTGGCCGACCATTTTTCGCAGATCAGCCGCGCCGCCCGTGAGGAGGAGACGATCGGGACGAGTTGCGTTTTGCTGCCGCGGGTCAGGTACGACGGCAGGTCGAGCGGAAGCCCGGCACCGGCGAAGATCACGTCCGCTTTCTCCTCGATGGCCGTGCGTACCATGTCCGAGAAGTTGGAGAGCGCCACCATGATGTTGATACCGATCACCCCGTAGGTTTTCTCGCGCGACTTGCGGATCTCTTCGCGCAGGCCGTAGATGCACTTTTCGAGGTAGTTGCCTTTGTGCCGGGGGTAGAGCAACCCCAGCCCGGCGGCCGAAATAACCCCCACGCCGCCTTCGTTGGCCACAGCCGAAGCCAGCCCGTTGAGCGACACACCCACACCCATACCGCCCTGTATGATAGGCAGTTTGATTTCGTATTTGCCGATAAAGAATGATTTCATTTTCGTTTTGTAGTTAGAGTCCGGCAAGTGCCGTCTGCGGTCGGAATGCATCCTGCGTTCCCGCGGTGCGAAGGTAGGGATAATTTTGCCGTTCGCTCCATCACCCGGCCAAATAACCGGGGTTTTTGACGGTTGTTCGGGGAAATTGCTTAAATTTGTGGACTATAAATTAGCAAATATTAACCTCACACCCAACACGCGATGAAAGGTATCGTTCTGGCCGGAGGCTCCGGCACCCGCCTGTACCCCATTACCAAAGGCGTTTCCAAGCAGTTGCTGCCCGTTTACGACAAACCGATGATCTATTACCCCGTCTCGGTGCTGATGCTCGCCGGCATCCGCGAGATACTGGTCATCTCGACCCCCCAGGACCTGCCGATGTTCCGGCGCCTGCTGGGCACGGGCGAAGAGATGGGTGTGCGGTTCGAATACGCCGAACAACCCTCACCGGACGGCCTGGCGCAGGCCTTTCTGATCGGCGAGGAGTTTATCGGCAGCGACAGCGTGTGCCTGGTGCTGGGCGACAACATCTTCTACGGGCAGGGGTTCCGCCGCGTCCTCACAGCCTGCGTCGAGCGGGTCGAGAAGGAGCGCATGGCGACCATTTTCGGTTACCTGGTGCGTGACCCCGAACGCTACGGGGTGATCGAGTTCGACGACGACCGCCGCGCCCTGAGCATCGAGGAGAAACCCGCCTCGCCCCGCAGCAACTACGCCGTGCCGGGCCTCTATTTCTACCCCAACAACGTGGTGGAAGTGGCCCGCAATGTGAAACCCTCGGCGCGCGGCGAACTGGAGATCACCTCGGTGAACCAGTGGTACCTGGACCAAAGGGAGTTGTATGTCGAGGTGCTGTCGCGCGGTTTCGCGTGGCTCGACACCGGGACCCACGACTCGCTGTCGGAGGCTTCGACCTTTGTCGAGGCGATCGAAAAACGCCAGGGACTCAAGATCGCCTCGCTCGAGGAGATCGCCTTCCGCCAAGGGTGGATCGACGCCAAGGCCCTGCGTACCCTGGCCGAGCCGATGAAGAATAACCAGTACGGCCAGTACCTGTTGCACCTCGCTAAAACAGGGATTTAAGATGGGGAAATTCAAATTCATAGACACGGCCCTGGCGGGCGTGGTGATCGTTGAGCCTACGGTGTTCGGCGACGAGCGGGGATTCTTCATGGAGAGCTATTCGGCCCGCGAGTACGCCGAGGGGGGCATCGACGCGGTGTTTGTGCAGGACAACCACTCGCGGTCGCGGCGCGGGGTGCTGCGCGGACTCCACTACCAGTGGCGGCAGCCCCAGGGCAAGCTGGTGCGCGTGGCGGCGGGCAGCGTGCTGGACGTGGCGGTCGATATCCGCACCGCGAGCCCCACGTTCGGGCAGTGGGTGTCGGTCGAACTGAGCGCCGGGAACAAGCGCCAGCTCTACGTGCCCGCGGGATTCGCCCACGGATTCCTCACCCTGGAGGACGGCACGGATTTTCTCTATAAATGCACGGATTACTACGCTCCCGAATACGACGCCGGCATCCGGTGGGACGATGCGCAGATCGCCATCGACTGGCGCCTGGAACATTACGGCTTCGCGCCGGGCGAGGTGACCCTTTCGGCAGCCGATGCGGTGCGCCCTTTGTTGTGCGATGTACCCCGCGACAGACTTTTCGGGCACTAAAATTGCAGTATTACGAACAACTCCCTAAAATAATACGAGTATGAAAGGTCCTATTTCCGACAAAATCGAAACCACCCTGAAGAACTGGTGGGTATCCTTGGTATTGGGGATTATCTTTATTATCGGTGCCTTCTCGGTGATGCTGACCCCTTTCGCGAGCTACATGGCTATCAGCTTGATGTTCAGCGTGTGTATGTTCCTGAGCGGTATCTTTACGATCTTCTTTGCGCTCTCCAACAGCAAAATCATCCGGGGCTGGGGATGGTACCTGGCCCTTGGGGTGGTCGATCTGGCGGCCGGAATTTACCTGATGTGGCACCCCGCCATTTCGGCCCTGGTGATCCCGATAGTTGTGGCGATCTGGTTGATGTTCCGCGGATTGACGACCATAGGTTACGCGGTCGTCCTGAAACGGCACGAAGTGCGCAACTGGGGATGGTATGTGTTCTTCGGCATCCTCGCCGTGATCTGTTCGCTCATTGTGATGTGGCAGCCGGCCATCGGCGGTTTCGCGGTGATCTACATCGTCGCCTTCGCCCTGCTTTTCTTCGGGGTGTTCCGCGTGATGCTCTCCCTCGACCTGCGCCGCATGAACAAGCGCTACAAGGAACGCTTCGGCGAAAAAGAGTAAGTGATTATGTTTAGAGAGTGCCCGGTGGATTCCACCGGGCACTTTTCGTTTTACACCCCGCTGTAGGACGAGAAGCCTCCGTCGATGGGCAGGACCACGCCGGTGATGAACGAGGCGGCCTCGGAGCAGAGGAACTGCACGGCGCCGTTGAGCTCGGTGATGTCGCCGAAGCGGCCCATGGGCGTCTTGGCCAGCACTTTCTTGCTGCGGTCGGTCAGGCTGCCGTCGGGGTTGATGAGCACCGCGCGGTTCTGGTCGCCGATGAAGAATCCCGGCGCCAGGGCGTTCACACGGACGCCTTCGCCGAATTTCATCGCCATCTCCATGGCCATCCACTGGGTGAAGCTCACAATGGCCGTTTTGGCGGCCGAGTAGCCCGGCACGCGCGTGATGGCCGAATAGGCGGTCATCGACGAAATGTTGATGATCGATCCCGTGCCCTGCTTCGCCATCACCTTGCCGATGGCCAGGGTGGGGTAGACCGTGCCGTTGAGGTTGAGGTCGAGCACCTTCTGCCAGCTCTCGATGGGCATGTCGAAGATGGTCTGCTCGGGGGTGAGCGTGGCGCCGGGCATGTTGCCGCCCGCCACGTTGATCAGGATGTCGATCCGGCCCCATTGGGCCACGATGTCGGCAGCCACTTTCTCCATGCTTTCGACGTCGAGCACGTTGCACACCAGGCCGATGGCTTCGCCGCCCAGTTCCTTGAGCTCGGCCACCTTGGCGTCGAGGTTCTCCTGGCGGATGTCCAGGGCCACGACTTTGGCGCCTTCGGTGATGAAACTGCGGGCGATGCTGCTACCGAGCACGCCGCCTGCGCCGGTGATCACGGCGACTTTTCCTGCGATACTGAATTTTTCGTTCATGGGTTCTATTTTTTGTTTGTTTGTAATTCGTCGTCTACAACGGCCATCATGCCGCTGACTTGGGCCAGGGCGTACATGCGCCCCAGGAACGAGTAGCCCGGGTTGTCGCCTTTGTCGCCGTCGTCGAGCATCAACTGCCCGTGGTCGACGCGCATCGGCAGGCGCCGGTTGGCGCGCTCGAAAATGCGGATCAGCTCCACCAGGTGCCCGCGGCCCTCGGTGTGGGGCGCCTCGACGAAATTGCCGTCGGGGGTGGCTTCGGTGCTGCGCAGGTGGACGAAATGGGTGCGCGAGGCGTACTTGGCGGCCAGCGCGGGGACGTCGTTGTGCAACCCCGAGGAGAGCGATCCGGCGCAGAAGGTGATGCCGTTGTGGGGATCGTCGACCGCTGCGAGCAGCCAGGCGATGTCGGCGTCGCCCGTGACGATGCGCGGAAGGCCCAGCACCTGGTAGGGGGGGTCGTCGGGGTGGACGCACAGGTTGATGTCCCACCGTGCGGCGACGGGCGTGACGCGTTCGAGGAAGTAGCGGGCGTTGGCGCGCAGTTGCTCCTTGTCGATGCCGTCGTATTGCGCCAGCAGGCGTTTGAAGATGGCCACGGGGTTGTTGTCGCCCTCGCGGATGTTGCCGTTGATGAAACCCTGGGTCTTGACGATGATCGTGTTGACCAGCTCGTCCTTCTCCTGCTGGGTGATGGTTTTGTCGAGCTCGGCGACCTTACGCAACTCTTCCGCCGTGTAGTCGGCTTCGGCGCCGCGGCGCTCGAGGATCCGCAGGTCGAAATAGGCGAAGCGGATCTTGTCGAAATAGAGGGTGAGCGTACCTTGCGGCGTGGGACGGGCCAGGTCGGTGCGGATCCAGTCGATCACGGGCATGAAGTTGTAGCACACCGTGTGTACCCCGGCGCGGCCGAGGTTTTCGAGCGAGGCGCAGTAGTTCTCGATCAGGCGGTCACGCCCGGGACCCCCGTATTTGATCTCCTCGCTCACGGGCAGGCTCTCGACCACGCTCCAGCGCAGGCCGTGGCTCTCGATCAGCGTTTTGCGCTCGAGGATCGCCTCGAGGCTCCACACCTCGCCGTTGGGGATCTGGTGCAGGGCGGTGACGATGCCCTCGACGCCGATCTGGCGCAGCATCGGAAGGGTTATGCGGTCGGCGGGGCCGAACCATCTCCAGGTCTTTTCCATGAAACTCCTATTTCTTATTTCTACAAAGTTAATCAATCCGGCGGAAATAGGTCCCGGCGGGGATGCGGAACGGACTATTTTTATACATTTTCGGAAATAATTCGCACACCTCTTGACAAGGGGGGGTGCGGCGTTATATATTTGTCGCCGGAAGGCCGCCCGTCCGGGGGCCGCAATCCCGAAAGGCCTGTCGGGATCGGAATCTGTCCGAAATCATTCTCAACACTCAATCAGCTATGGAAATCATTCCCAGCGGCACGGATGCCTCGTCGCCGAACCTCACCCTCCTGCGCGGGCAGGCTCTCGAAATGCTGCGCCAGGCGCACACGACCCTCTGCAAGTGGGCCCGCCAGCGCGAAGCCGAAAAGATGTCGTCGACCTCGGTTTCGGCCCTGGCCGGCGAGGTCAACGAACTGATCAAAGTCCTCTCGTCGCGCCGGTGTTAACAACTCGGGCTTTATGAACACCCCGTCCACGTTGCGCGAACAGGTTACCGACGCCTTGTGAACGCATAATGAACAATCTTATAAACATTCCCCGTCCATGAAAAGAACACTCCTCACCGAATTGATCACCCAAGCCGCCCGGCAGCAGGGATATACCCCCTATTCCGGCGCGGAGGCCCGGCTCGACGAAACGGCCAAAGCCTTTCCCGCCCTGTGGCTCTCGCCTGCGAAACTCACCGGCTGCAGCGGCCGCAACGAAGGCTACCTCACCTACCGGATCGAAATCTTCCTGGCGCACACGGCGGGCAAAATGACCCCCGAAGCGAAAGACGCCCTCTGGGACCGGATGGAAACCGATGCCGTGGGCCTCTACTGCTCGGTGGCCGCCGATCCCGCCGTGCGCCAGACGCGCAACCTCACCTGTACGCCCGACGAAAACGCCCTGACCCGCCACGCCACCCTGTCGATGAAGGTCGGCTTCGAGGTCGAGATACCGTTTTGCTGATCGTAAAAAATCTAAAAATCCCCAAGAATGAACCTATCCCATTCGCTCCATCCGCTCCATCCCGCCTTTGCCGAGGCGGTCTACACCGTCACCGGGGCCGACCCCGCGGCCGAACTCGACGCCGAGGTCTCGGACGGCGCCTCGGTGCTCGCCACCAAACGGCTGCACGGTGCGGACTCGTACCGTGTGAACATTGCCTACGCCGTGCAGGGGCTCCTGGCCGTGGCCCCCGCAACGTCCCAGGAATGCGGAATCTACACCCCCGAAGGGCGCACCGCGCGCGCCAGCCTGCGCATAGGGACGCTCACCGCCCCCCTGCAGACTTTCTCGGCCTCGACCGCCGTGCTGACCGGATTGCAGAAACTATCCGACGCCCCCGAGATCGTCCCGATACGCTGGGGCGAGAACGATGAGATCCCCTTTGCCGCCCCAGAAGGGAGGCTCTCGGCCCGCATCACCCTGGGCGGGAACGATACCCTGGCGATCGATTGCCCCGAGGTCGAGGGCGGTTCGCTCCACTGTTTCGTGCTGGCTACCGACGACCTACTGTGGCACATCGCCGGAGCGGGGAAGAAGCCCGCAGACTTCGCGCGCATCGAGGTGGCCCTGTCGCTGGACGGTGAGGCGTTCCTGTACCAGGTGTACACGATCGAGGAGCCGTGCGAAGGGGTGCGCCTGGCGTGGCTCAACCCCTACGGCTCGGTGGACTACCACACCTTCCCCGTGGTGGTGAAAGAAGAAATGGCGGCCGGGAAGAGCAGCGTGCTCACCCCCGCAGGGTACAAAACCGCACGTGCCGCCACCACGTGCACGCTCACCGTCACCTCGGACTACGAACCCACGCCCACACTCCGTTGGCTGGCCCAGGCGGCCTCGTCGCCGCGCGCCTGGATCGTGGCTGCCGGCGCCCGGATGCCCGTTGGGATCGACGCGGCGAAAGTGACGACCCGCAGCGAGGCCCTCGCCCGCGTGGAACTGACCCTGCGTTGCGGGACGAAACGACTTCAGAACGACTAAGACCTCCTGCCCATGAAACTGTTTATAGACAATGCCGAGGCCGAAACCGGCGCGGACACCCAAGTTTCGATCTCGCTCGAGGCGACTCAATATACCGACCTCGACAAAACCGCGCCGGGTCCCACGACCCGGGTGCGGATCCCGCTCACCGCCGCGAACCGGGCGTTGACGGGCGACGCCGACCAGATCCTCGCCAAAACGCCCTTCAACGCCGCCGAACACACCGCACGCATCGAACAGCAGGGCGCCACGGTGGCCCAAGGAGAAGCGATGCTGGTCGAATGCACCAAGGGCGGATCCTCCGCAGACGCCTGCACGCTCGGGATCGTCCCGGCCGCGAACTCCTGGATCGCCCACGCCCGCAACCGGTCGATCCGGTCGCTCCCGTTGGAGTTCGACGCCACGCTCAACTCACTCACCATCAAAAACAGCTGGACCTGGGATAAGCCCGTGCGGTTCCTGCCCGTGCAGCGCAGCAAGGTCTTCGCCGACAACTACACCGGCAACCTCTTCGCTCCCGCGCGGATGCTCACGGCCGAAGATTACCACCCCTTTATCAGCTGCAAAGCGCTGCTGGAGTCGATACTCTCCGATGCGGGCTACACGCTGCGGTCGCAATTCGCCGAAAGTCCCCTGTTCGCTTCGCTCCACCTGAGCGGCAACTACCCCACCCGCGACATTGCGCCGTTGCGCTCGCAGATGGATTTCCTGGCCGGGCGTTACGCCGACTGCACCGCCACGGCCGATGCCTACGGGCGTGTCTTCGCCGATCCCATCGCGGCGGCCTACACGGTGGGCAACATCGTCGACACCGCCGATGCGGCCAAAGCGCAGGACGGAGTGACGATCCCCGACGTGTACAACAACGGGGGCTGTTTCCGCACGATCGGCAAGCGCATCGCCTTCGTCCCGCCGGCGGAGGTCTCGGTGGGGTTCGAGTACCGCCTGAAATACACCACCGACTACTGCATCGCCTCGCGCACCAGGCTCAAATGTTTCGACACCGTTCACCTGACGTGGGGAGGAGAACAGGCGGTCTGCCAGGTGGCCAACCGGTACCACGACAACCGCGAGGAGGGTTACTACGAGGCCTACATGAGTTACCGCCTCATCGTTTTCGAACACCAGGAGGGCGACACCTACCAATTCCGCCACGACGTGGTGACTTCGGGTGCGTCCGTCGAAACCACCGTGTCCACGTTCTCGACCCGCACCGCCTCGATCCTCTCCCAGACCGCCCAGACCATCGCCAACCCCAAACTCTATATCAAAAAATCGGGGTCGGGCTCCTATGTGCCCTACACCGGCGACTGGGCGCTCTACAACGGTTATGTGAACGAGCGCGGGACGATCGCCGTGGAACTCAACGTGCGCAGCGCCCCCGAGCGTATCCTCCCCTCGCAGCCCAGGTATTTCGACGTCATCGCGTTCGAAGGGGCCGAACCGGGCGCCAAACTCACGATCAGCAACCTCACCCGCCTGAAACCTGTCTTCTACCCCCATCCGGGGCAAGGTTCCACGGTAACTTTCGGCACGGTCGCCGTACACGACTTCAGCCGCCTGGATTTCGTGCGTTCGCTGGCGCAGATGTTCAACCTGCATTTCGCGACCGACAACATCCGCCGCGAGGTGGTCGTCGAACCCCGCGACAGTTTCTACACCGCAGGAGTGGTGGACTGGCGCGACCGCCTGGACACCGACCGGGAGATCACGGTGAGCGGGCCCGGCGGCGGCGTAGCGCGCAACACCACCCTGGCCTACCGCAACAACGACGGAGCAGTGAAGCTCCGCAACGCCGAGCAGGGCGACACCCTCGGCCGCTATACCTTCCACATCCTCAACCGCCACACCGGACGCGAGGAGTCGCTGATCGAAAACGCGGTGTTCAATCCCTCGATCAACCTCACGAAGGTCTACCCCGACGCCCCTGCAGCCTCGTTCCTGCAGGTGGGGGCGCGCGACGAGGACAACAACCTGCCCGCCGAAAACCTCAACTTCCCGCCGAAAGTGGTTCAATACCACGGTCTGAAAGCCCTGCCGCAACCCCAGGTGTGGGGATGGCCTTCGTTCAGGGCGCAGTACCCGCTGGCGGCCTTCCACCTGGCGGAGGAGAGCACCTTGTGTTTCGAGGACCGCGACGGGGTGGTCGGGCTGCACAGCTACTACGACGCCGAAATCCGGGCCGCCGACCACGCGCGGCAGATCACCGCCCATGTTTTCCTGCAACCCGGCGAGGTCGAAACCCTCTCCTCGCCCACGGCCGAGAACGGCGGGTTCCGCGCGCGCTACCTGCTGCGCATCGACGGCGAGGACATCTCCTGCCGCCTGCTGACCGTGGAGGGTTACGAGCCCGGCGCGGGAAAATCGACGAAATGCACCTTTATCCAGGAAGTTTAAAAGTATGATGACAACCTACGAAAAACAACTGATCGAAACCATCACGGCGCGTTGGCCGGAATTGGGCCCGGCGGCCGTGATGGAGAAGCTGATCGAGATCGGCGTGGTCGATTACACGCGCTGCAAGGTGCTGGCCGTCCGAGAGTTCGTGGCCGCGCAGGTGACTGCCGGAGTGCGCAAGATCGACGCCATGTGGCTGGCGACCGAACGCTTCTCATGCTCGTACGAGTATGTGCGCAAGTGCGTCTACTACTACCGCGACGTGAACCTTCAGTAAATGTATAAACCGCCGGCCCGCCCCCGGGCCTATTTTCGCAACGACAATCCCACACGACATGAAAGAAACCATTAAAATCACCGACTCCGCCCACGGGGTGACCACGATCGACATCGAAGGGGTGATCGGCCTGCCCGAGAAAGAGCAGTTCGCCGGCCAGACCGCCCGCGTAGCCACCTACGAGAAGTTCCGCGCCCGCATCGAGGCCCTGCGCGGCATCGCAAGCCCCCGCGTGGTGGTCAACATCCGCTCGACGGGAGGCGACGTGAACGACGCCCTGCTGATCCACGACGCCCTGCGCGAACTTTCGGCCGAGATCACCACCCGTTGTTACGGCTACGTCGCCTCGGCCGCCACGATCATCGCCCAGGCCGCCTCGCCCGGCCGCCGCGAGATATCGGCCAACGCCCTCTACCTGATCCACAAAAGCACCGCCGCGGGCGAAGGCAACACCAACTCGCTCACGCAGACCGTCGACCTGTTAGGCAAGACCGACGCGCGCATCGCCGCCGTCTACGCCACCGCCTCGGGCCGCCCCGACGAGGAGTTCGCCGTCCTGATGAACGAAAACGACGGCGCCGGACGCTGGCTTTCGCCCCGCGAGGCGCTCGACGCCGGATTGGCCGACCGCATCGTCGAAGCCGCCCCCATCGCCAACAGCGCCGCCCGCCTGGTCGAAGCCCTGCGCCTGCCCGCGCTGCCCGAAAACACCGTCCAAAACCCGAAACAGATGAAAATCGCCAAACGCTGGAACTCGATCCTCGAGATCCTGGGCCTGAGCCCCGAACGCGAAGAAACGCTCACCGAGAACCGCGTCGAGGCCCTCAACGACGAACTCGACCGCCGCGCCGAGGCCATCGCCGGGCTGCGCAACGCCATCACCGAACTCGAAGCGTCCAACGCCCAACTCGCCGCCAAAGCCACCTCGACCCAAAGCAAGGAAGACCCCTCGGCCACGGAGTACATCCCCACCGAAAACCAGAGCGCCTACGCGCTCGACGCCAAAAATTTCAATCTCTAACCCCCAAAACACAAACACAATGAGTAAAATCGAACAGGCGAAAGCCTACACAGGCCGCGACCTGGAAACCATCTTCTTCCGCCCGATGCTCAGCGGTCCCGACGCCCAGGCGCTCGGTATCCGCGTGATGTACAACATGCCCGTGCCCACGACGCTCCAGTTCTGGAAACGCGGCGGCGACATCCTCCAGAAATACTCCGCAGGCGGCTGGAGCGGCAGCGCTCCCACGGCCAAATTCCAGAAAACCATCGACCTGTCGAGGGTGAAGGCCGAAATGAGCTACTCGGCCGAGGACTACTTCAATATGGTCTTCGAACTGGTCAGCGCCCGTGCCGAGGTGAACCTCGACGACCTGTCGGGCACCGAGCTCGAAACGGCCGAAACGGCCCTGTTCAAGGAGTCGATCGCCGAAAGCATCCGCGCCACGATGTGGGTGGGCGACACGGCCCGCGCCTCGAAGTTCAACACCTTCGACGGCTTCCTGAAGAAGCTGGTGACCGACGTGGCCGAAACCGGCACCGAGATCCCGCATTTCGCCATCACCTCGCTCGCCGACGCCGACGCGGCCGAAGGCGTGCTCAAAAAGCTGTGGGACGAAAGCTCCGAAGCGTTGCACGAGTTCAAATCGCAGGGCAACCTCGTTTACCTGGTCACTTCGGACATCTACGCCCGGTACGAGGAAAGCCTGGACAACGTGCTGCTCGAATCGGCCTACCTGGCCAAGCAGAACGGCCGCGAAGGACTCTCGTACAAGGGTATACCGGTGGTCGACGTACAGCTTTCGGGCTACCTGGCCGACTTCCCCGAGTTGCCCCAGTCGTTCGGCATCCTGACCGACCGCCGCAACCTGGCGCTGGCCGTCAACACGGCCGACTACCCCGGCACCGAGGTGAAGATGTGGTACAACCCCGACGTGATGGAGAACCGCCAGCGTGCGATCTTCATGGCCGGCTGCGACTACCTGTTGCCCGAGCTGATCGCTTTCGCTTACAAATACTAAGCAGCGATGGCCCTCGCCGGAAATACACCCTGTTGCCCCAAACCGCGGGGAGGCGTGCACAGGCTGCTGCTCGTTGCCGCACACGACGTGGCCTCGGTCGATAGTGACCCCGCCGACGGAAGTTTCTCGCTCCTGAGGCTCAAAGCGGGGGCCTCGCCGGTCGGGTTCTTCCCCTGCGAAGACGGGGCGTGGCTCGAAGAGACGGCTACGGTGCACGACGGTGTGGTGAGTGTGCGGCACACGCTGGAGGTCGCCTTCGACGCCGGTCCCGGTTCGCAAGCCGTGCTCGACTCCCTGGCCCGCATCGCCCCGCGCGGCGTAGTGGCCCTGGTCCAGAACCCCGAAGGCGGAACGCTCCTGGTGGGGTATTCACACAAGTTCGCAAACGCCCGGCCCCTGAAAGCCTCCCGATGGGAGCGCACCGGTGGAAGCAAACCTACCGACAAGCCCCTGTGCAAAATCACGCTTGTCAGCGACGACACCCTCGCATCGCGTCCATACACCGGGCCTTTGCCGGACTAATCTCCGCCTGAGAAGCCCTGAAATTCGGGGCTTCTCATTTTTTCACCTTCGAATAAACCTCAACCTTATGAAAAATACCCGATACAAAACCCCGCGCGGCGGGCGGAAGATCGCCGTCACGCAAAACCGCGCCGAGTCGTTCACCGTGATCGGCAAAACGCAGCAGAGCAACGCCCAATACTGGCGCTGGGGCGACGACAACCTCTTTCCCTACGCCCTGGCCCTGATGTCGCGCCGCAGCGTCACCCACCGCCGCATCATCAACGACAAGGCCGACTACATCTCGGGCAAAGGGTTCTCCTTCGACGAGTCGCTCCCCCGCCTCGCCGCGATGGTCCAGTGCGTCAACGGCAACCGCGAAACCCTGCGCCAACTGCTCAACAAGCTCGCCTTCGACAAAGCGTTGTTCGGCAACGCCTTCCTGGAGATCGTCACCAATCCGGGTCGCGAATTCCTCTCGCTGTTCCACCAGGACGCCTCGCGGTGCCGCGTGGCCAGGAACGACCGCGAGGTGATCCTCCACCACGACTGGGCCAAATTTTCGGACAAGGAGGCCGTGCGCCTGCCCCTCTATCCCCGGTTCGCCGAAGCCAAGGACGGCACCCTGCGGTCGATCATCCACTACAAAGACTACGAACCGATGTTCGAGCACTACGGCGTGCCGCCCTACATCGCCGGAATGAACGTCTCGGCCATCGCCTACAAGACCGATACGTGGAACATCAGCCGCCTGGACAATTCGTTCCAGCTCTCGGGCGTGATGCTGCTCGACGGCGCGGTGGACGACGAAGCCCAGGCCGCCGAGATCGTGCGCGCCGCCGAAACCAAGTTCGCCGCCAAACCCGGCCAGGTGATGTTCGTCATCAAGGACCCCCACGAAGGCGACAACTCGCGCTTCATCCCCATCGCCTCGAACAACGACGGCGACTGGAAATCGCTCCACGACCAGGCCACCTCGGACATCGTCGTCGCGCACTCGTGGTTCCGCTCCCTGAGCGGCCTCGACTACCAGGGGGGCTTCTCCTCGGACCGCATCCTGCACGAATACGAGGTGGCGCTCAACACGGTGATCATCGAGGAGCAGGAGGAGCTTCTGGAGCCCCTGCGCGCGTTGATACAACAGATACTGGGCGTCGACGCCTCGTCGCTGCAGGTGGTCAATACCCCGCCCACCAAGGCCAAGCCGCTCTACATGAAGGTGTGGGAAGCGCGCCGCGCCGACGGCCTGGACTACGATCCCGAAGACCCGGCGCAACAGCTTTTCGTGGCCCAGATCACCAAATACGCCATGCGTAACATCGACTGATTATGAGAAACCTGATTACCCCGGGCGAAGTGATCGCCCTGGCTTTCGCCACCACCGAAATAACCGATCCGGCGCTGATCGCCGAGACGACCATCACCGTTGCGCAGGAGCGTTTCCTGCGTCCCGCCCTGGGCCACCTCTACGACGCCGTCCAGGCGGGCAAATACCCCGGCCTGCTGCGCGACTACCTGAGGATGCCGCTGGCGATCTACGTCAAATTCCTCGAAATGCCCAACCTGGCGCTGCGCATCGGCAACATGGGCATCGCGCGCCACGAGAGCGAACACCTCAAACCGGCC
>JAVBRR010000102.1:0-5936 GCA_031547705.1 Rikenellaceae bacterium | reverse complement strand
AAGAACGCCAAAGCCCGCGCCGAGATGATCGCAGCGGGGATCGACCAGAAAATCGGAAAAGCTATCTATATCAGCACCTACGACAACAGCGGCCAGTACGATGCGGTTCCTGTGGCGCTGATGCGCAACAAGGGCTATGTGGCGAATACCGAGGCGGCCCCGGCGGTTGACTTCAAAAAGATCCGCGTCGAGGTGACTGTCACGGCGCGGTTCGAGTTGCCGTAATACCCTAAACAGGCTGCAGATGATCACCCCGCAGATCGAAACCACTGCGGACGGCTCGTCCACCCTGCGCCATCCACTGACCGGCGAAACCTACCATTCGATGCGGGGGGCGGTCGGCGAATCGCAGCACGTTTTCATCGGCGCGGGGCTGGAATATGCGGCGCGCACGAAAGGCGAAAGGCCCCTAAAAGTCCTCGAAATAGGCTTCGGCAGCGGATTGAACGCTTGGCTCACAGCCCGGACGGCGGAAAAATCCGGTGTGCGGGTCGAATACCACGGGATCGAGCGCTGGCCGGTCGATCCGGGAACGCTCGACGCCCTGAGCTACGCAACCGACCCGTTTTTCGGCGAGATCCACCGCGCAGCCTGGGAAACCCCGGCCGCGATAACCCCCTGGTTCACGCTGATGAAAAGGGAGGCGGATTTTGCGGTTTGCGGTTTTGATGCTATCTTTGATGTGGTCTACTTCGACGCCTTCGCCCCCGACGTGCAGCCCGAAATGTGGAGCATCGAGCGTTTTGCGGCGCTTTTCGGGACCATGGCGCCGGGCGCGGTCCTGGTGACCTACTCGGCCAAAGGGAGCGTCAAGCGCGCCCTGCGCGAGGCGGGCTTCGAAGTGGAAAGGCTTCCCGGGGCGTTGGGTAAACGCCATATGATCAGAGCGATAAAACCATAACGAAATGGAAAAGAAATTCAGTTTCGACTACCGGCACTACGATTCGCTGGCCGCCCTCTCCCCCGACGACCGGCAGCTCGCGGCGAGCGCCAAAGAGGCCTGCTCGAGCGCCTACGCACCCTCTTCCCACGTCCAGGTCGGCGCCGCGGCGCGCTTGGCGAGCGGAAAGGTCATCACCGGCAGCAACCAGGAGAGCGAGGTCTTTCCGGCCGGGGTGTGCGCCGAACGCAGCCTGCTGTTCCATTACCAGGCCCACCACACCGACGATCCGATCGTGGCCCTGGCCATCGCATCGATCCCCGACGAGAGGGAATGCTACCCGTGCGGGATGTGCCGCCAGGTGATCAACGACACCGAAAAGCGCCAGGGAACCCCGATCCGGGTCATTATGTGCGGCCGCGACAGCGCCACGGTGATCTCCTCGGCCAGTCCGCTGCTACCCTTCACATTCGAGCTGTAGGATGTTCGCACCCGAAGATATTCTCTACGAGGACAACCACCTGATGGTCGTCGCCAAGCGGGCGGGCGACCTGGTGCAACCCGATCCCGAAGGCGGCAGCGCCCTCGAAAACGAGATCAAGGCGTTCCTCAAGGTACGCGACGCCAAGCCGGGCGACGTATTCCTGGGCGTGGTGCACCGCATCGACCGGCCCGTGAGCGGAGCCGTGCTCTTTGCCAAGACGAGCAAGGCCCTCGCGCGGCTCAACGAAATGATCAAGGAGCGCCGCATCCGCAAAACCTACCTGGCCATCGTCGAGGGGTCGCCGCACGGCGACGCGGGGCTGCTGGTCGGGAACTTGGTGCGCGATGGCCGCACCAACAAGTCGCGCATCGTGGCCAAACCCACCTCGGACAGCAAGGAGGCGCGCCTGGAGTACCGAATCGTAGCGCGCGGCGACCGTTACTCGCTCCTCGAGGTCGACCTGCTCACCGGACGCCACCACCAGATCCGCTGCCAGCTCGCCGCCCTGGGCAACCCCATCCGCGGCGACCTGAAATACGGCGCGGCGCGATCGCTCCCCGCAGGTGGCATTTCGCTCCACTCCTACTCGATCGGGTTCGTCCATCCCGTTAAGGCCCAGGGCGAAGAGCCCCGCACAATCTGTGTGACAGCCCCCCCGCCGGCAGGCGACAAGCTGTGGGGAACGCTGCTGGCGATCGGGACGCCGGGCGCGGTACAACACGCATTAATTCCTGAATTATAAGGAAATCATAAAATTTTCAGTGATTTGCATTGTTTTCCGAAATTTTTGCTTTCCTTTGCAAAAGATATTCATTAAAATCTAATTTAAATTTATGAAAGGTTCAGTAAAATGGTTTGATTCAGCCAAAGGTTACGGCTTTATCACCACAGAAACAGGCAGCGACATCTTTGTTCACTACACCGGTATCAACAAAGACGGCTTCCGCGGATTGGAAGAAGGCCAGAATGTCGAATTCGAAGTCGGCGAAGGCAAAAAAGGCGAACAGGCTGTCAATGTCACTGTTATAGGATAATTAGTATACCAAACATATACTGTATTTCTATCAGTACATTTCTCAAGAGCGAACTCCCTCCGGGGGTTCGTTTTTTTATTGGCTGACGGCACGGATTTTCCGTTTTTTTGCACTATTTTTGTAAAATAGCCAGCCAGAATGATTATAACCACAGGAAATATACTGCTCATCGGATCGGTGTTGTTGTTCGTGAGTATTGCGGTAAGTAAAGCGGGATCCCGTTCGGGGGTTCCGCTGTTGTTATTGTTTTTGTGTGTCGGGATGCTCTTCGGGGTCAACGGATTGGGTATCCAGTTCAACAACGTGGCCGTGGCGCAGTTCGTCGGAATGATCGCCCTGTGCGTGATCCTGTTCTCGGGCGGGATGGACACGAGTTTCGAGGAGATCCGCCCCGTGATCGGCCCCGGGGTAACGCTGGCGACCGTCGGGGTGATCCTTACCGCGGCGATCACGGGCGGATTCATCTTCTTTGTCGCCCACGCCTTCGGGTACAACATCTCCATCGAAGAGTCGATGCTTATGGCGGCCGTGATGTCGTCGACCGACTCGGCTTCGGTGTTCTCGATCCTGCGATCGAAACGCAAGGAGTTGAAACAGAGGCTACGTCCCCTGCTCGAGCTCGAAAGCGGAAGCAACGACCCGATGGCCTATATGCTCACCATCCTGCTGATCGAATTGATCATGACGGGCGGCACCCGCTACGGCCACGCGGCCATGATGTTCGTGGTGCAGCTCTGCGTCGGGGCGCTGGCGGGCTACTTGTTAGGCAGACTTATATCTCGAATAATCAATAAGATAAATCTCGAAAACCATTCCCTGTATCCGGTACTGTTGCTCTCGGGGGTGTTTTTCGTCTTCTCGTTCACCGAACTCATCAAAGGCAACGGCTACCTGGCGGTTTACCTCGCCGGCCTGGTGATCGGGAACAAGAGGATCGTCTACAAAAAAAGCCTGACGACCTTTTTCGACGGTTTCGCCTGGCTGTTCCAGATCGTGATGTTCCTCACCCTGGGGCTGTTGGTCAATCCCGTGGAATTACTTCCCGTCGCCGGGCTGGGGCTGCTGGTGGGCTTCTTTATGATCATCTTCGCCCGGCCGATCACCGTATTCCTGTCGCTGGCGCCTTTCAAAGGACTAACCGCGCGGGCACGCGTTTATATCTCGTGGGTGGGCCTGCGGGGGGCCGTACCCATCATTTTTGCCACCTACCCCCTGATCGCCGGGACGCCCAACGCATCGCTGATATTCAACGTCGTGTTCTTCATTACGATCATCTCGCTGCTCGTCCAGGGCACGACGCTCGGGTGGATGGCCGACCGGCTGGGGTTGTCGAAAGAGAAAGCCGACACCGGGTTCGAGGTCTACCTCCCCGACAAGATCAAGGCGGCGCTTTCGGAGGTGAAGGTGGTGTCGGCGCTGCTGCGCAACGGCAACCATATGAAGGACCTTACCCTTCCCGCCAACACGCTGGTGGTGTTGGTGCGCCGCGACGACCACTTTTTCGTTCCGGGCGGCAGCACCGAGCTGCAAATCGGCGACTACCTGCTGGTGATCTCCGAGAAAGACCAGGAACTGCAAGCCATCTACGGGGACCTGGGCATCACGAGCTCGACGATAAAATAACAATGGCGGCCCCGCGGGGCCGCCATTGTTATGTATAGATTTTCTCCTATTAGATCACTCCCTGTTCGACCATGCTCTTGGCCACCTTCATGAAGCCGGCGATGTTGGCGCCCTTCATGTAGTTGACGTAGCCGTCGGCCTCGGTGCCGTATTCGACACAGGCGTTGTGGATCGAAGACATGATCTGTTTCAGGCGCGCATCGACCTCTTCGGCGCCCCACGACATCTTCATCGAGTTCTGGCTCATTTCGAGGCCCGAGGTGGCCACGCCACCCGCATTGACCGCCTTGCCGGGACCGTACATCAGTTTGTCGTGGATCAACAGGTCGATCGCTTCGGGCGTGCAACCCATGTTCGAAACTTCGGCCACACACTTCACTCCGTTGGCGATAAGCATTTTAGCGTCTTCAGCGCCGAGTTCGTTCTGGATGGCGCAAGGCATCGCGATATCGACCTTCACCTCCCAGGGCTTGCGGCCGGCATAGAATTTCGATCCGGGGAACCGGTCGGCATAGGGCTCCACAACGTCGTTGTTCGAAGCGCGGAGTTCGAGCATGTAGTCGATCTTTTCGCTGTCCAGACCGGCGGGGTCGTGGATGTAACCGTCGGGGCCCGAGATCGTCACGACCTTGGCACCCAATTCGGTAGCTTTGAGCGCAGCACCCCAGGCCACGTTGCCGAAGCCCGAAACGGATACCGTTTTGCCTGCCAGCGAGTCGCCCGCGGTTTCGAGCATCTGGCGCACGAAATAGACCGCACCGAATCCCGTGGCTTCGGGACGGATCAGCGAACCTCCGTAGCTCAACCCCTTGCCGGTCAACACACCCGTGTTTTCGAGCGCCAGCTTGCGGTACATCCCGTAGAGGTACCCGATTTCGCGGGCACCGACGCCTATATCGCCGGCCGGAACGTCGGTTTCGGGGCCGATGTGGCGCCACAATTCCGTCATAAATGCCTGGCAGAAACGCATCACCTCAGCGCTCGAACGCCCCTTGGGGTTGAAATCCGAGCCACCCTTCGCACCACCCATCGGCAGCGTGGTAAGGGCGTTCTTGAATGTCTGTTCGAAACCCAGGAACTTCAGGATGCTCAGGTTCACGCTCGGGTGGAAACGCAGACCGCCCTTGTAGGGGCCGATGGCATTGTTGAACTGCACGCGGTAACCGATGTTGACAACCACCTCGCCGCTGTCGGTCGTCCAGGGCACCTTGAAGATGAACACACGGTCGGGCTCGACGATGCGTTCGGCGATTTTGTAGGTTTCGAATTCGGGATGCTGGTTATAAACCTCCTCGATGGTGGTCATCACCTCGCGTACCGCTTGCAGGAACTCTTTTTCGCCCGGATGGCGCGCTTCGAGTTCGTTCATGAACTGGGTTACTTTCATAGTCGTATAATTGTTAATTTTAGATGCCGCAAAGGTAAAAAATTCATCCCCACATGATTCCGCCCGACGCAGAAAATTTACACGATTCACTATTATTTTAACAAATCGGCCTTAATTTTTACAGGGCTTCGCATCCTAAATCCCGAACAGTTGGCGCGGAAGTTCGTCCAACCGGCTGACGTATACCACTTCGATCCCCTTGGGCGGCTTGGGCAGTGTTTTACGCAGGTAACCCGAAACGATGATCCGTTTGAACCCCAGACGGGCGGCTTCGCTGATGCGCTGCTCGCTGCGGGGCGCCGGACGCACCTCGCCCGAGAGACCTATTTCGGCCGCACAGCACACCCCGTCGGCGATCGGCCGGTCGTAGTACGACGAGATGATCGCCGCCACGACCGCCATGTCCAACCCCGTGTCGGCGATCTTGAATCCCCCGGCGAAGTTCAGGAACACGTCCTTGGTGAACATCTTCATCCCCACCCTCTTTTCGAGCACGGCCAGCAGCATGTTGAGGCGCTTGAGGTCGTA
>JAVBRR010000104.1:0-6665 GCA_031547705.1 Rikenellaceae bacterium | reverse complement strand
TGTTTGGCCACGGCGCGGTCCGAAACGACCACACCCGTGTGCGTGCCGAGCTGGAGGGTTGCGCGGGCGTACATTCCCGGACGCAGCACGTTGCCCGTGTTGGGGATGGCCACTTCGATGGTGAAGGTGCGCGTAGCGGCGTCGATCGCGGGATAGATCAGCGAAACCTTACCGGTGAAAACCTTGTCGGGGAACATATCGACCTTCAGGTCGACCGGCATACCGATCTTCACCTGCGGGAAATATTGCTCCGAAACGTGGATGAGGATCTTCAGGCGGCTGATCTGCATGATCGTCAGCACCGAAGCCGTACCGCTCGCGTTGGGGGTCATCGAGAAGTAGTCGCCCGCGTCGTAGTAACGTGCGGTCACCACGCCGTCGATCGGGCTGCGCAGCTCGATGCTCTTTTGGAGGTTCTTGGTCGATTCGGTGGCTACGGCGAGCTGCGTTTCGATCTGGTCGTATTGCTGTTTCGACACCCCGCCCGCTTCGTACACGGTCTTGATGCGCTGGTAATCGGTCTGCAGGGCAGCCAGTTGTGCGTTAGCCTGGATGTATTGCGAGGGGTCCATCTTGACGACCAGCTGTCCTTTTGAGACATACGCACCCACGTCGACCAGGATCTGGTCGATGCGCACGGGCATCGCCGGGCAGATGTTGTTTTTGTAGTAGGGGTCGATATTTCCGGTGAATTCGACGATGTCTTCCACCGTTTGCGCCTGGGCCGTTTCGACGCGGACCGTGCGGATTTTTACCGTGTCGCTGTCCGATTTTTTTGCTTTGTTACCGTTGCAGCCTGCTGCAAGAGCCATGACGGCTACGGCCATAGCGCCGTACAAAATCTGTTTTTTCATTTTATTCTCGATTATTATTTTAATTTTCCTTTCCGATCACTTTTTCGTAGTCCGCTGCCGCCGACAGGTAGTCGTATATGGCTTGCGAGTGGCTCAGTTTTGCCTGGGTGCGCTGCAATTCGGCGTTGTTGAGTTCGAGGATGATCCCCGTACCGGCCTTGTAGCGTGTGGTGGCGATGCTGTAGGCTTTCTCGGCCTGCTGGAGGGTCTTGGCGTTGGCTTCCATCTGCTCGCGTGCGGTGAGCAGGTTGGTCATGGCGCTGTTGACCTGCAGGCGGATGCCCTCTTCGGCGTACTGGCGCTGGAGCTTGACCTGCTCGATGCCGGTGGCTACCTGGCGTTGTTTCATGATGTTGGTGCGTCCTGCAAAGATGGGGACGGACAATTTGACGCCCAGCGATACCGGGTGCTGCCACTCGAATTTGCTGACGTGCGTGGGAGGGGCGCTCATATCGAAGAACGAGATCATGTCCTGTCCTCCGTTGCCGTAGAGCTGTGCCTGGGCAAAGCCGGCCACGGTGGGCATGCGCATCGTTTTCACTACGTCGTACTGGCGTTTGAGCACCTCTTCCTGGATCTCGAGCGCTCGCAGGTCGCTGTTGCCGCTGATGTCGGTCGACAGCGCCGAGATGCCGCTCGAAACCGTCTGCTCGAAGTCGTTGAGCTGCCCGGCGACCGAAATCTCGGTGTTTTCCGGCAGGCTCAGGTACATCTTGAGCATCATCTTGGCTACGGGGATCGAATTTTCGGCCTGGATGATCATCGGGCGGATGTTGCTGTAGCGCACCTCGGCGGTCAGCAGGTCGTATTCGGCCGCCAATCCGTTGTTGAACATACCGCGCGTGTATTCCACCGTTTCGCCGGCGATCTTTTCGCTCTCCCTGAGCACCGCGAGCGACTGCTCGAGCATCAGCACCTGGAAGAACGCTTTTTTAACTTCGGCAGCCAGGTTGATCTTCGAACCGCGCACCGCTTCCACGGCCGCACGCATCTGCTCGTCGTTCAGCTTGAGTGTTTTATAGATTGCCGGGATGAACAGGGGGATTCCCAGGCTGGCTTCGTTGATAAAGTTGTTGTCGTAACCCGTCGACATCTTCACCCCCCCCAGGTTCATCGTCTGCTTGACGGCGCTGTAGCTGTAGGTGCTCGAGGCCGACAGGCTGGGCAGGTGGTTTCCCACGGTCTCCTTGCGCACGTATTCCTGGCGTTCGATCTCCAGCCCGGCGATTTTGATGGTGGGGTTGTTGTCCAGGGCTATGCGCAGGGCGTCGTCGAGGGTCAGCGTCAGGTTGCCCGCAGGGGCGTTTTGGGCCACGGCCGTCCCTACCGAGAGGGCGAGTACCAGGGCTCCGATCATTTTTCTCATTTTCATCGGTTCAGAATTATTTTTTGTTTTTTTCCAAGTATTCGTCAAAAATCGCGATCCCCTTGTCGGTCGAGATGCCACGGAAGAAGTGTACCATAATATAGCGCACCGCATCGTTGAGGTTGGCCGGCTGCGGGAGTTCGAGGTGGCAGTTGTGTTCGGTCGACGAGAAAATACCGTACATGGCGCTCGTGAACACGGCCACGGTCATGTCGAGGTTGATCGCGGGCAGGAAATACCCCCCGTTCACGCCGCGTTCGATCATTTCGCGCAGCCTGCGGAAACCCTCGTTGTGCCGTTGTGCGGCGATGGCGTTGAAAACCCTCGGGTAGAATTTTTTCACCCCGGCGATGAGCGTGGAGTTGCGCGTGATCACCGTGTCCCAGTTGTCGAGCACCAGCAGGAGTTGTTCGATGGGGTTCCCCGCTGCGGCGAGCCGTTCGTAGAGTTCCTGCTCGGTGAAGTTGAAATAGTGGTTCAGGCAGGCTCCGATAAGCGTTTCCTTGTCGCCGAACAATTCGTAGATGGTCCGTTTCGACACGCTGAGTTGCACGGCGATGTCGTCCATACGAACGGATTTCACCCCTTCGGAGATGAACATCCGCGTTGATTGGTCGATGATGCGTTCTTTGATAGTCATTGCAGTAGAAATTTCGGGCGCAAATGTATGCATTAAAAACTCAAAAAACAAAAATAGTTTTCATATTTTATACAGAAAAACACTATATTCCTATTTTAGTGAACAATCGTTCACTGCGTTAGTAAAAAAATCAGATTTTGATCATACTGTAAAGGTAGTCCGCCGCTCTTTTCCAGTTTTCTGCGGTTTTGGTCATCGCTTCGCCGACGTTGCCCGCCGTTTCGGGGTAGTCGATCCCGGCGGCGAATATGCCTGCCATCACATTTACCTCGATATCGCTACGGACCTCTCCTTTGGCAATGCTGTTGCGAAGGGCCCTGGCCCAGAGGGCATGCCGCTGTTTAGCCAGCTCTTTCACCCGTTCGATGAAGCCGGGGTAGTGTTTGGCGCCCTGGATCATCAGGGCGGTGAAGTTGAAAAAATTCGATTGGATCGACTCCTTGTTCAGGGCGTGGATGATCTTTTTCTGGTGCCTGTAGAGTTGCTCGATCAGCCCGGCCAGGGTCGTTTCTTCGGACACCTGGGGCATCATCCGCTGGAGCAGCCCCATGAGGTATTTGTCGATCACTTCGAAAAATAACTCGTCCTTGCTGCTGAAATAGCGGTACATGGCCCCGCGCGACATCCCGAGTTCTTTTTGCAGCACGGTGATCGACACACTGTCGTACCCGCGGTTCATAAAAACCTTGAACGCCTTTTCGAGTATGTATTCCTTGCGGTCTTTCATAGCTGTTGCCGGTAATGAACGATTGTTCACCGCAAAGGTAACGAAAAGAAATCCGAACATCCAAATAATTCCGCAATTATTTTCATAAAAAAATGATAAGTATATGATAATGAACATATAAATAATGAACAATCGTTCACTATCCGGTCGCGGGAATAGTTCCTCGCATTATTTTTGTGTTCAAATTCGGCGGGTTTTGTATAAAAATCGAAAAATGTGCCTCGGGCTTTGGAAAGTCCGTAAAAAATTCCGATATTTGGAGGCAAATTGGGAAAATATGTAAATTTTAAATATTAAATTCAAAATTAAAGCTATGAAAACTACCTGCGAAACAAGACACGCGTCGCATTACGACGACGCCCGATTTTACGACACCGAGACCCTGCGCGAGCACTACCTGGTCGAGAACCTTTTCGTCGCCGACGAAGTGAACATGACCTACTCGATGTTCGACAGGATCATCGCCGGCGGTGCCCTGCCCGTCAACGAAGCCCTTCCGCTGGAGGCCGTCCCCGAGTTGCGCGCCAAATACTTCACCTCGCGCCGCGAGTTGGGGATCATCAACATCGGCGGCCCCGGCATCGTGGTTGCGGGTGACAAAACTTTCAACATGGCATTCAAGGAAGCGCTCTACCTGGGCCGCGGCGACCGCGATATCACCTTCAAGAGCGTCGATCCGAAGAATCCGGCCCGTTTCTACTTCAACTCCGCCACGGCGCACACCACCTATCCCGACAAACTGGTCACCAAGGCCGACGCCGTGGTAGTGGAGCTGGGCGCTATGGAGACGAGCAACCACCGCATCATCAACCGCATCATCGTACAGGAAGTGGTCCAGACCTGCCAGTTGCAGATGGGTATGACCGAACTGCAGACCGGTAGCGTGTGGAACACGATGCCTCCCCACACCCACGACCGCCGCATGGAGGTTTACCTCTATTTCGAAGTACCCGAAGGCCAGATGGTGTGCCACTTCATGGGCGAACCCCAGCAGACGCGCCACATCTGGATGAAGAACGAGCAGGCGGTGATCTCGCCCCAGTGGTCGATCCACTCGGCGTGCGCCACCTCGAACTACACCTTCATCTGGGGGATGTGCGGCGAGAACCTCGACTATGGCGATATGGACGGTTTCCCCGTGTCCGAAATACTTTAATATTATATAATACTTAAAATTTGATTATGAAAGGACTTGAAATGTTCAGCCTCCAGGGCAAAGTGGCCCTGATCACGGGAGGAACCCACGGAATAGGTATGGCGATCGCCAAAGGGCTGGCCGGTGCCGGTGCCAGGATCGTCGTCAACGATATCATGGCCGAGAAACTCGAAGCCGCCAAAGCGGAGTATGCCAAGGATGGCATTCAGATTGCTACTTATATGTGCGATGTGACCAACGAAGAGCAGGTCACCGCGATGGTCGCCGACATCGAAGCCAAGATGGGCGGTGTGGATATCCTGGTCAACAACGCGGGCATCATCAAGCGCGTGCCTTCGATGGACCTGAGCCTGGCCGACTGGAAGATGGTGATCGACATCGACCTCACGGCGCCTTTTATCATGTCCAAGGCGGTTGCCAAGGGAATGAAAGCGCGCGGAGGCGGCAAGATCATCAACATGTGCTCGATGATGAGCGAACTGGGACGCGACACGGTCGCTTCCTACGCCGCCGCCAAAGGGGGCCTGAAGATGCTCACCCGTAACCTCGCTACCGAATGGGCGCGCTACAACATCCAGGTGAACGGCATCGGACCGGGTTATATCGAAACCTCGCAGAACGTCGTGTTGCGCGAGAACGGACACCCGTTCAACGACTTTATCATCAAGCGTACCCCGGCGATGCGTTGGGGAACGACCGAGGACCTGGTCGGAGGAGCGGTTTACCTCGCCTCGAAGGCTTCGGATTTCGTGAACGGCCATGTGCTCTACATCGACGGCGGGATCCTCGCTGCGCTGGGCAAGGCTGCGAACGAAGAATAGTGTGAAGACCACAACTTTATTCTATAAATTATGAAAAAGATTATTTTTGCAGCCCTTGCATTCGTCCTTCTCTCCGTGTCGTGCGATTCCGCCAAGGTCGTCAAGGTCGAGGTGGAAAATCCTCTGGCCGTCGAACGGGTTTTGGAAACCGTCGAGATCGAGTGGGGTGCCCTTACCGCCAAGGTGCCGGAACTGACCGCCGACAACGTGATCGTCCTGGACATCAACGGCAAGCAGATCCCCTCGCAGGTGGTGTATAACGGACAGGAAGAGCCCCAGTTGCTTATTTTCCAGGCTACGGTGAAGTCTTCGGATATGTCGCCCTACACGGTCAAGGCCGGTGTGCGCGAAGAGTATCCCGTCGAGGCTTTCGGACGTTATGTCCCCGAGCGTTTGGACGACTATGCGTGGGAGAACAACATGGTGGCGCACCGCCTCTACGGCCCCGCCCTTGAAAAGGAGTTGGTGACGCCGGGTATCGACGTGTGGAGCAAACGCACGCCTAACCTGGTGATCGACAAATGGTACGCCGCCGGGCACTACCACGACGACGGGGGCGACGGAATGGATTGCTACAAGGTGGGCCCGACCCTGGGCGGCGGCGCTTCGGTGCCTTTCGTCGACGGCAACCTGTGCATGAGCCGCAACTACGCTACGCAGCGTACGTTGGACAACGGCCCGATCCGCACGAGCTTCGAGCTGACCTACGCGCCTTTCGCCGCGGGTGACATGACCGTGTCGCTGGTGAAGATCATCTCGCTGGACGCCAACACGCGTTTCAGCCGTATGATCAACACCTATGCCGGTGACTTCGAACTGCTGCCCATCGCCGCAGGGATCGTGGTGCACGACGGCGCCCGGGTGACGCTCGGTGCGAACAGCGTGGCGCTGACCGAACCCGCGTCGGATTCGAAAGATCCCGTGCGCGACGGTGACATCTCGTTGGCGGTGATCCTACCCGGTGCGAACGCTACGCTCGAAACCGCAGGCCATGCCGTAGCGGTGATCGACGTGAAACCCGACGCTCCGTTCTCGTACTGGAGCGGCACGGGCTGGAGCCAGGGAGGCGTTGCCGACGACCAGGCATGGTTGGCGATGGTC
>JAVBRR010000115.1:0-9209 GCA_031547705.1 Rikenellaceae bacterium | reverse complement strand
GGCCGTGAGCACCATCGCGCGGAGGGGGTAGAAATGGTAGCCTACCGACCCTTCGGCCCACCAGCCGTCGGCAAGCAGGTTGGCGTCGAGGATGGCGCGGAAACCGTATTTCGGAGTGTCGAGCGCCCATCCGATCAGCGCATCGTCGCGCAAAGCCACCCCGAGGGAGGCGATCCCGCAGTTGTGCCACGCCTGCCAGTTGTTGGTCTTCTGGCGGCGTTTGAGCATCTCGGCGCAGGGACGGAACAGGTTTTCCTCGATAGCCGCCTGCACTTTTTTAGGGATAACCGCCTGCGCAACCGCATAAGCGCGCGTGGCGTCGGCCATCCACACCGATTCGTCGAGGCTCTGGCTGAACATCCGCCCGGCGCTGATATCGAACTGCTCCTTGTAAACGGCGTGTTCCTTGTAGCCGGGGTATTTGGCCGCGTAATCGGCCAGCATATCCGAAATGTAATAGGCGTACTTCTTATCGGCGGTAATGATGTAGAGGTAAGTGCAGGCCGAAAGATAGGAAGCGTTGATCTTGTGCATCGCGTCGATCCAGGCCATGTCGTACTTCTTCTCGCCCGAATAATAGCGGCCGCAGAGTTCGCAATAATGCTCCCTGGGATTTTCGTAATCGAACTTGAACTCGGTGTCGTGCACCGGGCAGAAATAATGGTGTTTGTAGCCGCCCTCCTCCGTGGGTACGTCGAGCGGGTAGCGCCGCCGCTTGGATACGGTATAATTGAGGTCCTTCACGATCCCGGCGCCCCATTCGGTGGTCGTAGCGCTGACCCGGATGTCGCGTAGGTCCCGGGGCGAAAAGAAATACCACCCCTCCCTGGGCATCGTCCTGTCGGCCGCCGTCGCCGCGAGGCACCCTGCCGTGCAGAATGCCACGACGAAAGCGGTTATTTTCAGTAACTCCTTCATCGCTATTCCTCCGTTTCCGGCGCCGGGCGCCGTATTTTCACTTTCATCTGCTTCATGACCGACTTAGACTCCGTAAGCGTGGAGTTGTAGGCCACAAACGTGACGGTATAGATTCCGGGAGTGTTGTACACATACCTGTATTCAGACATCGGGGCGTCGGAGTAGCTCTTGACCGGCGCCGGGCGGTCGGGCCCCATCTCCACCTCCGACGACACCGTAAAGGGCGACGAAATGGCCCAATGCACCGTCTCGAGGGTCGCATCGTTGAGCGGCCCCTGGAGTTCGATCAGGGCTTCGGTGATCGAGCTGCTGCACGCGTGGTCGGTGCCGGCCGACTGGTCCACGAGCCGGAAGGCCGTGGGACCGTCGACCAGAGGCACTTCGCCATAGAGATCGTTGGTTGTGAACACCTTGGATTCCGATATCTGCCAGGTGCGCCTTTTGCCGTACTGCGCCGTGGGACGCATCGTGTAGCGGAAACCGATGTAGTTGTTGGCATCCTCGTCGATGTAATCCATGATGTCGACCGTCCCCGAGGCGACCACATCGCCCGAACTCATCCGGAACAGGGAGGTGATATCGGTCCAGGTGGCGGCCTGGACGCTGGCGTAATCGGAGTAGTCGCCGTTGAAATCCGAGGAAATGAACACCGAGAGCTGGTTGGCCTGGGCGCCCAGTTTGACCCGCGAGTAGAACGACATTTTCAGGCCGTTGAACTCCACGCTGCGCCCCGTCCGGTAGTCGTACTGGTGAAACGCCTCGCCGGAATAGAAACTGATGAAATCGGCGTCGCCGCCCGTGATGCGGAACGACACATCTTCGCCGGGGGCGTAGATCTCCTTTTCGAGGCTCACCTCGAGTTGCGGCTCCCGGACCTCCATCGTGTCGTCCTTGCAAGCGGCCAAAGCCAGCGCAAGGAAGACGGGAAATAGTATTTTGGAATGTTTCATAACAGTAGGTTTTACCAGTTAGGATTCTGTATGAGGGATTTGTTGAGGGCCATGTCGTGGCTGGGGATCGGATAGAGCAGGTGTTTGGCAGAAACATTCCGGAAACCGATGGCGTAAAAGGCTTTCGAGTTGACAAAGTTGATCTCGGTGGCCACGGTCCTGAGCGAGGGCACGAAAATCCCCCAGCGGATGAGATCCTGCTTACGCAGGGCTTCGAAACACAGTTCCCGCGTGCGCTCTTTCCGGATAGCTTCCAGGAAACCGGCATAATCCAGCCCCGAAAGATCGTGGGCTTCAATGCTCTCAGCTCCGGGCATCAGCTTGCCGAAAGCCCGGCGGCGGACCTGGTTGACAGCGTCGTAGGCCGCCTGGTCGGGACCGTTGTTGATGTGGTTCTCAGCCTCGGCAAACATCAGCAACACATCGGAGTAACGGAGCAGCGGGAAGTTCTGGCTGGAATTGTAGGTGGTGTTTTTGAGCACCTCGTACTCCCGGCGCCATTTGCCCACGTTGCGGGTCCAATGCTTCTCTTCGGTATCCTCGTGGAGGATCCGGCCGCCGCCCTTTTCGTATTTGAAGGGAGCGATGCACCAGTCGCGGCGCAGGTCGCCCGCCTCGTAGCGGTTGTAATGGGTGCCGGTGGCATTGATGTAGCCGTAGGAAGGGTTGATCACCCCGTCGCTCCAGCCGTACTGGATACCGATCCAGGCGCCCACCTTGCCCGTTTCGGTGTAGGCGTCGGTCAGGTTGCCCCAGAACTCCACCTCCCAGATACTCTCGCCGATGTCGTAGAGGTCTTTGGCGTAATTGATAAAAATTTGCGGGTAATCGGGGTTCAGGGAGTGGGTGAAGGCGGTGTCGTTCATCACTTCCAGGCACCAGTCGCGGGCGTCGAGGTACCTCACCCTGTCGCCCACGGCTTCGCCCGCCATGTAGAGGCACACCCGCGCCAGGATACCGCGCACGGCCGACTTGCTGACCCGTCCCCCGTGGCCGATCTGTGAAATGTCTTTCACGGCGGCCTCGGCTTCCTCCATATCCTTCAGGATGCGTGCGTACACTTTCTCCTTGGGCGTCCTCTCTACCCCGGTGTCGTAGCTTTTCTTGGTCGGCGTGAGGATCAGCGGCACATCGCCCCAATGCTGCACCAGCAGAAAATAGTAGTAGGCCCTCAGAAACAGGGCTTCGCCCCTGATCCGGGTCTTGTCGGCGTCGGGAATGGCGGAAGCGTCGATCCGGGAGAGCAGGTCGTTGGCCCGGTTGATCCCCAGGTAGAGCGTGCGCCACATAGTTTCGATCACATCGTCGCTCGAAGAGAAACTGTAGATCTGCGGGCCGGTAATTTTGTCGCGGGCGTAATAACCCTCGTCGCCTTCGGTGGCCATGCGGCTGAACATCGCGGAGCCGTAAAGTCCCCCCTGGCCGAGAACATCGTAGACGGCGGTGAGCGCGTTCTCGAAATGCTCCGTAGTCTCGTAGTAATCCTTATCGGTGAAGAAATCCTCGGGCGTCGTGCTCAGGAATTCGGAGCATCCCGCGGCGAGCACGGCAACGACCGGCAGCGCCGCCCACAATTTGAATCTATATCCTATGTTTTTCATAGCTATCACGTATTATTTTGACCTGAAAGTCATTTTAATCCCCGCCATCACCGTGCGCGACATCGGGTAAGCCGAGAAATCGAAACCCGGGGTGAGCACGCTGTTGCGGACCGAAACTTCGGGATCGAAACCGCTGTAACCGGTCCACGTCCAGAGGTTCTGTCCCGAAACGTAGACGTTGATGCTCCGCATTCCGATCTTCTGCACCCACTTCTCCGGCAGGTCGTAGCTCAGGGTCACGTTTTTCAGGCGCAGGTAGGAGCCGTCTTCGAGCACGCGGGTCGAGTAGCGCCCCACGGGGCCCTGACCGCCTGTACGGAAATTGCGGTTGGTGGGATTTTCGGGCGTCCAGCGGTCTTCGTAGCTCTTATACTGGTTGACGAAGTTGCGCACCGTGGTGTTCCCTTCGAAGACCAGGCGGTTGGCGTTCATCAGGTCGTTGCCGTAGGACCACTGGAAAAAGACGCTCAGCCGCAAACCCTTGTAGCGAAAATCGTTGGATATCCCGCCCACATGCAGGGGCTGTCCGCGCCCGATGACCGTCTTGTCGTAGGCATCCACCACCCCGTCGCCGTTCAGGTCGCGGTATTTGATATCCCCGGGCTGGATGCTCTCGCGTTCCTCGCCGTTGGTGTGCATATTCTTTTTGAGGACGTAGTTGCCCGAGGGGGTCAGGTCGAAATCCTCGTACTGGTAAACCCCGTCGAAGACATAGCCGTAGAACATCCCCGTAGGCCGTCCGACCTGGGTGATGTAGAGGGGCTCGTTGTTGTAATTCGACTCGAAGGAGACGAAAGAGAAGAGGTTACGCTGGTTGTTGGCCAGCTCGAGGATCTTGTTGCGGTTGAACGAGATGTTAAAGCCCGTGCTCCACGTAAAATTCCGGGTGTCGATGTTGACCGTTCTGAGGGTCAGCTCCAGACCGCGGTTCTCGATCTTTCCCACATTCATGTAGGCTGTCTGGAAACCGGTAGTGTACGGAATATCGGCATCGAGCAACAGGTCGTCGGTAACCTTCTTGTAGATGTCGGCCGTCAACGTGATGCGATCCTTAAAAAATCCCAGGTCGATCCCGAGGTCCGTTTGGGTGGTGGTTTCCCACTTGAGCTTCATGTTGCCGATGTTCTCCTGTACGAGCCCGTGGGAGGGGGTGTCGTTGCCGAACGAATAGGAAACCCCGATCGGCGTGGACAGACCCGACATATAGGCGTAGTCGCTCACGCGGTTGTTGCCGGTCTGGCCCCACGACGCCCGGAATTTACCGGTCGACAGGGCAGGAAATCTCTTGACAAACTGCTCTTCCGAGAAGTTCCATGCCACGGCGCCCGACGGAAAATAGGCCCACCGGTTGTAGGGCGAAAAACGCGACGATCCGTCGGCGCGGTAGGTTGCCGTAAACAGGTAGCGCGAATCGTAGCTGTAGTTCACGCGCCCGAAAAACGATGCCATCGTGTAGGTGCTCCCGCGTGTGATGGTGGCGATGGGCGTTCCTTCGTCCAGGCCTCTGACCCCGAGGTTTTCGTTGGGCACCCGTACGGAAGTGAACCCGTCGGTTTCATTCGAGCCTTTCTGGAACGAGGCTCCCGCGACGGCGTTGACCGAATGTACCTCCCCGAACACTTTGTTCCAGGTCAGGGTATTTTCGTTGGACCACACCTCGCGTGCGTAGTTGCTGATCGAGCCCCACTGTCCGCGGTTGTTCGAAGGATTGCGGTCGCTGCCCCGTTGGGTGAGCGAGTTGTGGAAGGATTCGCTGCGCTGGTCCTGCAGGCTCATCGTCCCGGTGGCCAGGAAAGTCAGCGAGGGGATCGGTTTGACCTCCAGGTAGGCATTCACGCTCGTGTTGGTCGTGAAGACATATTTGTATTCGTTGGCGTTGGTGATCACCGGGTTGAAACGGATATCGGTGATGTCGTCGATCTCGTCGTCGACCAGGTCGTCCTCCAGGTCCACGCCGGAACTGGTAGCCGCCACCGGCCGGTAACCGAGCACATTGTAGAGCTGGTAAGTGGAAATGTTGTAGTCGGTCGACCCTTCGGCCGTGGTCTGTCCGAAAGCGGTCTTTTTGCTGTAATTGGCGTTGATCCCCACTTTCACCGCGTTGCCGAGGCGCTGGTCGAGGATGATGCGTCCCTGGTAGCGCCCGTAGCCGGTGTTGTAGATGATCCCGTCCATGTCGTAATAAGCTCCCGAGATGGAATAACGGGTCTGGTCGTTGCCCCCGCGGATCGACAGGTCGTAGATCTGGGTCACCGGACTGGGATTCAGTATCCGGTCGAACCAGTCCGTCGCCTCCACGTCCTTGTAATAATCCAGGGTCCGGCCGCCGGGCAGGTAACGCTGCGTGGTCAGCTGTTCGCGCAGCTCGTAGTGGTACTTTACAAATTCGTAAGCCGACATCATTTCCATCCGGTTCGACACCCCGGAAATACCTGCCGAAGCGCTGAAATAGACCGTCGGTTTGCCGACCTTGCCCTTCTTGGTGGTGATCACTATCACCCCGTTGGCCGCCCTGGCCCCGTAGATCGCTGTCGAGGAGGCGTCCTTGAGTATATTGATAGACTCGATATCCTTCACCCCGACGGAGGCCGGATCGAAATCTTCGACGATGAAGCCGTCCACCACATACAACGGCGAATTATCCTGTGTAAGCGAGTTATTCCCGCGGATGACGATGGTCTGCCCCATCCCCGGCTGGCCGTCGGACGAGGAGACCTGCATCCCGGCGACACGCCCCGCCAACGCCTCGGTGATCGAAGCGATCGGGGCGTCTTCGAGTTCACCCACGGCAACCTGGCTCACCGAGCCGGTCAGGTCCTTGCGCGTCACGGAGCCATAGCCTATCACCACCACATCGTCGATCTTCTGGGCGGACTCCCTGAGCACGATCTCTCCGGCAGCCTCGGCCGCCACTTCGACGCTCTGGTATCCCAGGAAGCTCACCTGCAGGATCGATTTCCGGGAGGCTGCCTGGAGCTCGAAAACGCCGTTTACATTGGTCGTCGTGCCGTTCTGGGTGCCTTTTTCGATGATGGTAACGCCCACCACGGGGACCTTTCCTTCATCCACCACCTTGCCCGAGACCCTGAATTTGGCGGGTTGCGCCCAAAGCGCCGACCCGGCGGCAGACAAAGCCACCAACAGCATGATTGTTTTAAGGTATCTGATTGCTTTCATATCGGATTAGTTTTTATGGTCCGGATCACTCCAGAAAAGCTTTTTTGTAGCGCATCAGTGCTTCGAGGTAGTAGTAGTCGGCGTAACAGAGCGGGGCATCCACTTCGCGGCCCTTGGGCAGGTTGCCGACGCTGTGCATCAGCAGGTAGTTTCCGTTGGTCCCCACGGGGGCGGTGTAGCGGTCCGAAGCCAGGGCGCGGATCTGCTCTTCGGCCACCGACCTGTAACGCTCGGCCTCCTCGCCCTGGCAATACCCCGACAGTTCCACCAGCGCCGAGCACATAATGGCCGCCGCCGACACGTCGCGGTAGGTATCGGGAACGGCGGGATCGCTGACATCCCAGTAGAGCACCTTGTCCCCGGGCATGGCGGGATGGTCCAGGATGTAGCCGGCGATTTTACGCGCCTGTTCGAGATAGGCCGGAATGCCCGTTTCGCGGTACATCATCGTGTAGCCGTAAAGGCCCCAGGCCTGGCCCCGCATCCAGGAACTGTCGTCGCTGTAGCCCTGCTGCGTCTGGCGCGCTTCGACTTCACCCGAAACGGGATTGTACGACACCACATGGTAAGAGCTGTAGTCGGGGCGGAAATGGTTGGCCATCGTGGTGTTGGCATGGTCGACGGCGATGTTGTAGAAAAGCGAGTCGCCACTCTCCCTGAAAGCCCACATCAGCAATTCGAGGTTCATCATATTGTCGATGATCACCGGGAACTTCCACCCCCGGAGCCCCGTACGCCACGACTGGGTGCAGCCCACGGCAGGATTGTAACGGCTGGCCAGCGAACGCGCCGCCTGCAGCATCACGGGTTTGACGCTGTCGTCGCCCGCGATGCGGAGTTGGTTGCCGTAGCTGCAGTTGACCATAAACCCCACGTCGTGGTTGGTGGTATTATCCTTCTGAGGTTCGACATAGGCGGTGAATTTTTCGGCCTCGGCGCGAACCCGGCCGTCCTTCCCGTATTCATAGATGAGCCAAAGCGTTCCGGGGAAGAACCCCACGATCCACGAGGCGGTATCCTTGGGGCATTCCAATTCCAGCATCCCCTCTTTGCTCAGCGAGCGCGGAAGTTTTCCGGGGGTTTCGTCCAGTTTGCGGCAAAACTCCCCGTACTGTACCCGGGCGTTGGCAAACGCGTCGTCGATGACTTTGTTCATGGAAGGTTTTTCGGCACACCCGGCCAGCAGGGCCGTCGCCACGGCCGCCATCGCACAAATCTTGATTTTCGTAGGCATATTCATTTCAATTATTTGATTTTCAGTCAGTATAAATAATAGTTATCGACTCGATATAAATATTTTGCGAGGGCGACTTGATGGTGAAATAACCCGTACCCGCGGGGAATTCGACCGAGAAACTGTTGTTGGGCGAGGTCAGGGTTTGCAGGTATTTGGTGTCGTCGCGCGAGGCGACCCCTCCGGCAACGGTCAGCGAATTGGTCGAGGCGTAAGCCACGGTCGTGATCGCAACGCTCGCTATTTCGCCCATCGAGGTGGTGTTGTAGATCTGCATATTGGTCTTCTGGCCCTTGATGCAGGTGGGGTTCGAGGCGGGGTCGTTCAGCACCTGGGTGGCTGTGAGCGAAATACCGCCCTGGGCCCAGTTGACGGTGCTGTAACTCGCGGTGATGCCGGTCATCGAGGCCAGGTTGATCGTCACGGTTTTCTGGGCCACGGCGACCGCCGGGGTAAACGCGACGGAGGCATCGGAGGTCACATAGGTCGTTCCCCCGTCGATCGAAACTTTCGACCGGCAAGTGTACTCGGTGCCCGGGGTAAGTCCGGTGACCTCGGCGGAAAACGTTCCCATAAGGCTGTTGACCGAAACCTCACCGACGACAGCTCCGTCCGAAGGCGACAACTCGAACCCGCACACGATATCTTCGCCGCCCGAAAGGTTCCCGGTAAGATAAGCGCCGTTCAGGGTGGCTGTCGTTCCGGCTTCGGTTTCGAAATCGGCGGCTGCCTTGACCGCAGGCGCGGCAAAGGGTGCCTCTTCGTACTCGACGACCACCGAGGTCACCAGGGCTGTCGCCGAAGCGATCAGTCTGAAGAAATAGTAGTTTGATTCCTCGGGGAAGACATAAGTATAGGTCCAATCCGCTGTCTCGGGAGTGATTTTGGTTACGGCGGGTTGCGGTGCGGTGCCGACATACATATCTATGGCGTAAGGCACGATCCCGCTGGTGAGTACGGACTCGTTGGTCTGGGTCACGACAATGGATTTGATCCTGCCGAAGGGTTCCAGATTATATAGGGTACCCCGGTCGCCGCCGCGCATCGAAATGTTACCCCCGTCGTTGAGCAGGCTCTTGCCCTGGAAATCGAAATCACTCGTGCTCCAATTGCGCACGGCATCGCTGTTGTAGCTCGTCGACTCGGTAATATCGGGCTGGGTGATCGTGATGGTCTTGACGCTGACGGGTTCCCGGAAGTCCACCGGATCGAACACTTTAATAGCCTGGCGGATGTGGTACCCGGCGCGAATGTCCACCTTGCCGATGGTATTGTCCACCGCCAGGTCGCCGGTGGTTGTCCAGATGGCGGGTTTGGCATAGACCATCC
>JAVBRR010000172.1:0-29854 GCA_031547705.1 Rikenellaceae bacterium | reverse complement strand
GATATCCAACTGGCGAAAAACCTGGGAGCGAAAGGAATCCTGTATCGTCCTTACGAAGAAGGCATTAAGATGCTTACGGAAGCGGGTCTGGAAAATTGTTGCGCCCTGGTGAGCGACGACTGGCGGCAGATCGCCGGGTGGTTGCGGGCCGGCGAACGCCGCGTGACGATCGAGCGCAATACGCGCGAAACGCAGATCGCCCTGACGCTCGACCTCGACGGACGGGGCGAATCGCGTATCGATTCGGGACTTAACTTTCTGAACCATATGCTCGAGCAAATCGTACACCACGGCGGGGTGAGCCTCAGCATCGCATGCCGCGGCGACCTGCAGGTCGACGAGCACCACTCGGTCGAGGACATCGCCATCACGCTCGGCGAGGCGGTTTACGCGGCGCTGGGTTCGAAGCTCGGGATCGAGCGTTACGGCTTTGCGCTTCCGATGGACGAATCGCGGGCGATGGTCCTGTTAGACTTTGGCGGAAGAATTGATTTTCAATGGGATGTGCAGTTTGCCCGGGAGCGTGTGGGCGACGTTCCGACCGAACTTTTCGCGCACTTTTTCAAGAGTTTCGCCCAGGGCGCGCGGTGCAATCTGCACGTTTCGGCCACCGGCGACAACGACCACCACAAGATCGAGGCGGTATTCAAAGCCTTTGCGCGCGCGCTGAAAATGGCGGTGCGCAGGGATGTGTTTTCGGGCGGCGTGCCCAGCAGCAAAGGAGTGTTATGATAGAGATTATTCCGGCAATCGACCTGATCGGCGGCGAGTGCGTGAGGCTCTCGCAAGGCGACTACGACCGCAAAACGACCTACGCAAGCGACCCCCTGCCCATTGCCCAGGCCTACGAACAAGTGGGGATCCGCCGCCTGCACCTGGTGGACCTTGATGGCGCAAAGGCCTCATTTCCTGCTAATTTAGAGGTCCTGCGGCGCATAGCATCCGCCACAAAACTCGACATCCAGTACGGCGGGGGCATCAAAAGCGCCGAAGCCCTGCGGGCGGTTTTCGAAGCCGGGGCGCGGCGGGCGATCTGCGGAAGTATCGCAGTCGCGCAACCCGAACTTTTCCGGGGCTGGCTGAGAGAATTCGGCCCGCAGAGGATCATCTTAGGCGCGGATGTCAAGGACGGTTTCGTTGCGACACACGGCTGGCTCGAGACTTCGGCCGCGACGATCAACGACTTGATCGACAGCTTTTTGACCGATGAACTTTCGCAGGTGATCTGTACCGACATCTCGAAGGACGGGATGCTGTGCGGGCCCAATTTTGAATTGTATCGTAAATTACAAAAACAATACCCTTCGGTCGACGTAACCGTGAGCGGGGGGATCAGTGAGGTGGAAGACATACGGCAGTTGGACGCTGCCGGAATGCATAGCGTGATTGTGGGTAAAGCGCTGTATGAAAACAGAATAACCCTCGACGAAATCCAAAGGATGATAAGATGAGAACGAAAACGAAACGAATCATTCCGTGCCTCGATATTTTCGAGGGAAGCACGGTGAAAGGAGTCAACTTTGTAGACCTCAAGCAGGTTGGAGATCCCGTGGAGATGGCGCGCCGGTACGAGGCCGAGGGCGCCGATGAGCTTGTATTACTTGATATCAGCGCTACGGTCGAGGGGCGCAAAACATTCGTCGACCTGGTAAAAAAAGTCGCCGCGGCGATCAACCTGCCCTTTGCCGTGGGCGGGGGCATCACCTCGGTCGAGGACGCCCGGAAACTGATCGAGGCCGGGGCCGCCAAGGTTTCGGTCAACAGCGCCGCCGTGGCACGTCCCGAATTGATCGATGAGCTCGCCGAAGCATTTGGCAGCGAGAAAGTTGTGGTGGCGATAGACGCCAAGAAAGTCGATGGTACCTGGTTCGTCACGACCCACTCCGGGACGATCGTGACCCCCAAGGAGCTCTTTGCCTGGGCCGAAGAAGCGCAGAAACGCGGCGCCGGCGAAATCCTCTTCACCTCGATGGACCACGACGGTACGCGCGCCGGATACCCCTGCGACGCCTACGCCGAACTGGCACGCAGGCTTACGATCCCCGTGATCGCCTCGGGCGGCGCCGGGAGCATCGAAGACATCGTCGAAGTCCTCACCGAAGGACAGGCCGATGCGGCCCTCGCGGCGAGCGTTTTTCACTACCGCGACATCACCGTCCCCGAACTCAAAGCAGCGTTACGCCAACGCGGAGTCGCTGTAAATTAACACAATAACCCCACCCCTCCCCTTTCGCAGGGGAGGGTTGTTTATTAAACCAAGTCATTATGATCAGATTCGAAGACCTCGACAGCGCCAAGAACAGCGACGGGCTTATTCCAGCTATCGTTCAGGACAACACCACGTTGCAGGTGCTGATGCTCGGCTACATGAACCGCGAAGCGTTCGAGAAAACCCTCACCACGGGACTCGTGACCTTTTACAGCCGTTCGCGCCAGACGCTGTGGACCAAAGGCGAAACCAGCGGCAACACGCTCGAATTGGTTTCGCTGTCGGCCGACTGCGACCGCGACACGCTGCTGGTGCGCGCCATCCCCCACGGCCCGACCTGTCACACGGGGACGGCGAGCTGTTTCGGCGAAGATACTCACGAAGGATTCATCCGGAACCTGCAAAGCGTTATCCAACAGCGTCATGCAGGGATGCCCGAGGGTTCCTACACCACCAAATTGTTCAACAAGGGAGTGAACAAGATCGCGCAGAAAGTGGGCGAGGAAGCTGTGGAAACTGTGATCGAGGCTGTGGCCGGGAACCGCGAGGCGATGCTTTACGAAGCTTCGGACCTGGTCTACCACCTGCTCGTAATGCTCGAAGCGACAGGCTGTTCGCTCGCCGACATCGAGCGCGAACTCGCCTCGAGGCACAAATAATCCGAGGCGTCATCGCGGCATCTTCCGGTACGGTTTTTGTCCCGTCGCGGTCAAAAACGACACGATGCAAGTGAAGATCAAACGGGTGTACGACCCGGCGGAAGAGGCCGACGGTTACCGCGTGCTGGTGGACAAGCTCTGGCCGCGGGGCGTGCGCAAAGAGGACTTTCGTTACGACCTGTGGGCAAAAGAGATCGCTCCCTCGACCCCGCTCCGGCAATGGTACCACGCCGATCCGGCGGGCCGGTGGGCGGAATTCCGCACGAAATACCTGCAGGAACTGGAACACTCGGCGGCGGTCGGCCGGCTGCTCGAACAGATCGGGGACCGGAAGACCGTCACGCTGCTCTACGCTTCGCACAATGCCGCGGAAAACCATGCGCTCATCCTGCGGGATTTTCTGGAAGGCCGGCCGTCTAAATCCACTCTTCGCTGATCACCTCGCCGCGCACGGAGAGCACGATCACCTTTACGGGGACGTTGCGCTGCGCTTTCTCGCGCGCCGCCCCGGCGATGCGCACCAATCCTCCGCAGCAGGGTACCTCCATGATAACCACGGTCAGGGTATTGATCTTCGACTGGTCGATCATTCCGGCCAGCTTGTCGATGTAGGACTGCGTGTCGCTGTCGAGTTTCGGGCAGGCGATGGCGAGCATCTTGCCCCGAAGGAAACGGTTGTGGAAATCCCCTGCCGCAAAAGCCGTGCAATCGGCCGCAAGCAACAGGTCGGCGCCTTGTAAGAACGGTGCGGCGGGATTCAGCAAGTGGAGTTGTACCGGGAACTGGCGCAGCTCGGAAATCCGGGGTGCGACGGGCGCAAATCCGGTGGCGGCGGTGGCGGCGGTTGCCCCGGCCGGCCGCAGGTCGCGCATCATCGATCCCGGACAGCCGCAGGCCAGCGGTTTTTCTTCTTCGGTTTTCATATTTATATGTATGTCGTGTTCTTCGAGCCACGCCAGGCCCTGCCGCATCAACTCCGTCTCGCCGTGGTCGCGCAGGTGGTTCAGGTGGGCGGCGATCACCGCCTCGCCTTTCGGGGCGATGCGCTCCATCACGGCGCGTTCGTCGTAGGGTTCGGCCTCGCGCTCTTCGAGGGTGATCGCACCCACGGGGCACTCGCCGATGCAGGCGCCCAGCCCGTCGCAATACAATTCGCTTACCATCACGGCCTTGCCGTCGATGAGTTGCAGCGCCCCCTCGTGGCAGCCGCTCACACACGCCCCGCAACCGTTGCAGAGCGCTTCGTCGATTTTTATGATCGTTCGTTTCATACGGCAAAGATAAGGTAGTCCGGTCTTGCAAATTTGACACCTTTGTTGCATTTTTGTATTTTTGTACAAATATATGAGCCATGGATTACGCCGCATTGACCCGCACCGCCCTGTTCGCCGGAATCGACGGGGAAGAAGTCAAAACCCTGCTGGATGAGTTCGCCATCGCCGAAACAGGGGTAAAAAAGGGGGATATCCTCGCGCGGCAGGACGAGCCGTGCAACCGCCTGATCGTGCTGCTGACCGGGGCGGCCAAGGGCGAGATGAGCGACGCCTCGGGCAAGGTAGTCAAGGTCGACGACATCGCCGCGCCCAATCCGCTGGCGATCCTCTTTTTGTTCGGCCCCGAAAACCGTTTCCCGGTGACGGCTACCGCCACCGCCGACGGCACGGCCGTGGTCATCCCCAAGCAGGTGGTGCTGCGGATGCTGGCACGCAACGAGCGCCTGCTGGAAAACTACCTCGACATTTCGGCCTCGTTCGCCGCCCGCCTGAGCCGCAAACTGCACTTCATGTCGTTCCGCACCATCCGGCAGAAAGTGGCGATGTACCTGCTCGACCTGGCCCGGCGCGAAGGCTCGGACACCGTGCGGTTGGACCGCACCCACACCGCGCTGGCCGAGTATTTCGGCGTGTCGCGCCAGGCCCTCGAACGCGAGATGAAAGCGATGGCGGCCGACGGCCTGATCGCCGTCCACAAGAAGCAGATCACCCTGGCCGACAGGCTCGGGCTCACGCGCCTGGTCAGTTTTTAGTGGTACCGGCCGTCCCGAACAATTCGGGAAAGAAGGCGGCTACATCGAACGTATCGCCGCTCTCGGCCGCCAGCTGCACGTAGCGCGAGGCCAGGCGGCGCACCGTTTCGGCATACCGGCTCTGACCATACAGGTCGTTGGTTTCGTGCGGGTCGGCGACCAGGTCGAACAGGTAGGCCTTGCGGGCCTCGGGGATCAGGAAGAGTTTGTACCTGCCGTCGCGGACCATGCGCTGTTTCTCGAGGTAGGCCCCGTAGACCGCATCGCGCCCCTTGGCGCCCCTTTTCCGCTGGATAACAGGCAGCAGGGACGAGAATTCGACGTGGGCGGGTTTCCGGATGCCTGTGATCTGGTAGACGGTGGGCACCAGATCCTGCAAATAGACCAGCTCCTTCTGGACACGCCCGGCGGGGAGTCCGCAACCGCTGATGACCAACGGGATCTTCATGCTGTGGTCGTACATGCTTTGCTTGCCCAGCAAACCGTGCGAACCCACCGCCAGGCCGTTGTCGGCGGCCAGCACGATCAGGGTATTTTTGTCCATCCCGCTCTCTTTTAGAGCCTTGAGGATGCGGCCGATCTGGACGTCCAGGTGGCTGATCAGGGCGTAGTACTCCTGGCGATGTTTCCGGATGGCGTAAGGCGTGCGGGGAAACGGTGCCAGGCGCTCGTCCCTCAGCTCGCGGCCCGCCCCCATCGCCTCGTTGCAGGGGTGCTCGGGCAAGTAATTGACCGGCAGGAGTATCTCATCGACCGCGTACATGTCGACAAACTCCTCGGGCGACTGGCGCGGATCGTGCGGTGCGTTGAAAGCGCAGTAGATGAAAAGCGGCTCTTTGGAATCCTTGTTTTGCTCGATGTAGCGGACGGTCACATCGGCCTGCTTTTCGCTCCAATGCTCACCCTCGCTCCAGTAGCCTCCCCTGCGTTTGTCCCAGGGCAGCCAGACGTTGTCGTCCGGGGAGCGGGGGCGGTCGTACCCCTTGCGCGTGTCCTTGGGCATGCCTCCGATGCGGGGCAGGTCGACCTGATCGAAGACCTGCTCGGGCCTGACGGCCGTCATGTGCCATTTGCCGGTCATATAGGTCTTATAGCCCGCGTCCTTCATCACCTGGGGCCAGAGTTCGCGGCCGGAGAGCTGGCCGGCGTACCCGTCGCCCTCGATCCTGCGGGTGTTCCAGAGGTAGCGCCCGGTGATGAGTTGCGAACGGCTGGCGATACTGATCGCGCCGCTCCAGCCCCCCATGTTGTAGGTATTGGCGAAACTTACCCCCGAGCGGACGATGCCGTCCATGTTGGGCGAGTGGATCTCCCGGTTGCCCAGGGCGGCCAGGCCGTCGTAGGTCAGGTCGTCAACAAAAAGGAACAGGACGTTGGGCTTGGCTTTCGGCGCCGCTCCCGCCGCCAGGGTCAGACCCAGGGCCAGGCCGGTCAGTAATACGCTTTGTGTTTTCATGATACAAAGATAAATTTATTTTGTATACCGGGCGGCCTACAAACAAAACGCCCCGGCGAAATTCGCCGGGGCATTTCGTATGCGGTAGAGCGCAGATTAAAGTATGCTGTCGAAGTATTCGATCGTTTTGAGCAGGCCCGCTTCGAGCTTGACCTTGGGCTGCCAGCCGCCGAGCTTCTCCTGGGCGAGCGAGATGTCGGGTTTGCGCTGGCGCGGATCGTCGGAAGGAAGCGGTTCGAAGACGAGCTTCGACGACGAGTTGGTGAGTTTGAGCACCAGTTGCGCCAGTTCGAGGATGGTGAATTCACCGGGGTTGCCGAGGTTTATGGGACCCGTGAAGTCGTCGCCGGTGGCCATCACGCGGACCATGCCCTCGATCAGGTCGTCGACGTACTGGAAACTGCGGGTCTGGTTGCCCGAGCCATAGATCGTGATGTCGTTCCCCTTGAGCGCCTGGACGATGAAGTTCGAAACCACGCGCCCGTCGTTGATGTCCATGCGGGGACCGTAGGTGTTGAAAATGCGGATGATCTTGATGCGCACGTTGTTCTGGCGGTGGTAGTCCATGAAGAGCGTCTCGGCGCAGCGCTTCCCTTCGTCGTAGCACGAACGCACCCCGATGGGGTTGACGTTGCCCCAGTAGCTTTCGGTCTGGGGGTGCACCACGGGATCGCCGTAGACTTCGCTGGTCGACGCCTGGAGAATCTTGGCCTTGGTGTATTTGGCCAAGCCGAGCATGTTGTACGATCCCAGGACCGAAGTTTTGATCGTCTTGATGGCGTCGTGCTGGTAGTAAATCGGGGAGGCGGGGCAGGCAAGGTTGTAGATCTCGTCGACTTCGGCGTGGAAAGGGATGGTCACGTCGTGGCGTACCAACTCGAAATTGTGGTTGTCGAGCAGGTGGCGGATGTTGTTCTTGCTGCCTGTGAAGTAGTTGTCCAGGCAGACGATGTCGTTGCCTTCGGCGATGAGGCGGTCGCATAGGTGCGAGCCTATAAATCCGGCGCCACCGGTGATCAGTATTCTGTTCATACGCTTTATTTTATTCCTATTCCTATGTATGCGAAACCTTTGGCGCGGACTTCCTCGGCGTTGTACACGTTGCGGCCGTCGATCACCAGGGGATGGTTCACAATTTGTTTGAGGTCTTCCCAGTCGGGGAGCTTGAATTCCTGCCATTCGGTGACCAGCAGGATGGCGTCGGCACCGCGGGCGGCGTCGTAGATGTCGCGCGCCAGGGTCACCTCGCGGGGCAGCACCTTGCGGGCTTCGGGGATCGACACGGGGTCGTAGGCCTTCACCTTGCAACCGGCGGCCAGCAGCTCCTCGATGATCGAGATGGCCGGTGCCAGGCGCATGTCGTCGGTCTTGGGCTTGAACGACAGGCCCCACACGGCGACGCTCTTTCCGGCCAGGTTGCCGCCGTAGTAGGCGTCGAGTTTGCGGAAAAGTATCTTTTTCTGGTCTTCGTTGACCGCTTCGACGGCCTGCAGCACGCGCATGTCGTAGCCGTTCTCGCTGGCGGTCTTGATGAGCGCCTTCACGTCCTTGGGGAAGCACGAGCCGCCGTAGCCGCACCCCGAATAGAGGAATTTGGGCCCGATGCGGTCGTCCTTGCCGATCCCGGCGCGCACCATGTTGACGTCGGCGCCCGTGAGTTCACACAGGTTGGCCACGTCGTTCATGAAGCTGATGCGCGTAGCCAGCATGGCGTTGGCGGCGTATTTGGTCATCTCGGCCGAAGGGATATCCATGTAGATCAACGGGTAACCGTTGGTCAGGAAGGGGCGGTAGAGCTCGTCCATCAGCGCTTTGGCGCGGTCCGACTCGACCCCCACCACGATGCGGTTGGGCTGGCTGAAGTCGATGATCGCGTCGCCCTCCTTGAGGAATTCGGGGTTCGAGGCCACGTCGAAGGGAAGGTCTACGCCCCGTTTCTCGAGCTCCTCGCGGATCGCGCGCTTCACCTTTTCGGCCGTGCCCACGGGGACGGTGCTCTTGGTGACCACCAGCTTGTAGTCCTGCATCGTGCGGCCCACTTCGCGCGCCACTTCGAGCACGTATTTCAGGTCGGCGCTGCCGTCTTCGTCGGGAGGCGTACCCACGGCCGAGAAGATGATATCCACATCGTCGATCACCGCGGCCAGCGAGGTTTCGAAATGCAACCTTCCGGCGCTCACGTTGTTGTGCACCATCTCTTCGAGGCCCGGTTCGTAAATGGGGATGATCCCCTTACGCAGGTTGTCGATCTTTTTGACATCGATATCGACGCACGTAACGTCCACACCCAGTTCGGCAAAACAGGTCCCGGTCACAAGTCCCACATAACCCGTCCCTACAAGCGCTATTTTCATACAATTATCGCGTTTAAACTCACAAAAGTAATCATTTCCCGGGAATCGTAAAATTTTTTAATGTTTTTACGATATTTCCCGGAAATCAAGGGAATAACTGCGAGCCCGAAACGGGCGTGACGGTTCGTTACTGCCCCAGGATCGTGCTGTGGTTCAGGTAGGTGGAGTCGGCGGCGTAGATGTAGAGCAGCGAGCCTCCCTTGATGGCGTCGATCACCTCGCGGTTGACCGCCTGCGGAAGGGCCGGGCAGCCGAAGCTGCGTCCCAGGCGTCCGCGCTGCGGGATGGTGGCGGGGTCGCAGTAGGGGGCGGCGTGGATCACGATGGCCCGCTCGCGCGCCTTGTCGTTGATCCCCTTTTCGAGCCCGTCGAGGCGCAGCGAATAGCCGTTGCCGCCCTGGTAGGTATCGCTGGTAAGGTAGAAACCCAGTGAGCTGCAATGCGATCCGTTGACGTTCGAGAAGGTGGTGGCGTAGTTGCCGCCGCTGCCCTGGCCGTGGGCCACGTGGGAGCGGAACAGGATCTTGTGCAGCGCGAGGTCGAAAACGAACAGGCGCTCCTCGGTCGAAGGTTTCGAGAAATCGATCAGCGTGAGAATGTTCTTTTTGAGGTCCCCGATGCGGGAAAATCCTTCGACGGCCTGCCGGAAAGCCGTGTAGTTCACCACATTATTGAGCCCCATCTCCTTGTATAATACAAAGGGGTCGGTGTCGGGGGATTGGCGGTTTTCGGAACTATTCAACGAGAGATAACCGGCGGGAATGAGCAGTAGTAGCAGGGAAACGATCAATTTACGCATACCATACAAACGCAGCATGCGGCAAAATAGTGTCCCGGTCGCTGCAAATCACTCGATCACGCACACCAGCGCCTGCTCGACCGGGGCCCAGTCGTAGACGAAGCGGGCGTGGGACGTTGCGTTGCGCACGCACATGTGGGATCGCGGGGTGGTGCCCAGCGTGCGGCTGTACTCGACCAGCGCCTCGTGGGGGCGGTTGACGGGTACGCCGTGGACATAGGCGCCGTTGCAGAAACGGCTGGCATAGGGGGCGAATCCGCCGATCTCGGTCGTCCCGTCGACGTAGTAGAGCATCCGGGGCTTTTTCTCCTGGACGACGAACACCCCGAGAGGGGTTTCCTTCTGGTAGGGCGGGCGGTGGAGGCCGGTCGTGGCGGGGTTCATGCTGCGTACCAGCCACTTGTCGTCCACACGCTCGAGGGTCGCAATGTTCTGGTTGGCGCGGTCGACGAACACCACGCGGGTGAAGCGCAGCGACGCGGAGTCGATCTTTTTGACGTACTTCGAGGGCACGAGCCACGGCCCGGTGATGTGCACGGCCTCGACGGCGACCCACGCGCTGTCGGGTTCGGAAAGCAGCTTCACCAGCGCCCCGTCGCGCTCGTAGCGCTCGGGGATGACCGAATCCACGGGCAGGTAGAGCGGGACACTCTGGTAACGCTCGACCCCGTAGGCATCCTGGATGTTGCGGTAGGCGTTGCGGGTGAAAGTACGCACCAGAGGCGCCTCGCCGTTGCGGTTGCGGTGGTTGCGCAGGAAGCCCCACGCCGTGGGCCGGCTTTGCAGCGAGTCGAGCATCGCCAGGCGCGCGCGGATCTTGTCCCACTGGAACAGGCGGAAGGTGTCTTTATACGGAAACGTATCGGCCAGCGCGTAAGCCTCGTACAGAAAGTCTTTTTCGATCACGGTTGCGACTTTTTGCGGTTCCTCCGCCGCGGGGACCGAATCGTTCGCAGAGGGTTCGGGCGGCTCGGGCCCGCCGCGTTGGGCACAGGCGCAAGCGACCGACAGGGTAATTACAAACAGGATGGCTGGTTTTTTCATGGTATCGCGAAACCAGTGCAATCGCCGTACCCGAAATATTTTTGCAGGTTTTCCGCGAGATCGGATTCACCGGAATAATTGTTTCTTTATATTTACCGCGAAATTCCAGGACATACCGACACAACCTAAAAACCAAAAAACCACCCAAACGCTATGAGAACTACTTTATTGGCACTGTTTCTGGTGCTCTGCGCAGGCGCCAACGCCGCCACACCGGCCTTCCCGACGGCCGAAGGTTCGGGCAAATTTGTCACCGGAGGCCGCGGGGGCGACGTCTACCACGTGACCAATCTCAACGGCGACAAAAGCCCCGGATCGCTCGCACGAGGCGTCACCACCACCCCCGACGCCGGGCGTACGATCGTCTTCGACGTTTCGGGAACGATCGAACTCTCCGAGCCCCTGAAGATCAACAAAGACAACCTCACCGTCGCCGGCCAGACCGCACCCGGGCAGGGGATCTGCATCAAGGGACGCGTACAGGTCGGCGGCAACAACATCGTCCTGCGCCACCTGCACATCCGTCCCTGGGAAAAGACGGGCGACGGCGACGCGCTGAACCTGGCGGGCAACAACATCATCGTCGACCACTGTTCGGTGTCGTGGTCGGCGGACGAGGTGCTGAGCACCAGCGCGCGCGAGGTCTACAACATCACCGTGCAATGGACCTACATCTACGAGGGCCTCGACCGCTCGTGGCACGTCGAACAGGGCAAGCTGCTCAACCACTCGATGGGGTCGCTGCTCACCTCGATCCACGACGGCGCCATCCTCAGCTTCCACCACAACCTCTACGCCCACAACCGCACGCGTAACCCCAAGGTGACCTCGTCGAAGGAAGGCTGCACCACCTACCTCGATTTCCGCAACAACGTGGTTTACGACTGGGGCTCGCTGGCCGGTTACAGCACCGACAAGACCCACTGGACCACCTACCTCAACTACGTGAACAACTTCCTGGTGGCCGGGGCCTCGTCCAGAAACAAAGGGCAGGCCTTCGACGGCAAGTCGACGACCTGCAACATCTACGCCGCGGGCAACCTGATCGACGCCGAGGTGTCCAGCAAAAAGATCAACGCCAAGGATACCGGCTGGGCGATGATCACCGGCACGTACAACAAACTGAAAGCTCCTTTCGAGGCGCCCGAAGTGAAGACCACCCCGGCCGCCGAGGCTTTCGAGAGCGTCCTCACCCGGGGCGGGGCCTTCTACTGGGACCGCGATGCGTGCGATGTGCGCGTGACGGGCGACGTGCGCAACAAGACGGGCAAGGTGATCAACCTCCCCGAAGACGTGGGCGGCTACCCGGTGATCGCGGTGCAGCACCGCCAGAAGGATTGGGACACCGACGGCGACGGCATGCCCGACGCCTGGGAGATGAAAAACGGCCTCGACCCGAAAGATCCTTCGGACGGTAACCGCCTCACTCCCGGGGGCTACACCTGCCTCGAAGCGTACCTCTGCTCGCTGGTGGGCGAGGAGATCGCAGTCAGGTAGACAACGTGAGTTTTGGATAAGAACTCGCCTTAAAACGACTGATCCTGTGGGCGTTTACACACGAGCTCTTATCCAAAACCCCCATTAACGCGGCAAAAAGACGCCGCGCAAGTATTCGATCATCCCTCCCCGGCCCTCCCCTGACCGTCGGGGAGGGAGATGTCGCGGCCAAAGGCCGCTCCGGATGAGGTTGTGAGTTGCGGTTAAGCGCAACTCACGTTAGATACCACCCGAAAATTGCGGTTGCCGCGGGGTATGCGGTCTAAGCGAACGAGCTTCCGATGATGTCGAGCAGCTCGGCGGTGATGTTCTGCTGGCGCAACTTGTTGTAGGAGAGTTGCAGCTCGTCGAGCAGTTCGTCGGCGTTCTCGGTGGCCAGCTGCATGGCGATGGTGCGCGCGGCGTGCTCCGAAGCGGCGTTCGAGGCCAGGGCGGCCCACAGATCGGCCCGCACGACCATCGGCAACAGCACCCCGGCCAGTTCCGCGGGCGAAGGCTCGACGATGTATTCGTCGTCGGTTTCGGCCTCGGTATCGGTTTGCGGCGCCGGCAGGGGCAGCAGCGTTTGTTGCACGATCTCCTGGCGGCCTATCGTTTGAAAATCGTAGAAAACCACCTCCACCTGCGCCAGCGCACCCGAGGCGAACGCTTCGATCAGTCGGGCGGCCAGGGCGTCGCTCCCCTCGGACGAGGGTTTGGCGGCCAGGGCGTCGAAATCCCCGGCGGGCTCGAACCCCGCGCGGACGACCGCCTCGCGGATCTTGCGCCCCACGGGATAGAACGACAGTTTACGGCCCCGGAAAGCGTCGGCGACGCGGGCTATCTCGCGCTCCATCCGCGCATTGAACGATCCGCACATCCCGCCGTTCGAAGCCGCGATCACGACCCCCACCGCCCCCTTTTCGCGCACTTCGCCCAGCGGCGAGGCCGCCGGCACCTTCGCGGCCAGGGCCGTCAGCCCGTCGCGGTAGGCGCGCGCACGCTCCAGCATCCCCTGGGCGCGGTGCAGTTGCGCCGAGGAGACCATCTGGCGCGCCTGCGTGATCTTGCGCGTGGTCTTGACGGTCGAGATGCGGTTTTTTACCTCCTTGAGCGATGGCATTACGATATCTGTTTGGCGGCCGAGGCGGCGGTTTTGCGCAGGACCTCTTCTATTTTATCGTTGATCTCGCCCCGGGCCAGGGGTTCGAGCACATCCTTCGCGTGCGAGGCGCGCAGCAGGTCGAGGAAAGCTTTCTCGAACGCGTCGACCCGCTCCACGGCGACCTCTTTCAGCAGGCCGTTCGTGCCGCAATAGAGGATCGCGATCTGTTCGCCCACGGGCATCGGGGCGTACTGCGGTTGCACCAGCAGGCGCGAGTTCTTGCGTCCGCGGTCGATCGTGGCGGCGGTGATGGCGTCCATTTCGCCCCCGAGGCGCGTGAAGGCTTCGAGCTCGCGGTACTGCGCCAGGTCGATCTTCATCGTCCCGGCCACCTTCTTCATCGACTTCACCTGGGCGTTGCCCCCCACGCGCGACACCGAGATGCCGATGTTGATCGCCGGGCGGTTGCCCTGGTTGAAGAGGTCGGTATCGAGGAATATCTGGCCGTCGGTGATCGAGATGACGTTGGTCGGGATGTAGGCCGACACGTCGCCCGCCTGGGTTTCGACCATCGGCAGCGCGGTGAGCGAGCCTCCGCCCTTGACACGTCCGCGCAGGCTCTCGGGCAGGTCGTTCATGCGGGCGGCGATGTCGTCGCGGTTGATGATCTTGGCCGCGCGTTCGAGCAGGCGCGAGTGGAGGTAGAACACGTCGCCCGGGTAGGCCTCGCGTCCCGAGGGGCGGCGCAGGATGAGCGACACCTCGCGGTAGGCCACGGCCTGTTTCGACAGGTCGTCGTAGATCACCAGGGCGTGGCGCCCCGTGTCGCGGAAATACTCGCCCAGGGCCGCTCCGGCGAAGGGGGCGAAATATTGCATGGCCGCCGGGTCGGACGAGGTGGCCACGATGAAGGTGGTGTAGTCCATCGCGCCCTTCTCGCGCAGCGTTTCGACCATCGCGGCGACAGTCGAGGCCTTCTGGCCGATGGCCACGTAGATGCAGTACAGCGGCTCGCCGCGCTCGAAGCCGGCGCGCTGGTTGATGATCGTGTCGATGGCGATCGAGCTCTTGCCGGTCTGGCGGTCGCCGATGATCAGCTCGCGCTGGCCGCGGCCGATGGGGATCATGGCGTCGATCGCCTTGATGCCCGTCTGCATCGGCTCGCTCACGGGCTGGCGGAAGATCACCCCGGGGGCCTTGCGTTCGAGGGGCATCTCGATGCGTTCGCCGCGGATATCGCCCGCGCCGTCGATGGGTTCGCCCAGCGTGTTGACCACGCGCCCCTCCATCCCCTCGCCCACCAGGATCGAGGCGATGCGGCCGGTGAGCTTGACGGTGTCGTTCTCGCGCACCATATCCGTCGGGCCCAGCAGCACGGCGCCCACGTTGTCCTCCTCGAGGTTCATCACCACGGCCTTCTCGCCGTTGTCGAACTCGATCAGCTCGTTCGAGCGGGCGTTGTTCAGCCCGTAGATACGCGCCACGCCGTCGCTCACCTGCACCACCGTGCCCACCTCTTCGAGCGCCTTGGCGGGGTCCAATCCTTCGAGCATCTGCGAGATGATGTCGGGCACCTCGCTCACCTTGATGTTATCTGCCATGTCTTAAATTCGTTTCGATTTTTTTCAATTGCCCCGCCACGCTGCGGTCGAGGCGGTAGGTATCCCAGCGCAGGATGTAGCCCCCGATGATCGTCCGGTCGACCGACGCGCGCACCGTCACCTTCTTGCCCGTCATCCGGGCCAGTCGGCGCTCGAAGAGCGCAAGCGTTTCGGCATCGGGCTCGGCGGCCACGGTGACCCAGACGTCGAGCAGGTTCTCCTGCACGCGCACCAGCTGGATGTAGTCCAGGCACATTTCGCGCAGGAACTCCTCGCGGTAATGCAGCGTCACCAGGCGGACGAAGTTCGCGAACTCCCCGCTCATCCTGCCGCAGCACCGGGCGATCACCTCCTCCTTTTTCTGCGGGGTGAGCAGCCGGTTGTCGAGCACGCGCCGCAGGGCCGGATACTTTGCATAACATCCGACGAGCCTCCTTGCGTCTTTGGCCACACGGTCCACCGCCCCGTGCCGGTTGGCATAGGCGAGCAACGCTTTGGCGTAACGAGAGGATATGGTTCCGAGGTCCATGGGATCAGAGTTTCTCTTCCTTGAGCAGTTTGTCGATCAGTTTCTTCTGGCGGCCGGGCTCCTTGAGGTCCTCTTCGAGCACCTTTCCGGCGATCTTGACCGAAAGCCCCGCGATCTGGCCCATCACCTCGTCCATGGCGTCGCGTTTGAGCTGCGCGGCCTCCTCCTCGGCTCGGGCGGCTCGGGCGCGGGATTGCTCCTCGGCCTTCTGCTGTGCCGCCTGGAGGATGCCGGCCGCCGTCTTCTGACCCTTTTCGAGGATCACGCCGCGCTCCTTCTCTGCCTTGGCCAGGATCGCCTCGGCCTGCTCGTTGAGCGACGCGAGGTGCTCCTCGGCCTGCTTGGCTTTGGCCAGCGAATCGGCGATGTAGGCGCGGCGTTTCTCCACGGCGCCCAATATCACGGGGAACCCGTAGCGGATCAGCACCAGCAGGACGATCCCGAACGAGATCGTCATCCAGAACAGCAGTCCGGTTTCGGGAAGCAGCAACGACATGGCCGGTTAGATTGCCAGGAAACAGACCACCACGGCGAACAGCGACACCCCTTCGATCAGGGCCGCGGCGATGATCATCGTCATACGGATGTTGTTGGCCGCTTCGGGCTGGCGCGCAATGGCTTCCATCGACGACGCGCCGATCTTTCCGATACCGTACGCAGCGCCTATGGCCACCAGGCCCGCGCCGATCGTCGCCCCCAGGGTACCGAGGCTGAACCCGGATGCCGCTGCCGCTAATAAGGTTGTAAGTAGCATAATTTAAGTTTTTTAAGGTTATTTATGTTCGTGTTTTACTCTTGCCATTCCGATAAAGACCGATGAAAGGAGTGTAAAGACATAGGCCTGGATAAAGGCCACCAGCAGTTCGAGGCACAGCATGAAGATGCCGAAAAGCACCGAAATGAGCGACATCGCCCGGTTGACCTGCACGCCCATCTTCACGGTGATGAACACTACGCACACCAGCCCGATGACGACCGCATGCCCGGCGAAGATGTTGGCGAACAGACGGATCATCAGCGCGAAGGGTTTGGTGAATATCCCCACGATCTCGATCACGGGCATGATCGGAGCGGGCGCCTTGAGCCACGTCGGGACATCGGGCCAGAGGATCTCCTTCCAATACTCCTTCGTCCCCGAGAAGTTGACCACCAGGAACGTGCACAGCGCCAGGAAAGCCGTCACGGCAATGTTGCCCGTCACGTTGGCCCCGGCAGGGAAAATGGGAATCAGGCCCATCAGGTTGCTCAGGAAGATGAAGAAAAAGACGGTCAGCAGGTAGGGTGCGTATTTGCGGTGGTCGTCGCCCACGCAGGGGGTGATCACCTCGTCGTCGATGTATTCGATCAGCAACTCCACCGTGCCGCGCACGCCCCCCGGGGCGTCCATCCGCCCGCCGCGGTACCACCGCGCCAGGGGCAGGATCACCAGCAACAGCACCGCGCAGTTGATCATGATCGCCAGGGCGTTCTTGGTGAGCGACAGATCCAGGGGACGCACGCCCCCTTCGACGATCTTGCCTTTGTGCTCGCCTTCGGCCGCGATCTCGAACCCGGCGTAGGGCAGGCGCGACGAGGAGAAAACGTGCCATCCGCCGTCCATCCCGCGCACGATGACGGGCAGCGGAAGGGTGACGTGCGTTTCGCCCACGGTGCAGATGTGCCAGCCGTACGAGTCGCCCAGGTGGTCGAAGACGATCTCCTTGACGTCCACGTCCTGTGCACGGGCGCTCCCTGCGGCCAGCAGCAGCAAAAGGCAAAGTATGGCGCGTTTCAATCCCACTTCCCGGTCGTTATCCTTTTGTTGTAGCGGAAATAGATGTAGAGTTCCAGAGCAGAGTAGACAAAATAGTTGCACATCAGCGAGATGGCAAACGTAACGCGCGGCATGTCGAACACCTTGATCCCTACGATCAGCAGCGCAATCGTGAGCAGGAACTTGATCCCGCGGAAAGTCATGAAGACGCTGAGCAGTTTGTCGGGGTGGTTGGCGCGTTTGAGGTCGAGGAAATAGGTCATCCCCACACCGCAAAGCCAGTAGAAGACGTCGATCGCGGGATAGACCCGGAAATACTCGGGCGGGGTGAAGAACCAGAAGATCAGGATGCTCACCAGGGCCACTCCGATGTAGGTCAGCGTGAGCAGCAGGAGCATTCTAAGGCGCAGTTTCAGGATGAGTTTACGCATGGTCCGTATAGATTTTAATGGTGTCGTTCTCGGCGTGCAGCACCCCTCCCCCGACCGCCTCCTCCCCGCCGGAATAGGCGACTTTGCCCGGGACGAGGGTCGAAAGGATCGGGGCGTGTCCGCGCAGGATGGTGAAACTGCCCGCACCGCCCGGGACGGTCACGCGGTCGGTTTCTCTGCTCAGGACGGTGCCCGAAGGGGATATGATCTCGAGTTTCATTTGGCTTGCGACAGTATTTTTTCGCCCTTGGCGATGGCGTCTTCCAGGGTGCCCACGTTGAGGAACGCCGCCTCGGGCAAACGGTCCGCCTCGCCGTCCATGATCTTGCGGAAGCCGGCGATGGTGTCGGCGATGTCGACCGCCACGCCCGGAACGCCCGAAAACTGCTCGGCCACCGTGAAGGGTTGCGACAGGAAGCGCTGCACCTTGCGGGCGCGGCCCACCAGGACGCGGTCCTCGTCCGAAAGTTCCTCGATGCCCAGGATCGAGATAATGTCCTGCAACTCCTTGTTACGCTGGAGCATCTGCTTCACCCGCTCGGCCGTGTCGTAGTGCTCCTGCCCCACGACCAGCGGATCGAGCGAGCGCGAGGTCGACTCGAGCGGGTCGACGGCCGGGTAGATCCCCATCTCGGTGATCTTGCGGCTCAGGACGGTCGTGGCGTCGAGGTGCGAGAAGGTGGTTGCCGGGGCGGGGTCGGTGAGGTCGTCGGCGGGGACGTAGACCGCCTGCACCGAGGTGATCGAACCGTGCTTGGTCGAGGTGATGCGCTCCTGCATGGCCCCCATTTCGGAAGCGAGCGTCGGCTGGTAGCCCACCGCCGAGGGCATGCGTCCCAGCAGCGCCGAGACCTCGGCCCCGGCCTGGGTGAAGCGGAAGATGTTGTCGATGAAGAACAGGATGTCCTTGGGCGCCCCGTCGGTACCGCCGTCGCGGAACGACTCGGCGATCGTCAGGCCCGAAAGGGCCACGGCCTGGCGTGCTCCGGGGGGCTCGTTCATCTGTCCGAAGACGAGCGTGGCCTGCGATTTGGCCACCTCCTTGTAATCTATTTTCGAGAGGTCCCAGTCGCCCTCCTCCATGCTCTTTTCGAACGCCTTGCCGTATTTGATCACACCGCTTTCGAGCATTTCGCGCAGCAGGTCGTTGCCTTCGCGCGTCCGTTCGCCCACACCGGCAAAGACCGAGAAACCGTTGTGCTTCTTGGCCACGTTGTTGATCAACTCCATGATCAGCACCGTCTTGCCCACACCGGCGCCGCCGAAAAGTCCGATCTTGCCCCCCTTGGCGTAGGGCGTCAGCAGGTCGATCACTTTGATCCCCGTCAGCAGCACTTCGCGGCGGGTGGTGAGTTCGTCGAAACGGGGCGGTTCGCGGTGGATCGGGAAGGTTTCGGTGCTCTCCACGGGTTTCATCCCGTCGATCGTGCGCCCCATCACGTTCAGCAGGCGCCCCTTCACACCGTCGCCCGCGGGGATGCGGATCGGCGAACCCGTGGCCGTGACCTTCATGCCGCGGCTGAGCCCGTCGGTGGAGTCCATCGCGATGGCGCGCACGGTGTTCTCGCCGATGTGCTGCTGCACCTCCAGCACCAGGTCGTCTTCGTCCTGGCGCGGCACATGCAGGGCGTCGTGGATGTTGGGCAGTTGCACCGTGCCGCGTTCGCGGCTGAAATGTACGTCCACCACCGGACCTATCACCTGTGTTATGGCTCCCTGGCTGTTCATATTTCGATTTTCATTTTTTGATGTTGCAAATATCAGCCCATAAAGATAATTAAAAAATATCTAAATCCCCATTAAAATGTCCTGATCGTCGCACCGGGCCCGAACAGGCATACGGTTTGACTGCCAAAAGCGCCCGCTCCGGGGGGCGGGCGCAGCAACTCCAAGAGCCGCGGTTATTCTGTCCTTCCGGACTTACACCGATCCGCGGTATTTGTGCTTGGCCAGGCCTCCGGCGGCGGTTTCCTTGTAGAGGCTGGGGATGTCGTGGCCCGTTTCGCGCATCACGGCGACCACCTTGTCGAAACTCACGCGGTGTTTGCCATCGGAGAACGTGGCGTAGATGTTGGCGTCGAAGGCGCGGGCGGCGGCAATGGCGTTACGCTCGATGCAGGGGATCTGCACCAGGCCGCACACGGGGTCGCACGTTAGGCCCAGGTGGTGTTCGAGGGCCATTTCGGCCGCGTATTCGATTTGCGAAGGCGAACCCCCGAAGAGCTGGCAGGCCGCCGCGGCAGCCATCGAGCATGCCACGCCCACCTCGCCCTGGCACCCCACTTCGGCGCCCGAGATCGAGGCGTTCTCCTTGACGACGTTGCCGAAAAGCCCCGCCGTGGCGATGGCGCGGTGGATGCGCACGTCGAGGAAGTCGCGCGAGGTCTTCAGGTGGTAGAGCACGGCCGGCAGCACCCCGCACGATCCGCACGTGGGCGCCGTGACGATCTCTCCTCCCGCGGCGTTCTCCTCGGAGCAGGCCAGGGCGTAGGCGTAGAGCTTGCCCCGGCTGGCCATCGCCTCGGTGTAGCCGCGCGACTTGACGAGGTATTTGGCCGCCTTGCGGCTGACGTGCAGTTCGCCCGGCAACACACCCTCCTCGTTCAATCCCCGTTCGACGGCCTCGCACATCACCCGCCACACGCGATCGATGTATTCCCAAATCTCCTTGCCCTCGCACAACTCGACATATTCCCAGAACTGGCGCCCTTCGAGGTCGCACCACTCCATGATCGAAGCGATCGAGGTCAGCGGATAAATATCCTCGCCCTCCTCGTCGCCGATCCCTTCGCCCGCAAGCGAGCCGCCCCCGATGCTGAACACCGTCCATGCATCGGGTACCGCACCCTGTTCCACAACTTCGAACTTCATTCCGTTGGGATGCCCGGGCAGGAACACCCCGGGTTCCCACACGAATTCCACTTCGGGCACCGCTTCGAGCGCCGCGCGGATCGCCACGTCGGTCTGGTGGCCCCGGCCGGTGGCGGCCAGCGAACCGTAGAGCGTGACGCGGACCCCGGAAGGCACACGCCCCAGCCGTTCGAGGAACATCTGCGCAGCGCGTTTCGGACCCATCGTGTGGCTGCTCGAGGGACCGTTTCCGACCCTGTATAATTTTCTGAGTGATTTCATATCCGGCAAATGTAGGCAATAAAAAACAACCGGGCAAGATGTTCTTGCCCGGCCGCCTTAGAGTTTGTCGCCGTAGGCCAGGTCGCCCACGTCGCCGATCCCGGGGACGATGTACGATTTGACGGTCAGCTCCTCGTCGACCGCACCGCTCCAGATGGTTATCTTCTCTTTTATCAAATGCCTGCGGACGTAATCGATCCCCTCCTCGCTCGACACGATCGAGGCGATGTGGGTGTGGCGCGGCTTTCCGCCCTTCTCGATGAGCGCCTTGTAGGTGAGCACCAGCGAACACCCCGTGGCCAGCATCGGGTCGACCAGGATGAGCACTTTGTCCGTCAGATCGCAGCTCGAGATCGACTCGACCTTCACGTTGAACGTCCCGTCCTTGCTGTATTTGCGGTAGGCCGAGATGAAGGCGTTCTGCGCGTCGTCGAAATAGTTCAGGAATCCCTGGTGGTAGGGAATTCCGGCGCGCAGGATCGTGGCGATCACCACCTGGTTGGCCGGCAATGCCACCTGGGCCTCGCCCAGCGGGGTTTCGACCGCCGTGGCGACATAGTCCAGCTCCTTGCTTATTTCGTAGGCCATCACTTCGCCCACACGCTCCAGGTTGCGCCGGAAACGCATCGCGTCCTTCTGGACCTCCACATCGCGCAGTTGTGCGATAAAACGGTTGAGAATCGTGTTCTCCTTGTCTAAGATTTTTACCATCAGCCGGATTTTTATTCCCACAAATATATGAAATTTTTCCTTACAAAAAGACAACAAAATTTAAGCCGTCGTTCAGAGGATCAATTCATCGCCCGTACGGGGTTTTGATCCGGCGCTTGCATTTGTCGGCTATTATGCCTAAAATTGCGCGGCGCCGACTTTCGGCGAGGTTGCCCGGACAATCAGATCGCGGATAGTCAATGTTTTCAGATAAATCATTAAAAGTGAACCGGTTGAAGTATCTCCTGCCCATTGCCGCCACCGTTGTCGCCGGCCTGGGGTCCCGCATCTATGGGGCCTGCCTCCCGAAATTGTTGGCGGAATACCTGGGGGATACCCTTTGGGCATCGATGGTCTATTTCGGCATTCGCTTCCTTTGGGGCCGGATCGGAATACCCCGGGCGGCGTTATACGCACTCCTTTTCTCCTGGTGCATCGAGATCAGCCAACTCTACCGGGCCGACTGGATCAATGCCGTGAGGCATACGCATATAGGGGCGTTGGTATTGGGGCATGGATTTTTGTGGTCCGACATGGCGTGCTACACCGTCGGTGTTTTGTTTGCCGCAACGATCGACCGGATCTTTATCCGAAAAACCGCCGGATAAAACAGACCGGTTTTCCCGGTATTTTATTATCTTTGCGGCTGAAAAAAGGACGAAAATGAAAAAAGCGATTCTTTCGGTGATATTGAGTGTGCTTTTCTGCGGCGCACAGGCCCAGGTATTATCCGATTTTTCCTTTAAAAACGTCGAGTACGGGGCCAAAGCGACCCTGAACATCGCCAACGCCACGGTGGTGACCGGATCATCGCCCCGGTTCGGCACCAGCCTGGGGCTGTGGGCATCGTACCGTTTCGGATTCGTCATGGGAATGCAGGTCGAGGCGGCCTACTCGACCGAAGGGTACAACTACCCCAGTTTCGAGACCGACCTGCTCGATATCAGCTACCATATGCACCTGAACTACATCAACGTGCCGGTCCTGGCGCAGATCTACCTGCTGGACGACCTGACCGTCGAGCTGGGGCTCCAGGCGGGATTCTGCCTCACCTCGAAGCTGCGCTACGAATACGCCGGCATCGCCAACCGCGTGAACGAAGTTCCCCGCACACACGCCAATGCAGTGGACGTGAGCGCCGCCGGGGGAATGACCTACCGCATCGGCGAGCGGTGGGGCGCAAACTTCCGCTACACCTTCGGTCTGACCTACATAGGCGTCGACCGTCTCTACCCGGGCAACACCTCCAAGAAGACCAACATCCAGATTGGGGTTCAATATAAATTCTAAACGCTATGTTTGATCTCGACATGATTTCGCGGGTGTACGAAGCATATCCCGCCCGAATCGCACGCGCACGCCAGGTGCTCGCGCGTCCCATGACGCTCACCGAAAAGATCCTTTACGCCCATTTGCACAAAGATATGCCCCTGCGCGATTTCCGCCGCGGAGAGGACTACGTCGACTTCGCCCCCGACCGCGTGGCGATGCAGGACGCCACGGGACAGATGGCCGTGCTGCAGTTCATGAACGCCGGACGCGACCGTGTGGCCGTCCCCTCGTCGATGCACTGCGACCACCTCATCGTGGCCGAATGCGGCGCCGGGGCCGACCTGGCCAAAGCGCAGACGGTCAACAGCGAAGTCTTCGAATTCCTGCGCTCGGCGTGCAGCCGCTACGGGATCGGGTTCTGGCGCCCCGGGGCGGGGATCATCCACCAGGTGGTGCTGGAGAACTACGCCTTTCCGGGGGGCATGATGATCGGTTCGGATTCGCACACGCCCAACGCCGGAGGGCTCGGCATGGCGGCCATCGGAGTGGGCGGCGCCGACGTGATGGACGTGATGGCCGGCATGGCGTGGGAACTGAAGATGCCGCGCGTGATCGGGGTTCGCCTGACGGGTAAGTTGAGCGGATGGGCGGCACCCAAGGATGTGATACTCAAGCTCGCAGGGATGCTCACCGTCAAAGGGGCGACCAACTGCGTGATCGAATATTTCGGTCCCGGGACGGCGACGCTCTCGGCCACGGGCAAAGCCACGATCTGCAACATGGGTGCCGAGCTGGGCGCCACGACCTCGGTATTCGGTTACGACGACCCGATGGGGGCCTACCTGCGCGCCACGGGACGCAGCGAAGTGGCCGAAGCCGCCGCGAAGATCGCGGACAACCTGCGTGCCGACGGCGAGGTGCTCGCGACGCCCGAAAAATACTACGACAAGGTGATCGACATCGACCTCGGCGCGTTGGAACCCTACCTCAACGGCCCCTTCACGCCCGACGCCGCGCACCCCGTTTCGGAAATGGCCGCGGCGGTCAAGGCCGGCGGCTATCCGCAGAAGATGGAGGTCGGTTTGGTGGGCTCGTGTACCAATTCATCGTTCGAAGACTTGGGCAGGGCGGCGTCCATCGCGCGCCAGGCCGCAGCCAAAGGGCTGAAAGTGAAAGCCGAATACATCATCAACCCGGGTTCGGAACAGGTGTTGCGCAGCGCGCGCGAGGCGGGGATCATCGCCGACCTCGAAGCCATCGGCGCACGCATCATGGCCAACGCCTGCGGCCCCTGCATCGGCCAGTGGGAACGCGGCGCCGAAGACAACACGCGCCCCAACTCGATCGTCACGTCGTTCAACCGCAACTTCGCCAAGCGCGCCGACGGCAACCCCAACACCTACGCCTTCGTCGCCTCGCCCGAGATCGTCACGGCACTCACCATTGCCGGCGACCTGGCGTTCAACCCCCTGACCGACACGCTCACCAACGAGCGCGGCGAGGCCGTGCGCCTCGATCCACCCACCGGCGAGGCCCTGCCGCAAGGAACCATGGCCGGCGGCGAGGGTTACCTGGCCCCCGCACCTGCCGGAAACGCCCCCGAAGTGACGATCGACCCTCGCTCCGACCGCCTCCAGCGCCTCGAGCCCTTCGCGCCTTTCAACGCCCGCGACTTCGAGCGCATGCCGCTGCTGATCAAGGCCAAAGGCAAGTGTACGACCGACCACATCTCGATGGCCGGCGTGTGGCTGCGCTACCGCGGACACCTCCAGAATATTTCGGACAACCTGCTGATGGGTGCCGTCAACGCTTTCAATGACAAGACCAATTCGGTGCTCAACCAATTGGACGGTTCGTACGACGCGGTATCTTCCGTCGCCAAAGCCTACAAAGCCCAAGGCATCTCGTCGGTCGTGGTGGCGGACGAGAACTACGGCGAAGGCTCCTCGCGCGAGCAGGCGGCCCTCGAACCGCGCTTCCTGAACGTCAAGGCGGTGATCGTCCGTTCGTTCGCCCGCATCCACGAAACCAACCTCAAGAAGCAGGGCATCCTGGCGCTCACCTTCGCCGACAAGGCCGACTACGACCGCATCCGCGAGGACGACAACTTCAGCATCGAGGGGTTGGAAGCGTTCGCCCCGGGCGTGAACCTCACCCTGGCGCTGCACCACAGCGACGGCACGAGCGAGCGCATCGCGGCGGCGCATACTTACAACGACCTACAAATCAAATGGTTTAGAGCCGGATCGGCGCTCAACATCGCCCATTCATAGCACACGATAATGTATGCTTAATAACATACCGCGCCCGCTCTTTTCGGAGCGGGCGCGGTATGTTTCCGGAAAACCGCAATTACTTCGCCTCGAACTTCTCGAGGATCCGGCCGCTGTCGCGCACGCTCTCCATCATCCACCGGAAGAGGATCGCGGCCTGCTCGCGGCCGGTGAGCTGCCACGGAATGTCCGCGCCCTCCCGGACGCGGTGGGTCAGGATATAGAGCAGGATCGACGCCGAAGCCGACACGTTGAGGCTCTCGACGAATCCGCACATCGGGATCTGTATAAAATCGTCCGCCGCCGCGATCACCTCGGGGCTGATCCCTGCGTGCTCGGTACCGAAGACCAGGGCGAAAGGCCCCGCCGCCACGTCGAACGTTTCGGGCGTGCGGCCGCCTTCGCGGGGCGTGGTGGCGACAATGCGGTAACCCTGCGAACGCAGGACGGCGAGGGCGTCGGCGGTCGTGCGGTGTTTGCGGATGTCGATCCACTTGTCGGTCCCGCGCACGATGCGCACCGTGGGCGAGAAACGGCACAGGTCTTCCACGGCGTGGATATCCTGCACCCCGAACGCCTCGCAGTGGCGCACCAGGGCGCTCGCGTTTTGGGGATGGAACATATTCTCGGTGCAGACGGTGACGTAGCGCGTCCTGCGGGCCAGCGTGCGCCGCAGGGTCTCCTCGCGGACCGGAAGCATAAACTGCGACAGGTAGGCGATGCGCTCTTCTAGCCACTCCAGCGGGCGGTTATCTGTATTTACCGTCTTCATCCAACATTTTCATATAACTCACGTAGCGTTCGTAGGCGATCTCCCCCGCCTCCACGGCGCGTACCACGGCACATCCGGGTTCGTGGACGTGGGTGCAGTTGTGGTACTGGCAACCGGGCGCGCGGCGCATCAGGTCGGGGAAGTAGCGGGCGATCTCGGCGGGGGCGATGTCGATCAGCCCGAAACCTTTGATCCCCGGCGTATCGACGATGTAGCCTCCGCCCGAAAGGGGGTACATCCGTGAGAAAGTGGTCGTGTGGCGCCCCTTGCCGTGGGCCTGCGAGATGTCGGCGATGCGTACTTCGGCCGCGGGGTCGATGCAGCGGATGATCGTCGACTTTCCCACGCCCGAATTGCCCGAAAGGAGCGTCGTCCCGCTGCCGGTCAGCGCCCGGACCGCCTCGATCCCCTCGCCCGCCAGGGCCGATAGTTCGATCACGGGGTACCCCGCGAGCGCATAGACGCTGCGGAACGCCTCGAGCGCCTCGGGTTGCTGGCGCGCCAGGTCGATCTTGTTCAGGGCGATCGTAGCGGGGATTCCGTAGGCCTCGCACGTCACCAGGAAGCGGTCGATGAATTCGTAGCTCGTCGCGGGCGAGAACAGCGTGGCGACCAGCAGGGCGCGGTCGACGTTGGCCGCCAGGATGTGCGACTCGTGCGAGAGGTTCGACGAGCGGCGGATGATGTAGGTGCGGCGGGGCAGGATGCCGACGATCGTCGCCTCGCCGCCCTCGGCAGCCACTTCGACCACGTCGCCCACCACCACGGGGTTGGTAGACCGCGCACCCCGCAGCCTGAGGCGGCCGCTGAGGCGTGCGTCGAACTCTTCGCCCGAGGCCTCGTCGCGCAAACGGTACCAACTGCCGGTACTGCGTATAACCCTGGAGTGTGTCAAATTCAAAAACTTATAAAATACGAATCAAATTTAATAAAACTTTATGGTTTGAATGCAATGCTCATGAAAAAGAGTCAAAAACAATCCCGCAATGGATTAATCGCGGCCAATTCTTTTACGGCAACAAGCCATTTCGAGCACAAGGCGGTTTTTGTATTTCAGAGTCTGTATAAGATATTTTACACAGTAAAGTCCACACTTCATACATCGGACATAAAATCGTAAAATAATGATTGAGTCAAGGGATAACTTTGTAAATAGTGATGAGGCCATGTCGAAGGATCTAATTCTAACCAACAGAAACGAAATGGTGCGCGTATCGCCCGAACGAATAGCTTATATAATCTCCGACGGTAATTACTCCTCCATGGTACTTACCAATGGAGAGAAATATGTCTTTTCGTTCAACCTGGCAACTTTCGAAAGAATTATCGAGCGGCAGTTGGCAGACGAAACCCGGTTGTTCCGTTTGGGAAAAAGGCTGATCATCAACGGCGAATACATTTATTACATCAATATCGCCAAGCAACAAATCATTCTCTCCGGTTCCGGCTTCCCGATGAAATTTATTCTCAACGCCTCGAAGATCGCATTGCGCATGCTGAAAGCGAGCCTTGAAGAAAATATCAGAACAACCTCGGATTATATTGATTAAACTCCTTGCCTATGAGGAATTTAATGTTACTTCCTGAATACACACACTTCTGCTTTCGTGTGAATACGGTATTTCGTATTCATTAATCTATGCCGTCGGGAAGGGTGTGATCACTGCCCCTTTCCCTACCTCTTTTCCTTTGTTTTAAAATAACCCGGAAGATTCCCGGGTCGATTCGGCATCTACGCAGGATCTGCATGGCTCTAAACGGCATCGCAGATCCATGCATCAGGTAACGTGATGATCTTCTCGAACGTCTCCGGTTACGTTCAACTCCCCGGTGTTTTGCGCACACAGCCCACAGAACTTGAAACTTCAATGGCCACCCGTCAAAATACACCACTAACCCAACCTATCATCTAACCTAAAAAAATCGCGCATGAAGAAAACATTTCTACTTTGCTTATTTGCCCTGCTTGCCTCGGCAACAGTCGCAATGGCCCAAGTAACCGTTACGGGGGTTGTCAAGGATAGCGAAGGTCCTGTTGCCGGAGCTACGGTAACTCTCCGGGGAACCACGCGGGGAGCCACCACCAACGCTCAGGGGCAGTTCTCCATTTCGGTTCCCGACGCAAAAACGGGAATCCTTGAGATCAAATTCTTGGGAATGAAAGATGCTTTCCATACTTTGGATGGAAGGTCTTCAGGAATCGAGATCACGTTGGAATCCGATGCCCAAAGCATCGATAACGTGGTCGTTATAGGTTACGGAAGTACGATCCGAGCCGATCTTACGGGTTCGGTAGGCTCTGTGGCCGGCTCCGTTTTGGCAAGAGTACCTGTCTCATCGGCAGCGGAAGCGTTGCAGGGCAAGATTGCCGGCGTCCAGGTTTCGGCCGTGGACGGTGCGCCGGGAGCCGAAATCAACATTCGCATCCGCGGGGGTACGTCCGTTACCCAAAGCAACTCCCCCCTCTTTATTGTGGACGGTTTCCCCGCCGCCAACATCAACGACATTCCCCCCACCGATATCGCTTCGATCGACGTACTTAAAGACGCGTCGTTGACGGCGATCTACGGAGCGAAGGGAGGTAACGGTGTGGTTATCGTTACGACCAAATCGGCCCAGGTCGGCAACGTGACGGTCAGTTTCAACCACAACACTCAGATCAGGACCCTGGCCCGCAAGATCGAGGTCATGGATGCCTACAATTTTGTTGCTACGCAGCTCGATGCAGTGATCCGCAACACCGGCGACACCGAAAAATTCCGCTACAATTTCGGTTTTATCGAGGATGGGGGGCTTTACAAAAGGTTTGGCGTGGGCAATGACTGGCAGGACGAAATCCTCGGAGGCAACCCCATCAGCCAAATGTATAATATCACCATCGGCGGGGGTACGCCGAAGCTTCGTTTCAACACCAGCGTCACACACAACGATGAAAAGGGCGTTCTCGTCGGCTCAGGGGTGATCCGCACCAACGCCAACACCAAGATCAATATCGACGTTTCGGATAAATTCAGGGTGTTTATCAATCCCCGCATGACCTACAGGCAGGACAACGGTACCGGTGCAGATCAGGTAGGGGGCAAAGGGATTATCGACGTACTGCGTTACCGGCCGACCAACGGTCTCCGCGATTTCGGATACATCGCTCCCGAAAATACGGATCCCGAAGAAGAGAAGTATTTCAAATATTCCAATCCGAGAGGGGACATAGACCAGAACTACCGTAAAAAGAATACCTATACCCTCTCGAACCAGGCCTCCGTCGAATGGACCATCATCGACGGGTTGGTTTTCCGCACGGAAGGCAACCTGAGTTTTTCGTTCTCCGACGACAACCAATTCTGGGGGGATCTTACTTCCCTGGGACAACGGCAGAAAAATCTTCCGGTAGCCCAAATAACCAACCTGAGGGGTACGAGTTATACGTGGACCAATGTTTTGACCTACGGCTTCTCCCGTGACAACCACAACTACTCGTTCCTGGCGGGCCAGGAAATCCAACACAGTTCTGTGCTGTCGTCGGAAATGAGGTCGCGTTATTTTCCCCTCAACACCAAGCCGGATGTCGCCCTGAAGAATATGAGCCTCGGCATGCCGTGGACTTCGAGCTCGGCCATAACCGCGCCGGACAGAACGGCATCGTTTTTCGGCCAGGCCAACTACAACTACGACCGCCGTTATCTGCTCTCGGCAACGATGCGCGCCGACGGTTCGACCAAATTCGCTCCGGGCAACCAATGGGGGTTTTTCCCCGCCATTTCCGGAGCGTGGGTGATTTCGAAAGAGGATTTCATGCAGGATCAACGGCTGTTCTCGACGCTCAAAGTTCGTCTTGCTTTCGGTCTTGCGGGTAACAACCGCATCGATGAGGATATGTGGCGCTACCAATACAATATCGTCACCCAGGGCGGTCCCGGCTGGGGCGAGGAAAGCCTCGAAGGGTATGAATATTATCAGAACTCCGGCGGCAGCACATTCCCCAACAGCACGATCCAATGGGAATCCACCCTCACGCGTACCTTGGGTGTGGACATGGGCCTGTTTAACGAACGGCTGACCATCACCCCCGAGATATACTGGAATACTACTCGTAATTTATTGTATATGAGCAGTATTCCCTCGGTTTCGGGATACTCGAATCAGATGCGGAACATAGGCCAGGTCACCAACCGCGGTTTCGAATTGACCGTAAACGGAACGATCGCCCAGACACCGAACTTCTTCCTTGCCGGCAATTTCGTCTTCGGCATGA
>JAVBRR010000150.1:0-4714 GCA_031547705.1 Rikenellaceae bacterium | reverse complement strand
TGTTTTTACCTAAATTTACAAGATAAATCGTATTGAATTATGAAAACAAAATGGTTGTTGACATTCATTGCGGCGGTTGTGGTATCGCAATCGCCTGATCCGGCAACGGCTAAAAATGCCGTCCCCAAATCCAGCCAGCTCAAACCCCGGATCGTCGTTATGACCGATCTCTCGTTTGGCGAAACCGACGACAGCGAATCGCTGGTGCGGCTTCTCGTCCACGCCGACCTGTTCGAGATCGAAGGGTTGATCTATTCCACTGGGTATAATTTTTCCGAAGCCAAAGACAAGAACTTTACGGAGCTGCTGATGAACGTCATCGACGCCTACGAAAAGGACCTGCCCAACCTGATGAAACGCTCGGGCCAGCAGGGATTTATGGCCAACGAAGACAGGCAGCCGATAGGCTACTGGCCCAGCGCCGGCTACCTCCGCAGCCGCGCCATGTTCGGCAGCAAAAAGCGGGGAGCGGAGTTCATCGGCAAAGACAACGACTCGCCCGGCAGCGAACTGATGATCAAACTGGCCGGCGAAGACGATCCCCGTCCGGTATGGGTAGCCCTGTGGGGCGGTGGGAACACGCTGGTGCAGGCCATATGGAAAGTGCAGCAGGAACGCAGCTCCGGGCAGGTGAAAACCTTCGTGGGCAAATTCCCCGTCTATGCCATCACCGACCAGGACCGCGGCGGCAGCAAAGCCCCGCTCGAAGGGACCGCGCAACAATTGATGCTGCGCGAACACTACAAGGATATGCTCTATATCTGGGACGAGAGCGCCTGGCGCAGCCACAACAGGATGGGGCGCGACAACTGGCCGAAATACGCAGCCGAGATCCAGGGCAAAGGGAACCTGGGGGACAAGTATCCGACCTACCGCTACGGAGTGGAGGGCGACACCCCTTCGATACTTTACCTGACGCCCAACGGCCTGAGCGATCCCATGGTACCCGGCCAGGGCAGCTGGGGCGGATATTTCGTATTGGGAACGACCCCTCTGGGCAATTCTCAGGCCTATATGAACCACACGGGGCGCGAAAACAGCATCTCGTCGAAATACCAAACCTATTTCTACCCCGCGGCGTTCAATAACTTCGCTGCGCGTATGGAGTGGGCCCAGGACGGGGAAGGCAACCGCAACCCCGTTGTGGTAGTAAACAACAAGAAAGGCCTCGATGCGATAAAAATAGCTCCGCGTACGGGCAGGGAGATCACCCTGGACGCCTCGAAATCGTATGACCCCGACGGCGATCAGCTGAATTTCAAATGGTGGGTAATCGAGGCAGGCACGTATCCGGGCGAGGTGGCGATCGCCGACGCCCAGTCGCCGCGCGCCAGGATAGTCGTGCCGACGGACGCTGCGGGAAAGAGCATCCACGTGATCTGCGAGGTGACCGACAGCGGCCAGCCCACTCTGACGAGCTACCGCAGGGTGATCATCGAACCTGCTAAATAAAAAAGGGGGCCTTGCGCCCCCTTTTTTATTTAGCCGTTTTCAGCGACTCGACCAGCAGCGCCAGTTCGAACATGTTGGCGACGTAAGCTTTACACGAAATCCCCATTTTGGGGTCCGGGTCGCGGTAGGGCGACGTGTCGTATTTGTCGCCCACGTTGACGCTCATGTAGTTGCCGGGAGTGACTTCGTCCTTTTTGCCCGGGCCGATGTAGGGGTTGGAGGTCATTTCGAGCGGGACGGGCCAGTAGCCTTCGGCGTTGAGCGACGAGATCAGGTTGCGCGCCGAGGCCTCGCGCTCTGCGGGGTTGGCGATGTGGCGGCCGCGCGAGAAATATTTGGGCAGCGGCACCATCTTGGTTTCGAGCAGCGGAGAGCCTGCGGTCACCTTGTCGGCCGGGATGGCCAGGGTGTTTTCGTAGTCCTTGCGCAGGCGCGTGATGTTGACCGTGCCGATCGACGAGTAGTGCGAGGGCGTGTTGCGGATGTCCTGGTCGAAGTAGTAGTGTCCGTTCACCACGTTGGAGCCCGTGCGGTGGATGTAGCGCGGCTTGTTGGTGCCGATCTCGACGAACGTGGGCACCGAAATGGATCCTTCCGGCGTGGGGGGCTTGCCCGACAGGGCCATCTGGTCGGCGGGGATGGCGCACGATTCCAGCCAGTCGATCGCGGCGGGGATGCCGCGCAGGAATTTGGTCTCGCCCGTCATGCGGTAGTAGCTGATCATTTTATAGATCGCCCCGATGGTGGGCCCGGGGGTTATGGCGTCGGGTTCGTAGGTGCGTGCGCCGATGGGTTTCAGGTCGAGGGTGTACTGTTCGCCCCAGCCGGCCTGCGGAGCCCCCTGCTGCAACAGGTAGAGGCAGTTCATGGCCCGGATGATGGGTTCTTTCACGCCCTGCAGCCCCATGGCCTGGTAGCATTTGATCAGGAAGTCGATGTTCTCGCCGATCACCTCGTCGTTGAGGGTGATGTAGGACGTGTAGTCGGGCTTGCCGTGGTGGCTGAATTCGTACATCAGCGGGTAGCGCTGGGGCCAGCCTCCGACCGGGTACTGGCTCTCGAGCACGAGGTTGATCGCGCGGTCGAGGGCGGGGCGGAAGGCCGGGTCGAGTTTTTCGACGTACATGCGCAACAGGAATTTCGACGACTGCGCCGTTCCTTCGTCGTCGAAGGTGGCGTTGCCGTAGTAGTGCTGGAACTCTTCGAGCCTCCAGCCGTTTGCGCCCACGGTGGCGTACCAATCTTTCAGCGACCCTTCGCCGGCGAAGTCGAAGCAGTAGTTCCATCCCCCGCAGGGCAGTTGCGAGAACATGAGCGCCTCGGCGACTTTTTTAGCCGCCTCGTAGTAGTACTCGTCGCCCGTGGCGTGGTAGACGTCCAGCAGCAGGTGCCCCACGGTGGGGGTTCCGGGAGGCTGGTTCCAGATCATGGTGCGCTTGGCCTCCATCTCGCCCCACTGGCGCGAAAAGTCGGGGAGGTAGTCCCAGACGAAGCCGCCTTTGTAGCTCACCTTGTCCATCATGAACTGGGTGGCCTTTTTCATCGTGGCCAGGGCCTGGTCTTCGAGCGAGGGTTGTCTTTTCTGCGCCAGGGTTCCGGCCGGCGCCGCTGCGATCAAAACCGCGAGCAATGCATACTGTAAGGCTCTTTTCATAATAAAATGAGGGTTGGTTTCGGGTTAATAGTGTAATTTAAATCGATTGCATAACTTCTGAGCCACAAAATTAATAAAAAAATTTATAATCGGACACGAAAGCGATTTTTTTATTTTTTGTGCCGTGTGGATGGGTTGCGGTTATGGATTTGCGCGGTTCTGCAGGCACTTTTCCTTAATCGTCTTATCGCTTTCGACCAGCATCTGGAGGACTTTTGTTTGTACGTCGATTTTAGACCACGCACCCCTTGCGCAAACCAGCACCAGTCCGTTGGATTTGAAGAACGCCGAATGGTGGCCTCCGAATCCCCGGCTCATGACCAGATCCAGCGGAACGCCGGGGATGGTCGTCTGGCCGGGGTTGTTGTAGTCGGGTGAGTTGAACCACCAGTTGAACCCGTACCCGAACATCCCGCCCGGGGCTTCGGGCCCGTCGCCATTGGGCGAATAGGAGTCGCCCCCGCAGCTCCGGATGCCGAGGTTGTCGTTGGTGGGCACCTTGGCCGTCATGGGCATATTCCGCGCGACCTGGGGCGTCATGTAGTAGTCGAAATACCATTTGTCGATCAACTGCCGGTCGCCCCATTTCCCGAAGTTCGCCCACCACCAGGCGATGCGTGCGAAGTCGCGCACCGAGGTTTTGAACCGCAGGTTTTCGCTCCACACGATCCCGTCCTGGGGCTGGAGCGGCGAAAATATCTTGTTGGATATTCCTTTAACATCCCCGCCGTAGATTTTCCGGAAGAAAGTGATCAGGTAGAGTTGCAGCGCGTAGTCATTGTACGAATAGGCCTCGCCGGGACCTTCCGGCCTGGCATATCCGCTGATCTGCGAACCCAGGTGGCGGAAGGTGATGGACCGGTCTTTTTCGAGCGTCATCTCGTCGCCCCAGAACTTGCCGATCGTCTCGTCCACGCTCTTCACTTTCCCTTCCTGGATGGCGTAGAACAGCATCGTGCTCAGCACGGGTTTGAACGACGACCACCAGTTGGTGATGCTGTCGATCGTGCCCCACGATTTGACCATGTAGCCGTCCTTGACGATGCATCCCGCGCCTTGCAGCGTTGCGGCTATCGAGTCGATCAGTTCGGGCGAGAGTCCCATCTGTTCGGGGGTTCGCCACTCCCACTCCCGGCCGGGGAAGACCCTCGGGTTGTTTTGGGCGAATACCGACGGGGCAAAACACACACAGATAATCAGGAATAATCTTTTCATGTCGGTGTTTTTAGGGATGTTACAGCTGTTTCGCTGCCTTTGGCAAGAAACCAAAGTACGACAAATCTGCAAAAAAACAAAATAAACGCCCGATTTATCGGGACTGCATGGAGGATTCCGGATGAAGCGGCACGCTTGTTGGTCTGTGTGGCGCGTTGACAACAAGCACGTTATGAAAAAAATCCTTTGCATCCTGATCCCTGTCGCCATTTGTTTCCTGGTCGGTTTCGCGGGGGCGCATTTCCAGGCGGAGGCGCTCGTCGGGTGGTATCCCGGATTGACCAAGCCGTCGCTCACGCCTCCCAATGCCGTATTTCCCGTAGCCTGGAGCGTACTCTACCTCTGCATGGGGGTGTCGGCAGGGCTGGCGATGCTCTCAAAAAGCCGCGAACG
>JAVBRR010000075.1:0-3918 GCA_031547705.1 Rikenellaceae bacterium | reverse complement strand
ATGAGCAGGATGAGTTTCCCGAGAGCTACACCCGCCTGGTGGAGCAGTTGGAGCGGCTCTTCACACCCGAGATCAGCATCAAAAAGGCGCCCAAAGGCGGCGGCCGCATCACCATCGGTTTCGAATCCGACGCCCAGGTCGAGGAGTTCCTCGCACGCCTGGGGGCGGTAAACTAAAATATGGTCGGGGGGCAAAGGATCATCATAAGCCTGGTCTGCCTGCTGCTTTTGGCGGCGGGCGGGCCTTGTTTTGGTAAAAAGAAGCCCAAACCGCCCAAAGAGCTCCCCCCCGTCGAACACCACGACTACCGCGTCGAAGGGGGCGTGATCCAAAAGGTGACCCCCACCGTACTGCACGACTCGCTCAAGGTCGAAGCCGTGCTGCCAAAAGACTCCATAACGGCCGACTCGACCGTCGCGCTGCTCAACAAAAAAGAGCAGCGTCGCCTGGAACGCGAGTTGGAAGACTCGACCGAAACCCGTTACAGTTATTTTTTTCGCGACACGATGCCCATTTCGCGCATGTGCGCGATCTCGCTCGTGGTGCCCGGCTTCGGCCAACTGCACAACAAACAATACTGGAAAATCCCCATAGCCTGGGCCTCTTTAGGCGGGATGATCGCCGGCTTCGTCCACGAGAACAAGGCCTACAAACCGTGGCACGACCAGTACGAGGATATGAAGGCCCTGGGCGCCACACAGGACGAACTCGACCCCGTCCAGTCGCAAATGATCCGCTACAACACCCGCCGCCAACTCTTCATGGCGGGCATTTATGCCTCGTGGGTCTACTTCGTGTGCGACGGGGCGGTCAACTACCCCGGCAAACTCTCATCGGTCAAAAAGGCCACGACCCTCTCCACGATCCTGCCCGGCGCGGGACAGATATATAACGGAAGCTACTGGAAAGTGCCTTTCGTGCTCGGCGGATTCGCCACGATGGCTTACGTGATCGACTGGAACAACCGCGGCTTCAAGCGTTTCTCGACCGCCTACAAGCTCGTCACGGACGGCGACCCGGCCACGGTCGACGAGTTCAACGGCCGCTACTCGGGAGACTTTCTTAAGAACCTGCGCAACAACTACCGCCGCAACCGCGACCTGTGTATCATCCTCACGGGCGGCCTATACCTGCTCAACATCATCGACGCCCACGTCGACTCGCAACTCAAGGACTACGACATTTCGGACGACCTAACGATGAATTTCGAGCCCGCGATGATCGACTTCTACTCCCAGCGCTCCTCGCGCGTGTGCATGCCGGGCTTCACCTTTTCCCTTAGATTCTAACCCATGAAACGAATACTTACAGTCCTACTTATCCTTGCGACTTTCGGGGCGAAGGCCGTTCCGGCGGGCCTCGCGGCAGAGGCCGACGCCGATATGCAGCGTGCGGCGCTCAACCTCTCCTCGCCCGAATGCTACGACTCGCTCCTCTGCTCGTGGAAGGCCGAGAGCGCGTTCTCGTACGAGCGCTTCTTCAAAGAGTTCATCGATCCCGATTCGGCCCTGGTCGACTACTCGCAGGCGCTGCCTGACTCTGTTTACTCGGCGCGCCTGAAGCAGATGGTCTCGCCGATGTATGTGCCCTACAACGAGATCATCAAAAAATACCTGGTCATGTACACCCAGCAGCGTCGCTCCACGATGGCGCGCATCCTGGGGCTGTCGCAATACTATTTTCCGATGATCGAACAGGAATTGGCCAACGCCGGGCTGCCGCTCGAACTGCGCATGCTGCCCGTCGTCGAGTCGGCCCTCACCCCGACCGCCGTGTCGCGCGCCGGAGCCACCGGGCTGTGGCAGTTCATGTACGGCACGGGCAAGAACTACGGCCTGGAGATCACCTCGTTCGTCGATCAGCGGCGCGATCCCGTGGCCGCCACCCGCGCCGCCTGCCGATTTCTGAAGGAACTTTACCGCATCTACGGCGACTGGGCCCTCGCCCTGGCGGCCTACAACTGCGGCCCGGGCAACGTCAACAAGGCCCTCAAACGCGCCGGCGACGGGGCGAAGACCTATTGGGACATCTACCCTTACCTGCCCACCGAGACGCGCGGTTACGTCCCTTCGTTCGTCGCGGCGACCTACGCCTACAACTACCACAAATTGCACAACATCAACCCGGTGCCCGTGCCGATGCCCTTGGCGACGGACACGATCACCGTGCGCAAGTTGATGCACCTGGAGCAGGTTTCCTCGACGCTCGACACACCGATCGACGTGCTGCGCGCCTTGAACCCGCAGTACAAGATGGACATCATTCCGGCCGTCGACAAACCTTACGCGCTGACCCTGCCCAGCACCCAGGCCATCAAATACATCGAGCTTCAGGACACGATCATGTCCAAGGACAGCGTCTACCTGGCGCAGTACCTCAAACAGTCATCCACTCCCGCCGGCAAGGCGCAATTCAACATCAGCTCGGTCACCCACCGCGTCAAGAGCGGCGAGGTGCTCGGTTCGATCGCCAAGAAGTACGGGGTGACCGTCGCGCAAATCATGAAGTGGAACAACCTCAAGAGCGCAAGTAAATTGCGCATCGGACAGGTACTCGAAATCTACAAATAGCGGCGCGCCGCCTCTTTTGCCGTGGAGACCATCGCCGCCATAGCCACCGCCCCGGGAGGGGCCCTTGCCGTCATCCGCCTCAGCGGCCCCGAGGCCATCCGCATCGCGGACAGCCTTTTTCACCCCGCGTCGGGTGTGTCGTTGGCCGAAAAGGAGGGCTACACGATCAGCTATGGGTGGATCGTGGACCGAGCGGCTACGGAGACTCCGGCCGACGCCGGGGAGCCCATCGACCAGGTCCTGGTGTCGCTGTTCCGCGCGCCACGCTCCTACACGGGCGAGGATATGGTCGAGATCTCCGCCCACGCTTCGCCTTACGTCTGTCGTCGTATTCTCGCGCTGCTCGTCACCGCAGGGGCCCGACTGGCCACGCCAGGCGAGTTCACCGTGCGTGCCTTCCTGGCTGGCAAGATGGACCTCGCCCAAGCCGAAGCCGTGGCCGACCTGATCGCTTCGACCGACCGCGCCTCGCACGCCCTCGCCACCGGACAACTGCGCGGCGGTTATTCGGCCCATCTCTCTGAGCTGCGCGGCGAGTTATTGCGACTGGCCTCGCTTTTGGAATTGGAACTCGATTTCTCGGAAGAAGACGTCCAGTTCGCCGACCGAGCCCAATTAGACGCCGTGATGGCCCGTCTCGCGGAACGCATCGCCGAAGTGAGCGACTCCTTCGCTCTCGGCAATGCCCTCAAGGAGGGGGTTCCCGTTGCGATCGCAGGCCCCCCGAACGTCGGTAAATCGACCCTACTGAACGCCCTGCTGCGCGAAGAACGCGCCATGGTCTCGGACATTCCCGGCACCACGCGCGATGTGATCGAAGAATGCGTTGTGCTCGGCGGGGTGCGTTTCCGGTTCCTCGACACGGCCGGGCTACGAGAGACTACTGACCCCCTTGAACGGATGGGCATCGAGCGCACCCACGCCTCACTCGCCCGCGCGCAAGTTATTCTGTGGATGGCCGATGCGGCTTCGTTTTTGGCTTCGCCCGGAGACTATGCCGTCCCCCCGTTCCCCGTACGCGAAGGACAGCACATCTATCTGGTTTTCAATAAAGCAGACAAGCTATCACCCGACCAGGCCGCCGAACTCGACGCACTGGCGGGACTCACGTCCGCGGCCGGACATCCTTTTCGGACCGTGGCGATCGCGGCCAAAACGGGCGTCAACCTCGGAGCCGTGACTTCATTGCTAACCTCCGAAGTCGAACTCGCACCACTGCTGCGGGGTGATGCGGTAGTGTCGAGTGCGCGCCACCACGAAGCGTTGCTCCATGCAGGGGAAGCCCTCCTACGCGCCCGCGAAGCCCTTGCAAAAAACCTTCCAGCCGACCTGCTCGCCGAGGAGATCC
>JAVBRR010000159.1:0-3488 GCA_031547705.1 Rikenellaceae bacterium | reverse complement strand
TTGAGGAAAAAGTAGTGCGCATCGGCGGCGGTGTATCCCGCCTGCGACCAGTATTGTCCGTCCCGGTCAGCATTGACGTGCGTGCTGGTGAGATGTTCGCGCCAGCCCGCGGCGGCCAGGAAGATCGAGGGGCCGGACGGCTTTGCGGTGAACGTGCGCCCTTTCGCGGGGCTCGTTACCCACGCGGTTTCCACGATGTCGGTGTCTGCCAGTTTGCCGAGCTCCGTGGTGGTCGGTATGCGCCACCCCGCAGGGCAGGGATCGTTGGTCGCGAGCCACTGGTCGCCCTCGGCGGCTCCGGCAGGCCAGTCCGTTACAGCGCCGGTATTCGGCCAGGCCGTCTTTACCCCCCACTGGTAGAACATGCCGGGATCGGTGTCCGTCGGGGCGAAGGCGCCGACGGCGGCCACGTTGGTTCGCGCCCAGACCACGCCGCCTATCATCACGCCCTCCACTCTTATGGCGCACGTGGCCGTCGTGCCGCTGCCGGCGTTGGCGGTGGCGGTGATCGAGGCGGTGGCGCCGTCCCCGGCGGCGGCGTTTATGATGACCAGGCCGCCGGTCGAAACGGTGGCAACGGTGGGATGCAGCGTGCCCCAGATGACTGTTTTGTCGGTGGCGTCGGTCGGCGCGACGCTCTGAACGGCCAGTTGTAGCGTCGCGCCCGCGCCCAGGGTGGCGGAGGGTTTATCGAGCGTGATGCCGGTGAGCATTACAGCCTTCGGCGTGGGCGGGTCATCGCTGGATTTCTTGCATCCCGCGAACGTTGTCACGCCCGCAAGCGGCAGGATCAACAACGCTGAAATGATCGTCTTTTTCATGGTTTCGGGTTTACTGGTTAGTGTCGGATTCTGTGTCGGGGTCGCCCTCCAAGGAGCGTACCCCTTCGGTGGCTTTGTGCAGCTCCTCGCGGGCTTTCTCGAACTTTTCGAGCGCCTGCTCCAATTCGCGGCGGATGCTTTCCGAGGGAAGAAAATCATCCTCCTGCTGCGTTTTTTTTTGCTCGGCATCCATTTAATCACTACATTTACAGTACTTCGTTAGCAAAGTTATGCCAGCCATCCGGGCTGTGGAATACCCAAATTTGGGGTTTCCGCCCCCTGACCGTAAAAAACCCCAAATTTGGGGGTAAGGCAAAAGAGCGGGAATAGTTTACTTTGTAAGTGACTGAAAACAAGCATGACTATGAAGCTGACCCAAAACAACCGCAGGCTCGCTGCTGCCGTCGTATCGATCCTGCTGTGCCTGTACTGCACCGAAACGAGTGCCTATTCCGACCACCGCACCCCGAAGGTCGACTCGTTGGAACACGCGCTCAAAACCGGGAACCCGAAAGGCGACGATTTGTTGCGCATCTACACCCAGTTGATGTGGGGATACAAGAACATCGACCCGGAGCGGTCGATCGAGATGGCCCGCCTGGGAGCCGCCCACGCCGAGAAGCACAACAAACTCAACGCGATGCACGACTGTTACCGGATTATCGGGATGCACCTGTACAACGCGACCCAATACGACAGCGCCATGGTGTGGTACAACAAAGGGCTCGAGGCGACCGACCGCATGAAGGGCGACAAGCGCTACACCGAGAAGGATATCGACGACAACTACTCCAACCTGTACGGCACAATCGGCAACCTATACAACATGCAGGGGAAAGTCCACCTGGCGATCGAATACTACACCCGGGCGATGAAGCTCTTCGAGAAACACGGCTGGCTGCAAAGCATGACCTTCGTCCACAAGAACATAGGCGAACTGTATCTGGAGATGGGCAACTACCGCCAGGCGGAGGTCAACTACCGTAAGTCGCTGGATTACGCGCTGCAAACGGGCGATTCTCTGATGATATCCTCAGCCCGCGACGGGTTGGCGATCGCCTACCTCAACAACGGGGATTACCAGAAAGCGGAAGAGAACGCCCTGTATTGCTACCAGTACAATTCGTCGCACAGCGACCAGGAGGCCGACTGTTGCGTAACCTCGCTTACGATGCTCGCCCGCATCCGCCTGTTGGGATACGGAGACGACCAAAAGGCGGAAGAGTATATCCGCAAGGCGTTGGCGGGGGCCGACACGCTCGATTACCCACCCGACAAGGCCGACGCACAGAGCGTGTATGCGGAAATTTACCTGCACCGCAAACAGTGGGCGAAGGCCGAAAAAATGGCACTCCTTTCGCTGGAAACCTCCGACGCCGACCCACACCACAACATCGCGGTCTACAACATCCTGGTCAGGGCCTACCTCAATTCGGGACGGCCCCTGCGGGCACTCGAATACTTCGAGCGCAGCATCAAATTGCAGAACGAGTACGCCAACCAGCATTTCCAGGCGGCCCTGACCGAAATGGAAGTGCTCTACGAAACCGAGAAAAAAGAGACGCGCATCGCCACGCTCGAAGAGGAGCGGCAACTGATCATGTGGCTGAGTGTGGCGTGCTCGGCGGCCTTACTGCTGATGCTGGTGCTTTTCTTTATCCTGTGGCGGTGGACGGCGCAGAAAAAGCGCATCGCCGTGCAGCAGCGCCAACTGGCCGAGCAGCAGGTCGCGCAGTTAGAGCAAGAGCGGCAGCTGATCGCCACCCAGTCGGTGCTGGACGGCGAGACGGCCGAGCGCACCCGCCTGGCCCGCGACCTGCACGACGGGTTGGGCAGCATACTGACCGGCGTGAAACTCAACCTGGAAACGGTCAAAAACGGCGCGGCGCTTAAAAAGATCGACACCGACCGCTTTGAATCGGCGTTGGGTATGCTGGGCGAGGCGATGACCGAGTTGCGCCGCGTGGCGCACCACCTGATGCCCGAGTCGCTGAGCCGCTACGGGCTAAAGGTCGCCCTGGCGGATTTCTGCGGCAATTTCCCGCAGGTCGAGTTCAGTTATTTCGGCAGCGGGGAACGCCTCGACCCGAAGATGGAGGTGATGATCTACCGCATCGTCCACGAGCTGGTCAACAACGCGCTCAAACACTCCGGCGCGCAGCAGGTCATGGTACAGGTGATGCGCGATAGCAACTATATCGCCTTTATCGTGCGCGACGACGGGGTGGGGTTCGACCCCTCGGCCCACACCGGGGGCATGGGCCTAAGGAACATCCGCGATAGGGTGGCCACCTACAACGGCCGTATCGAGATCAGCTCGGCCGAGGGCCGGGGGACGGAAGTGAATGTCGAATTCAGCATCTGAAACGCCGGACAATGGAAACGAGCGAAAACACCCTTATCAGCGTAGCCATTGCGGACGACCACAAGGTCGTCTCCGAAGGGTTGGAACACATTATCAGCAATTCGGGCGTGGCGCGTGTCGTCGGTATGGCGTACAGCATCGCCGGGTGCCGGCAGATGCTCTCGCGCTGCCGTCCCGACGTGCTGGTCCTGGACGTGAACCTTGCGGACGGCAACGGTATAGACCTGTGTCCTGAAATAAGGGTCGAATATCCCGAAGTGAACATACTGATGCTGACCAGCTATGCCGAACCGGCCGTCATC
>JAVBRR010000080.1:0-12393 GCA_031547705.1 Rikenellaceae bacterium | reverse complement strand
GGAAACTACCCTTCATAAGGCTCTTACTCGAGGACATTTCGACCACGGCTGGCTCGAGACGTCCCACACATTCTCATTTGGCAAGTACCACAACCCCGACCGTACGGGTTTCGGGGCGTTGCGCGTGCTCAACGACGACCGCATCGCCCCGGGCAAAGGCTTCGGGATGCACGGACATACCAACATGGAGATCATCACCATCCCCCTTTCCGGCGCCATCAGCCACCACGACAGCCTCGGCAACAAAGGCACCATCCGCCGGGGCGAGATCCAGGTGATGAGTGCGGGAAGCGGCATCCGCCACAACGAATCGAACGACAACCCCGAGCAAAAGGCCGAAATGCTCCAGATATGGATCACACCCGACCGCGAAGACGTACCTCCGAGGTACGAAAAAACCCAGATCGAACCCCTCCTGCGTCCCGAGGAGTTCAGCGAAGTGGTCCATCCCTACGGCGAGGAAGGACACGGGCTGTGGATCTACCAGCAGGCCTGGATCTCGGTCGCACGCCTGGGCAAAGACACCTCGGTGCGCTACCGCCTCCACTCTCCGGACAGCCTGGGGGTTTACTTGTTCGTGTTCGACGGGGCGGTAGAGGTGGCGCGCCAGATGCTCTCCCCGCGCGACGGCATGTCGGTTGTCAACACCAACGCGGTGGATATCGTAACGCTCAGCGAGTCGCGGCTGCTCGCCATCGAAGTCCCCAAAATGAAATAAAAAACGCTCGTTTATGCCGCAGAAAAGATTCAGGACCGACGCGCACAGCCCCCAGTGCGTCGAAACCATCGGCCGGTGCCTCAACAAAGTGCTGCGCCCCTCGGAATGGAACATCGACCTCGAAAGCGACGAAAAAACACTCACCGTATCCAGCCCCAAACCCGAAGGACTCATCGTGCAGTTGATGCGCGAGGCAGGTTATTCGGCGGTGCCGATTTAGAGTTCATCTAAAATTAAATCGTATAAATATGAAAACAATCTACACAGCAATCGCAACAGCGACCGGGGGACGCGACGGACACGTGCGCTCCTCGGACGGGGTCATCGACCTCGACCTGCGCACCCCTTCGGCCATGGGCGGACAGGGAGGCAGTCACTCCAATCCCGAGCAACTCTTCGCCGCAGGCTACGCCGCCTGCTTCAACAGTGCACTCAACGCCGCGGCCAGGATTCAGAAAAAGAACATCGGCACGGCAAGCGTCACGGCCGAGGTGAGCATCGGCAAAAACGACAAGGAGGCCTACGAACTGGCCGTCGTGATCCGGGCCAACATCCCCGGCGTGCCGGTCGAAGAGGCACGCGAACTGGCCGACGCGGCGCACCACATCTGCCCCTACTCCAGCGCCACGCGGGGCAACATCAAAGTGGAAGTCGTCGCCACGAACAAATAACCCCGAAGCCGCCTCCCGCAAAGAGGCGGCTTTTTTGACGAATGGTGCCAACATGTGGGAATAATGAATATATTTGTAATAATCGGAAAATAATTATGAAAACAGTAAAATTAAACAACGGTATAGAAATGCCGATCCTGGGTTTTGGCGTTTACCAGGTCCCCGATGCAAAACAGTGCGAACAATGTGTCTTCGACGCAATTCAAGCAGGTTACAGGCTGGTAGATACCGCTGCCGTTTACGGCAACGAAGAAGCCGTCGGCCGTGCAATCAAGAAGAGCGGTGTGGCGAGAAAAGAATTGTTCGTCACCACAAAACTTTGGATACAGGATGCCGGTTATGAAAAAGCGAAAAAGGCTTTTGAAAAATCATTGGCGAAACTGCAACTGGACTACCTGGATCTATACCTGATCCACCAACCGTACGGCGACATATACGGTTCGTGGCGGGCAATGGAAGAGTTGTACAAGGAGGGTAAGATCAGGGCGATAGGCGTAAGCAATTTTCAACCCGACAGGTTGGTGGACTTAATACTTCACAACGAAGTGGTTCCCGCCGTCAACCAGGTGGAAACGCATCCGTTCTGCCAGCAAACCGAAAGCAACCGGACGATGAAAGAATACGGCGTCCAAATTGAATCGTGGGGGCCGTTTGCCGAAGGGAAAAACAACATGTTCCAGAACGAGGCGTTGGTATCCATCGGCAAGAAGTACGGCAAAACGGCGGCACAGGTAATTCTGCGCTGGCTTACACAACGCGATGTGGTTGTCATTCCAAAATCAGTCCACAAGGAGAGGATTATCGAAAATTTCAACATCTTCGATTTTGAATTGAATGCAGCGGATATGGAGGCCATCGGCAAACTGGATACAGGCAAAAGCCTCTTCTTCGACCACCGCAACCCACAGAGGGTGAAAATGCTCAGTTCTATCAAACTTACAGATTGATTTTCATGAGCAAAAAGGTTCTGGTATTATCCGCAAGTCCCCGCCGCGGCGGCAATTCCGACCTCTTATGCGACCAGTTCATGTCGGGCGCGCAGGAAACAGGACACAACGTCGAAAAGATTTTTCTGAAAGACAAAAAAATCAATTATTGCACAGGATGCGGTACGTGTTTCAACAAGAAACCCTGTCTGCAGAAAGACGATGTGCCCGATATTCTGGATAAAATGATTGCCGCCGATGTCATTGTAATGGCTACGCCTGTTTATTTCTACACGCTGAACGCACAAATGAAAACACTTATCGACCGGACGTGTTCGCGCTATACGGAGATCAACAGCAAGGATTTTTACTTTGTCATGACGGCTGCCGACGAAGGCAAAGAGGCAATGGACGGAACAATAGACAGTTTCCGCCGGTTCCTCTCGTGCCTCGATAATCCGAAAGAAAAGGGCTTTATCTATGGGACAGGCGCTGGGACTATTGGCGAAATTAAAAAAACACCCGCGATAAAAGAGGCGTACGAAATGGGGAAAAACTGCTAAGGGGCACTACTTGTTGGAGATGAAAATAATAGATATATTTGTCCCCTACAATTTTTTATAACATGACCCTCACACGCCGGATACTCGGAATCGATTTTCTTGTCGGCAACACAGCGGAAGCTTTCGACAAAGCCGTAGCGGGCGGCCTGACGGTCGTACCCGCAGCTCCCGGACTGGCCAAAGATTTCGTGTATTCCGAAAAATACCGGCAAGCGCTGCTTACGGCCGATACCGCCATCACCGACTCGGGTTTCATGCTGCTCCTGTGGCGTTTACGCACGGGCGAGCGGCTTCCTAAGAACTCGGGGCTGGCTTTCCTGCGCGAATGGCAAAGGCGGCTCGAAGCGGGCGAAAAATACGACGTTTTCTGGATCATGCCCTCCGAGGAAGAGGCGCAGCGCACACGGGCCTGGTTCGCGCAGCAGGGACAGCATACCGGCGACGACCACTTTTACATAGCGCCTTTCTACGGCAAAGGGCCCTACGAAGATCCCGCGCTGATCGCCAAACTCGAAGCCGTGCGGCCCGGGATCGTGATGGTGGGCCTCGGGGGAGGGGTACAGGAGTGCCTGGGCTATGCCATCCGCGAGAACCTCACGTTCCGGCCGGCGATTTTCTGTATCGGCGCGGCGATCGCGTTCCTGACCGGCGGCCAGGCCAATATTCCCGTGTGGGCCGACAGGATGTACCTCGGCTGGCTGTTCCGCATCCTGGATAATCCGCGCAAATTCTGGCGGCGCTATTACGAGGCGTTCGCCCTGGCGCCCATCGTGTGGAAATACAAGGACGCGCTGCCTCCGATGAGGTCGTAACCCCGCCTACAACAGTTCGTCGTCGGGGGCGAACACGGGGGCCGAAAACTCGCCGCGGTCGCCGAGCGAGAAGCTCAGGTAAGTGATCGGTTTGCCCTCGGCCAGGTAGCGCTCCTCGTAAGCCGTTTTGACGGCAAGTATCTCATCCGCCATCCCTTCGCCATACAGGTCGATACTCGTCTCGAGCAACGGCAGGCCGTTGTGCTCTGCCACGGCGCGGGTGTAGTCGTGCAGGTGGCGGCTGTCGGTCTTGAGCCGCACCGGGGCGCCGGGTTTCAGGAAACGGGCGTAATCGGCCAGGAACGAGGGCGCGGTGAGGCGTTTTTTGACGCGGCCGCGCTTGAGTTGCGGATCGGGAAAGGTGATCCAGATGCCGTCGATCTCGCGGGGTGCGAAAAACGACGCGATGAATTCGATGCGCGTGCGCAGGAACGCCGCATTGGGCAGCCGCTCCTCGGTGGCGGTTTTGGCGCCGCGCCACATCCGGGCCCCCTTGATGTCAATTCCTATATGATTCACATCCGGGTATTTGCGCGCCAGGGCCACGGTGTATTCCCCACGGCCGCACCCCAGTTCGAGGACGATGGGATTGGAATTGCGGAAAAAATCTTCGCGCCAGCGCCCCTTGAGCGCGTGGTCGCGGCGGAAAACCTCCTCGAAGGGAGGTTGTACCATGTTGGCGAATGTATAGGTTTCGGCGAAACGCCGCGCTTTGTCTTTGCCTTTGCGTGCCATGCTTAAACTTATCTTGGCTGAAAACGGACGCCTGCGGCCGAAAAGCCCCGCAGGGGCGCCTGTGTGAGGGGTGTGAATGTAAACCGGTAGTCACCCGGTTGGGCGAGCACCGCGCCGGTGCGGTAAGGCTGTTCGAATTCGGTGTATTTTCCGATGCGTTCCGCAGGGACGGAAACCAGGCGCACCGTGTCGCAAAACAACGTGGAATCGGGGGCGGCGGTCAACACCTCGAACCAGAGGTCACCGGCAGCCGGATTGTTCTCCAGCCGGAAAACGAGGAACATGTCCCGCGCCGCGACCGTATCGGTATTGTGCCACACGACCGTTTCGCCCGCGCCGCAGGGCCAGCCCAACGGATCGGTATCGACGAAAGCGACCTGCGGTGAAGCCAGGCAACCCGTCGCAAACAGGCAAAGGGCCAGCACCGCTATTTTCATTGCCCGCCGCCCTGGGATTGTCCGCCACCTCCGTGCGGCTGTCCGCCGCCCTGGCCGCCCTCGCGGGGTTTGCCGCCGCGGTTGCGTCCGCCGCGGTGACGGTTGCGGTTACCATCGCCGGCGTTGCTGTTACCGCCCTGGGGTTTTCCGCCATCGTTCCGGGGCTTGGTTCCCGCTTCGCCGCGGGGTTTGTTGCCGCCTTCTTCGCGCGAAGGCTGCTCGCCGCGGGGTTTGGCGGATGCGTTACCACCGCCACCCCGGCTCTGTCCGCCGCGGCTGCGGCGGCGGCTTCCCCCTTCGCGGCTCTTGTCGAAGCGGGTGATGCTCTCCTCGCCGATCACGTTCACGAAACCCGGATCGGCGGCAACGGCCGCCGCGGCGACGGCCTCTTTCGATTCGAGACGGTCGGGCTTCTTGCCGCGTTTGTTCATTTCGATCACCTCGCGGACGCGCTCGACGGGCAGCGTGACAACCCCCACCATGGCGTTGGGGCTGGTGCTGAAACTCATCGTGCGGCGCAGGATGTCGGTCTTCACCAGGAAATAGTCGCCGTCCAGCACCTGCAGAGGGTTGTGGACACGCGGAAGATCCTTGCGTGCGTCAAGGTAGGAATCCAACTCGTAGATCAGGCAACATTTCAGTTTGCCGCACTGCCCGGCCAGCTTCTGGGGGTTGAGCGAGAGTTCCTGCTGGCGCGCGGAATTGGTGGTGATCGACAGGAATCCCGAGATCCACGAAGCGCAGCACAACTCCCTTCCGCACGATCCCAGTCCGCCGATGCGGCCCGCCTCCTGGCGCGCCCCGATCTGCTTCATCTCGATGCGGATGCGGAAAACGTCGGCGAAGATCTTGATCAACTCGCGGAAATCGACGCGCTCGTCGGCGATGTAATAAAAAATAGCCTTGATCTTGTCGCCCTGGTATTCGACGTCGCCGATCTTCATATTCAGTCGCAGGTCGGCGGCGATCTGGCGCGAGCGGATCATCGTCTGGTGCTCCAGGGCGATGGCCTCCTGCCACTTCTCGATATCGTAGGGTTTGGCCTTGCGGTAGACCTTGCGGTACTCGCCGTTCTGGGGGTTGAAGCCCACGCGGCGCATCTGGCGCGCCACCATGTCGCCCGTCATCGAAACGATGCCGATGTCGTGCCCCGGAGAGGCCTCCACAGCGACGATATCGCCCGCCTTGAGCGTCAGGCCCGGGGCGTTCTGGTAATACCCCTTGCGGGTGTTCTTGAAGCGCACCTCGACGATCTCGCCAGGGAAGTTGTCGGGGTATTCGGCCAGCCAGTCGAGCGAATGGAGCTTGTAGCACCCTTCGCAGGCGGTGGCTTTCGACTCGCTGTCGCAGTTGCAGAACTCGCAACCGCGGCCCAAATCCACCTGGCAGTTATCGTTATTATTTTTGCAATCCATCGATCCTGTATCGGTTTATCTTACAAATGTAATCTTTTTTTGCTAAACAGCCGCCGCCTTCGAACAGAATCTGCGGAAGCGGGCGTTGAGCAGCAGCGCGGCCACGCTCAGCCCCACGATGAAACCCACCCAGATGCCGCCGGGGCCGAAACCGAGCACGAAAGCGCACAGGTAACCGATCGGAAGATTGATCAGCACGTAGGCGATCAGGGCGATGAGCATCGTGTAATTCACGTCCTTCAATCCGCGCAGGATCCCCAGCGAAGTGCTCTGCAGCCCGTCCGAGATCTGGAACAGCGCCCCGAAGATCAGCAGGTGCGACGCCCACTCGACGACCGCCGGGTCGTTCGTGAAAGCCAGGGGCAGGTAGCGGCGCAGGGAGATGATCAGCACGGCCGTGCATATATTATAAACGATCGTCAGGTGGTAGGCCCCGTTGGCCGCGCGCCGGACGCCGGGCAGGCTGCCGCGCCCCGACTCGTGGCTGACGCGGATGGTCGTCGCGGCCGAAACGCCCAGCAGGATCATGAAGGTCATGTTCACCATCATCGTGGCGATCTGGTTGGCAGCCAACTGCACGGCCCCGAACCACCCCATCATGATCGAGCTGATGCAGAAGGCCGAAACCTCCAGGAACATCTGAGTCGAGATCGGAAGCCCGATGCGCAGCAACTCGCCCACCCGGCGCCACGAAAAATCGAGCTTCGAGAAGAACGCCAGGTAACGGCGCAGCCAATCCTTCGACAGGAACCACACCACGATCATCACGGGCATCGCCAGCCGCGCGATCAGCGTCGCCAGGCCCGCCCCCGCAGCCCCCATCGCCTCGGCACCCCAGTGGCCGTAGATGAAAACGTAGTTCAGCAAAACATTCAGCGCATTGGTAGACAGCACGATATACATCGCGATGCGCGTGTTGCCCACCCCTTCGAGGAACTGCTTGAAGATGCCGTAGATCATCACCGGCAGCATCGACCAGACCATGTATTTGTAGTACGGGATCGCTTGGACCACCACCTCGGGTTCCTGGCCCATATACTGCATCAGCGGAACCACGGCGTACATGATCCCGAACAGCACCACCGCAGCCACGGGATAGAGCACCATGGCATTCTGCAGGAAACGGGCGGCGGTGCGGTGGTCGCGCTGCGCATATTTCTCGCCCACCAGCGGGGTAAGCCCCATCGTGAGGCCCAAACCGAACAGGAAAAGCATGAAATAGACCGACGTGGCGAACGAAACGGCTGCCAAGGGGATAGCCCCGAGGCGCCCGACCATCACCGTGTCGGCCAACTGGACCACGACCTGGCCCATGTTGGAAAAGATCACAGGCACCGCCAGGGTCAGGTTGCGGCGGTACTCCTCGCCGTAGGCACGAAAAACAGCTTTGCTCCGAATCATGTGCGCAAAGGTAGGCAAAATATGATGAAAAATGTGGTTTGCGGAACTGCCGATGTCGTAGGAAAAATCACTGAAACAACCGATTTGTCAGTAAATTCGTGTAATCAGTATGAATTTTTAATAAATTTCGGCAAAATTATTGGATTTCGTATAATATTTTCCGACCTTTGTTAGCAGTATAACAGTTAAAATACAACATTCTCCCAAAAACCCGACTACGCCATGGCAAAGAAGCTTTTAATCAGAGATTTAACACTTCGCGACGGACAGCAATCGTCGTTCGCCACCCGCATGACCCAACAACAGGTGGACCGGGTGTTGCCCTATTACGCCGACGCCAATTTCTACGCGATGGAGGTTTGGGGCGGCGCGGTGCCCGACTCGGTGATGCGCTACCTGAACGAAAATCCGTGGGACCGGCTCGAAAAGATCAAGGCCGCCGTCGGGAACGCCTCGAAACTCACCGCCCTCTCGAGGGGACGCAACCTGTTCGGCTACAACCCCTACCCCGACAACATCATCGAAGGCTTCTGCCGCAACGCGATCGAATCGGGGCTGGGGATCATGCGCATTTTCGACGCGCTGAACGATGTGGACAACGTGAAATCGACGGTCAAATACGTCAAGAAAGACGGCGGCATCGCCGACTGCGCCGTGTGCTACACGATCGACCCCCACTTCTCGACCGCCGAGCGGCTGAAAGCGTCGCTTTCGGGCAAGAAACTGCCGGGCAAGGTCTTCACCGACGAATATTTCCTGGGCAAAGCGTCGGAAATGGCGGCCCTGGGCGCGGACATGATAACCATCAAGGACATGAGCGGGCTGATCCCCCCGAAGCGCGTCGCGGGCCTTATCAAGCTGCTGAAAAGCAAGCTGAACCTGCCCGTCGACTTCCACACCCACTGCACGCCCGGCTACGGGCTGGCTTCGGTCGTCGCGGCCATCGAGGCGGGCGCCGACATCGTGGACACCAACATCTGGAACTTCGCGGGCGGCCCGGCGGCCCCGGCGATCGAACTGGTGTGGATATTTTGCAAAAAGATGGGCGTCGAACTCGACATCAACATGGAAGCCGTGGCCCGGATCAACGCCGAACTGCTCGGCATACGCAAGGAGCTGGAGGCTTTCGATGCCGTGAAGCAGATCCCCCGTCCGTTCAACCCTCTGACCGACACCTTGCCGGCCGAGATCGACAAGCAGGTCGACCGCGCCGTGGCCGCCGTGCGCAAGGGCGACGAGGACACTCTGATCGACGCCTGCCACGCCATCGAGACCTATTTCAATTTCCCGCCCCCCAACGAACTGGTCAAAAAGGCTGAGATCCCCGGCGGGATGTACACCAACATGGTCGCCCAGATGAAGCAGCTCAAAAGCGAGGACATCCTCGAAAAGGCGATGGAACTGATCCCGCGGGTGAGGCTCGACGCGGGGCTGCCTCCGCTCGTAACCCCCACGAGCCAGATCGTCGGCGCCCAGGCCGTCAACTGCGCCATCGACCAGAAAAACGGCAAACCCCTCTACTCCACCGTGTCGAACCAGTTCGTGAACCTGGTCAAGGGGGAATACGGCCACACGCCGGTGCCGGTCGATCCCGAATTCAGGCTGAAAATTGCGGGAACGCGCGAAGAGACCCCTTACGATACGTCGAAGCACCAGATGCAACCCAACCCCGTGTTGAGCGCGTTCGGCGGCGTCCACCTGGCCGAGAACGAAAAAGAGGTGCTGCTATTAGAGCTCTTCCCGTCGGTGGCCGAAGGGTTCCTGACCGAGCAGAAAAAGGCGCTGTTCAAAGCCTCGACCTTCACGGGACAGACCGTCGCGGGCGAGGAGATCCCCGTCAAGAACGGCGACCGGCCCAAGGCCGAAAAGATCACCGGCACGGTCGTCACGGCACCCATGCCCGGCAAGATATTCAAGCTGATGGTAGCCCCCGGCGACCCGGTGACCGCCGGGCAGGAAGTGCTCATCCTTGAGGCTATGAAGATGGAAAACAGCATCATGGCAACTGTTTCGGGTACGGTGCGGCAGGTGCTGGTGGCCGAAGGCGACGCCGTGCAGGGCGACACGCCGCTGGTGGAGATCGTGTAATTTACGACTCTATACCCGACACCTCGACGACCCGGCCGAGCGAGACATACCACAGGTAGCCTTTTACTCCGCGATAACCCATGTCGCGGAGTAATTGTATGTAGTCGTGCACCTGGCTTTCGTAGCGCGGCGAGGCGCGCAGGCCGAATTTGTAGTCGATGACCAGGGTCTGGTCACCGCGCATCATGACGCGGTCGGGGCGGCGGGTGGAGGCGTCGCCCGTCGGGGTGATGATGCGGTTCTCGTTGCGCACCTCGCTCCACGAACCGTCGAACCAGCCGCGCACCACCGGGTCGGCCAGCGCCTCGGCCAGGGCGGCCTGCAGCGTGGCGTGCTCGTCGGGCGAGATATCGCCGCCGGTAAGCATCAGCGCGGCGTTGCGCTCGATATCGGCCACGGTGGCGCTGTTTTCAAAGGCCTTGTGGAGCAAAATCCCGCGGTGGCGCGGCGACAGCTCCGCAGGCGCTCCCGCCTCCTCGAAATAGCGCTCCGAGGGGAGGCGCAAACGCAACCTCAGCCCTATCTCGCGGCTCGGGAAGGCGGCCGGGGCCTTCGGCGGTGCGACCGCCGCAGGGATCGTTTCCGCCACGCCGAACTCCACGACCTGCATCCCCTCGCGGGGGTGCGAAACGCGTCCTTCGAGCGTACCCAACCGCACCGGGCCCTCCCCGGGGGGAAGGCTCGCGCGCAACAGACCCGCCACGCTGTTGGACTCGCTGATCGGTTTGCCTTTTTTATCGTACCGCACCGGCGCCATGACGTGCAACTCGTTGCGGGCGCGCGTGACGGCCACGTAGAGCAGGTTGACGTTGTCGACGTGCGAAAGCACCAGCTCCCGGTAATAATCGGCGGCCATGTACGAGCGCGCGATCTCCTGCTTGAACGCCACGGGGAACTTGCCCAGCGCGGCGAACGGTCCGGCGTCGCTCCCGACCCAGAGGATCGAATCGCGCCGGGGAACGAGCGACCAGTTGCAGAACGGAAGGATCACCGCAGGAAACTCCAATCCCTTGGCCGTGTGGATCGTCAGGATGCGGATCGCCGTGCGGCTCTGGGGCACTTCGATCGACTTCGCGGCCCCCGTTTCGTTCCACCAGCGCAGGAACAGCGCGATGTCGCAGATCGAGTCGGACGAAAAAGCGATGATCTGCTCATGAAGCGCCTGGATGTAGGCCACCTGGTCGCTGCGGCCGTCGAGCGCGTAGTGCCGCACGATCCGCTCGAAGGCGTCCAGCGGCGAAAGCAACGCCAGCGAGGCGGCAAAGGCAGCGTCCTCCGCGGCCAGGGGCGCATCGACGGCGCGGCCCAGGAAACGGTTGACGATCGCCGCGGCCAGCACATCCCCGCCGTCGACGGCCAACGAAAGGCAGGCGACGACGAAGCGCGCCACATCGGAGGCGCCTATCGTGAGGGCCTCGGCCGTGACCACATCGTAGGAATAGGGCGACCCGGGGTGGCGGCTCTTGTGGTCCAGCAGGCGCGCGGCGATAGCGGCCCCGTGGCGCTTTTCGCGCACCAGGATCGCGATGTCGCCGGCGGCATACCCGCGGCGCTGCAACTCCTCGATGCGCTCCACGACGGGATGCGCCGTGCTGACCGAGAGTGGATTATAATCTTCCGTTTCGTCGTCGCGCATCTCCTCCCACTGGGTGATGTTGATGTAACCGCCCGTTTTGCCGGGACGCGGGGCCTGGGCATGGTCGTCGTAGGCCCGCGCCAGCATGCCGTCGAGTTCGCGGCAGGTGTCGCCGGTGATGAACCCCTCGTCGCAGGCTTCGGCCAGCGAAGCGCCCAGGCGGCGGTCGTCGGCCTCCACGACGCTGCTGATCAAGTTATTGTTGAATTCCACCACGAGCGGGCTGCTGCGGTAGTTCGTGGCCAGCGACCGGACACCCACCCGGTCGAAGCGCTCCTCGACCTCGCCGGCCAGTATCTGCCACGACCCGCCGCGCCAGCGGTAGATCGACTGCTTCACATCGCCCACCAGCTTCACCGCCTCGCCCTCGGACTGCGCCGTGGCGTTGTGGAGCATCGGCAGGAAATTTTCCCACTGCAGGCGCGAGGTGTCCTGGAACTCGTCGATCATATAATGGGAGTAGTAGTTGCCCACTTTTTCGAAAATGAACGGCGTATCGTTGCCCGCGATCAGGCGGCCCAACAGGCGGTTGGTTTCCGAGATGGGCAGGATGCCCTCGGCGGCGCAGATGGCGGCGATGCGCTCGGCCAGGTCGCCCAGCAGCGCCAGGTTGCGGTAGTTTTCGCGCAGCAGGCGCTCGCTGACCAGCAGGCGGTGGTCGTGGGCGGCCAGCTCCTCGAGCAGGGGCCGCAGGCGGGGGATCAGGGCGGTGATGCGGTCGACGTTCTTCGACGAGGCGGCGTACCAGTTGCTGTCCGCGTCGAGCGCCTTGCGCACCCGCTCGCCCGGGGGACGGACGTTCCCCTGCGCCGTGGCGGCGAAGTAGTTGGCAAATCCGTTGCGCCCGTAGGCAAAGTCCTCGACCGCCAGGCCGGCTGCGCCGATAATTTCCATCGCTTCGGCCGCGACGGCCTGCATCCGCGTGCGGATTTGGGCGGCGCGCTGCGAAACATCCCGCACGACGGCGGCCAGCTCCTCCCTCGCGAGCGCC
>JAVBRR010000029.1:0-4824 GCA_031547705.1 Rikenellaceae bacterium | reverse complement strand
CCAATAAAAAACCCTTATGGAAATCATCGAACCGAACACCCCCCAGACCCCGCCGGCCTACGCGACCCCCGAGCCCCGCAAACGATCCAAAGGCGCCAGCTACACCTTCAAGGGGTTGGCCGTCGCGGCACTCATCCTGCTGCTGCTGATCCCCGTGGTATTCATCCAAAGCCTGGTGGGCGAACGCCAGGACCGCAAAAAAGAGGTGGTCGAGGAGGTGAGCAGCAAGTGGGCCACCGACCAGACCGTCGCCGGACCGATGGTCATCATCCCCTACAAGGGCAAAGCCATCCTCAACGACAAGGGCGTGGTGACGGGCTACGAGGTCAACAAGATCACCCTGCTGCCCGAGGTGCTCGACATCCAGGGCGAGGTCACCCCCTTCACGCGCCACCGCAGCATCTTCGACGTGACGGTCTACCAGTCGAAACTCGCCATCTCGGGCAACTTCGCCCCCTTGGACGTGCCGGTCACCGACATCTACTTCAACGACGTGAAGGTCTTCTTCGGGCTGAGCGACTTCCGCGGCATCGAGGAGGAGGTGAAGATCGTCTGGGACGGCGCCCCCATCGAAATGAAGGCCGACGACGCCTGGCAGATCGCCTCGACGACGAACTACGATTACGACTACGATAAATATTCCAGTTCGCGCAGCTCCAACAGAGAAGTACGTCCCGGGACCCACGGGCTGTCGGCGCCCCTGGCCGCCACGGCCCAGAGCCTCGCCGAGCCCCATACGTTCACGATCGAACTGAGCCTCAAGGGTTCGCAGGAACTGAATTTCATCCCGATGGGCAAGGTGAGCTCGACCCGCCTGCGCTCGTCGTGGAGCAACCCGTCGTTCGTGGGCGCCTTCCTGCCCGACAACCCCGCCGAGATCACTTCCGAAGGGTTCGACGCGAGCTGGAAAGTGCTCTACATCAACCGCCAGTTCCCCCAGACGTGGATCAACACCGACTACGACCTCAAGGAGGCGATGTACGGCGTGAAGCTGCTCGAGGCCGCCGACTCCTACGCCCAGACCCAGCGCTCGACCAAATACGCCATCCTGTTCATCGCCCTCACGCTGGCGCTCTACTTCTTCGTCGAGATCTTCCAGAGCAAAAAGGTCCATCCGTTGCAGTACGTGATGGTGGGCTTCGCGCTGTGTTTGTTCTACACGCTGCTGCTGTCGATGAGCGAGTACATGGCCTTCGGGGGCGCCTACCTGATCGCTTCGGCGGCGACGATCCTGCTGATCTCGCTCTACACCAAGAGCGCTTTCGGGTCGTGGAAAACGGCGGGGCTGTTCTTCGGCGTGCTTACGCTGCTCTATACCTTCATCTACGTGCTGGTGCAGTTGCAGGACCGCGCATTGCTCTACGGCAGCATCGGGCTGTTCGTGATCCTGGCGGCGCTGATGTACTCCTCGCGCAAAATCGACTGGTATAACAACTAAAAGACAAGGGACCGAATGAAAACACGCCCCTCCCGCAGTTGCGGGAGGGGCGTGTTTTTGTGGCGGGTTCGATTTTCCGCTACCTCGCGTCGTGGAGGGGAAAGCCGTCCAGCACCTTGCGTTCGAACTCCAGCAGTTTTTTCTTGCGCCACATGCCTCCGCCATAACCCGTGAGCGTGCCGTCCGCCCCGATGACCCGGTGGCACGGCAGGATGATCGAGATCTTGTTTTTCCCGTTGGCGTTCGCAACGGCCCTCACGGAAGAAGCCCTGCCCAACAACTCCGCCTGCCGGGCATAGGTCGTCGTGCAGCCGTAGGGGATTTGCAGCAGGCCGAGCCATACCTGTTTCTGAAATTCGGTGCCCGCTAAATCGAGCGGAATGTCGAATTCCCGGCGCTCGCCCTTGAAATATTGCTCCAACTGCTTGCGGAGCGTATCGAAATGCGGATTGTCGCCCTGCACGAGCGGAGCCTTGAACGAATCGGACAACTGCCGGAGTTCCAGGTCGAGCAGTTTGTAGTCGGCGAACTCGAACATGCAGATGCCCCGGTCGGTCGCCCCGGCGATCATCAACCCCAGATCCGTTTCGATGCGGGTTATGTTGACGATCCGCTTGTCCCGGCTTTTCAGCGGGGAAGAGCCGATCACGCTCTTGAACATGCTGCCAAACCCGCTCAATGAATCATACCCCGAATCACCCGCGACATCCGTTACGTTGCCCTCGGACTGCATGCGCTGAAACGCGTTGTTCGCCCGGTACATCCGTTGGTAGGCGTGGAAAGTCTGCCGGTAATTTTTCAAAAACCACCGGCGCACCTGATTGGGCTCCAGCCCCATGTCCTGCAACCCGGCGTCCGTTATTTTGACCGTGGGGTTTTGGTCCATGTATTCGAGCAACCGTTTGATACCGGGAGGCGGATTCCCCACTCTTTCCAGCGGTTTGCACACTTTGCACGGCCTGTAGCCGCTCTGCATGGCCTCCGCAGCCGAGGAAAAAAACTCGCAATTCTCCGCCTTGGGCTTCGCCGGGCAGGTGGGGCGGCAGAATATACCCGTCGTTTTGACCCCCACGACGAATACGCCCTCGAAAGAGGGGTCCCGTTCGAGAAGTGCCTTATAAAATATTTTCCGCTGTGCTTCCATATTGATTTTTGTTGCAAAGTTAAAAGACTATCCCGTCGTTTGCAACCGAAAACCTGACAACTTCGTTGCGCGTTACCCCTCGCGGCCGTCCATGAAATCCCGGACGATCGAGATCGCCGCCTGCCCGTAGCTCTCGATAAACACCTTGCCCACGCCCTTGATCCCGGATAGTTCGTCCAGCGTGACGGGCAGCAGGTTGGAGATGCCGATGATGGCCTTCTGCGATGCGACCACATAGGCCGGTACTTTCTTCTCGGCCGCCAACGCGTTGCGCCATTGCCGCAGGATCTCGAACAGGGGCGGATTGAGGATGTCGCCCGAAAGATCGGGCGGGGCGGGGGTGGCTCCCTGCGCCGGTTTGGTTCTGGGGGCGGTGCCCGGGGAAGTTTCGCCGGAGGCTATCGCTTCGCCTCGGGCCTTGAGGTAGGCGGTCACCGTGAAACCCCGGCCGCAGGCGGCAAGCGAATGAAGCTTGACCCGCAGCTCTTTTCCAGCCCGTTCGAGGCGCTCTTTGAGGGCCTTTTTGGTCTCTTTGTTGTCGACGCTGCACCGGGCCGTTTCGGCAAGCAGGGAGGACAAGGGGTCGCACTTTTCGAGAAAGTAGGCGCAGGCCTTCGTCACACGCTCGTGCAAAACGGGATCGGTGGCGTAGTCCGGTCCCATCAGCCGGCCGACCTGAAGGCGGAAACGGATGCCGACACCCAAGACCTGGTCGTGGAGCTCGCCGGACTCTGCCTGCCACCGCTCGGCAAGCTTGGGATAAAGGCGCCAAAGGTGCTCGTTGACGTAGCGGCCCAGCGAGGAGAGCTCCCCGTACAGGCCCTTGAAGTCGAAAAGTTCCTCCAGAAGAGTCTGGTAATAGTGCTGTTTGAGGGAGTCGAGCATCGTTTCGGTCGGATGGAGTTCCTCCGTGTGGCGCGAGAAGGCGTCCACCGTCGAGTCGCTGAAAATGGCGCCTTGCGACAACGGGGTGCGCAAAACGAGGCCTTCCAATGTACGGCAACGGCTCAGGGCGACGTAAACCTGTCCGTGGCTGAACGACGCGGCCGCGTCGATGATCGCCCGCTCGAAAGTCAGCCCCTGGCTCTTATGGATGGTGATGGCCCACGCCGTGCGCAGCGGATACTGGGTATAGACGCCCTCGATGGTTTCGGTGATCTGCCCCGTAGTGCTGTCTACGCTGTATTTTGTGCTTTCCCATTGGGCCTTTTCGACCGTTATGGGCTGGCCGTCCGCAGGCGTGACCTGAATGTAGTCGTCGCCGATGTCCGTCACGCTCCCGATCGTGCCGTTCACGTAGCGGCGCTCGGGCTGCGGATCGTTTTTGCAGAACATCACCTGGGCGCCCCGTTTCAACAGCAGGGTACTCTCCACGGGATAGGAATATTCGGGGAAATCACCTTCCACGCCGGCCTCGAATTGGTATTCGGGTTCCCGGATCCCGGCGAGTTTGCGGTCGTTGATGCCTCGCGCGGTATGGTTGTGGGTGCAAAGGATGATGTAACCCTCGCTTTGGGGCGGCTCGAAATCGGGGCGGTAGCGTGCGTTGAGCGCCTCGATCACCTCGCGGCTCACCTTGCCGTCCCGGACCTGGGCGAGCATTTCGATGAAACGGGGGTCGGTCTGGCGGTAAATATGCTGCAGTTCGATGCAGGCGTAGGAGGTCGAACGCAGCGCCATGCTGTCGAAAAAGTAGGGCGAGGCGTAGTGGTTGCGCAGAATGGCCCACTCCTCGTCTTTCACCACGGGAGCCAGCTGCTGCACGTCGCCGATCATCAGCAGTTGCACGCCGCCGAACGGCTTGCGGGGATCGCGGTAACGCCGCATCACCTCGTCGATGCTGTCCAGCAGGTCGGCCCTGACCATACTGATCTCGTCGATCACCAGCAAATCGAGGCTCCTGATGATCGCGATCTTCTGCCGGCCGAACCGCCTGACCTCCGCCTGCCGGCGCTGCAGGCCCGGCAGCCAGATGCCGAACGGCAGTTGAAAGAACGAGTGTATGGTCACCCCGCCCGCATTGATGGCTGCCACGCCCGTGGGGGCGACCACGATCATCCGCTTGTGGGTGTGGTCCCGAAGCTCGCGCAGGAAGGTCGTCTTGCCCGTGCCGGCCCTGCCGGTCAGGAAAACGTGCTGTCCGGTGTGCTCCAGAAAGTCGCGGGCCAGGTTAAGTCGGGGATTGATCGGCATAGGGCGAATGCATAAATTCAGGTGTCACCGGAAAGCATCTTCATGGACG
>JAVBRR010000110.1:0-17691 GCA_031547705.1 Rikenellaceae bacterium | reverse complement strand
CGTCCCGGCCGCCGTGGCGCGCTGCCTCGACGCGGGCATCGACGTGAAGATCGTCACGGGCGACACCCCCGCCACGGCACGCGAGATCGCCCGCCAGATCGGCCTGTGGACCGACGCCGACACCGACCGCAACCACATGACGGGCGTCGAATTCGCCGCCCTGAGCGACGAGGAGCTGCTGACCCGCGTGGGCGACCTGAAGATCATGTCGCGCGCGCGTCCGTTGGACAAACAACGCCTGGTGAGGCTGTTGCAGGAGCTGGGCGAGGTGGTGGCCGTCACGGGCGACGGTACGAACGACGCCCCGGCGCTGAACTACGCCCAGGTAGGCCTGTCGATGGGGACGGGCACTTCGGTGGCCAAGGAGGCGAGCGACATCACCCTGCTCGACGACTCGTTTGCCAGCATCGCCACGGCGGTGATGTGGGGACGGTCGCTCTACCGCAACATCCAGCGCTTCGTGCTGTTCCAGCTGACGATCAACTACGCCGCCCTGATGGTCGTTTTCTTCGGGTCGATCTTCGGCAACGAGTTGCCCCTGACCGTCACCCAGATCCTGTGGGTCAACCTGATCATGGATACCTTCGCCGCCATGGCCCTCGCGTCGCTGCCGCCGAGCCTGGGGGTGATGAAGGAGAAACCGCGCCGCAACTCCGACTTCATCATCACACGGCCCATGATGCGCTCGATATTCGGCGTGGGGAGCGTCTTCATCGTCGTGCTGCTGGGGCTGCTGTTCTGGTGGGGCAACGCCATCACAGCCTACCAGCTGTCGATGTTCTTCACCGTATTTGTGATGATGCAGTTCTGGAATATGTTCAACGCCAAGGCTTTCTCCTCGCGCGGTTCGGCCTTTGCGGACATCCGCCAGAGCTATGTCTTCATGCTGGTGGTGCTGGCGATCCTGGCCGGACAGATCCTGATCGTCAATTTCGGGGGCGAAGTGTTCCGCACCGTACCCATCTCACTGCGCGACTGGTGCGTCATCATCGGGGCCACGTCGCTGGTGATGTTGGGCGGCGAAGCGTCGCGGCTGGTGTCGTTCCTGAGGCCCAAAGCCAAATAAGGTTTCAATTTTTAAAACCTTGTTTGCTTCGTATGCCACGCCATTGAACGAGAAGATGGCTTTGTTTTCAAAATTTATCGCAAATAAAAAACCGCCTTGCACACAAGTGTGAGGCGGTTTCATGTGCGTTATTGCCTTCGGCAGTTTTTGAATCCTTGAGCTGTTGGCGAGGATTGAACTCGCGACCTCTTCCTTACCAAGGAAGTGCTCTACCACTGAGCTACAACAGCAATTCGAAGCGCAAAGATAACTATTTTTTGAAAACTACCGCATCGCGCACAAAAAAATTGTTACCTTTATCTCGCTAAAATACGCAATGTGATGGATAAACTCAAATTCCTCCGGATGATCGTCACCGTGCTGGCTGTGCTGCTCGGCGTCGAATTGGTGGTGCTCGTGATGATGATCAAACCCGCGACGCCCGCCCTGTGGCTCACCATCGGGGTGATCGCCCTGGTGGGTATCTACCTGGTGAGGGTTTCGCTCGGGCTGATCAAAGAACTGAAAGACAAACCGTAGCCCACACCGACGATGAAACGGATCCTGATTGTGGGCGCCGGGGGCCAGATCGGCTCGGAGCTTACGCCCTACCTGCGACGTCTGTACGGCAACGCCAACGTAGTGGCCACCGACGTGCGCGAATGCCGGACCCTGAGCGAGGACGGCCCCTTTGCCGTAATGAATGCCCTGGACGCCAACTCTTTCGCCTATACGGTTAACAAATACAAGATCGACACGATATTCAACCTCGTGGCGCTGCTCTCGGCCGTGGGCGAAAAGGATCCCATGCTGGCGTGGAATATCAACATGGGCGCACTGATGAATTCGCTCGACATCGCCCGCCAATACGGTTGCGCGATCTTCACGCCCAGCTCGATAGGCGCTTTCGGGCCCACGTCGCCCAAGGACCACACCCCGCAGGACACCCTGATGCGCCCCACGACGATCTACGGGGTTTGCAAGGTGACGGGCGAACTGCTGAGCGATTATTACCACCTCAAATACGGAGTGGATGCGCGCAGCGTGAGATTTCCCGGAATTATATCAAATGTTACATTACCTGGCGGAGGAACGACCGACTACGCGGTCGAGATATTCTATGCGGCCATCGCCCAGGGCCGGTTTACATGCCCTATCCCGCAGGATGTCTACATGGACATGGTCTACATGCCCGACGCGTTGGACGCCTGCGTACAGTTGATGGAGGCGGATGCGGCGCAACTCAAGCACCGCAATGCATTCAATATAACCGCCATGAGTTTTTCGCCCGAGATCCTTTGCCGCGAGATCACCCGCCACGTCCCCGCCTTCACGATGGACGACCGGGTCGATCCTGTGAAGGAGTCGATCGCCCGCAGCTGGCCCAACATGCTCGACGACAGCTGCGCCCGCGACGAGTGGGGCTGGAATCCCCGGTGGACCCTCGAGACGATGGTGCCCGATATGCTCGAACATATCGCGAAGAAATAAACCCGAAAAGAAACGTCGGACAAAAAAGAACTACCCCTGCCACACAATGGCAGGGGTAGTTTCTTCATTTGAGTTTATCGGTCCGGCTCTATTTCTTCCCGCCGGCGGCTTTGGGCTTTGCGGCGCGAGCCTTCGGTGCGGGGCTTGCCGGGGCGTCGTGGGGCGCGTGCGAATCGAGGAAGCGCACCACGGCGTACTTGGCCGCCGCGATGGTTTCGCGGTTGACCTTCTCGATCACGCTGCCGCGCGAGAGGTCGTCGGTCGAGATATATCCCTCCATCAGGAGCAACTGCACGATCATGTTGTTGATGTTCGTTTCGGCACTGTACCCCTCGGCGATGTAGAGCGCGTCGACGCTGGCGGCGAACTCCTCGGCGAAGGCCGGGTAGTTAGGCAGGCTCATCAGCTCGAGGTAGGTTTCGCTGAAACTGCTCAGCTCGATGTTCAGGTTGGGGTTCACCAGCAGCGGGCTGAACTCGCGCGAACGGTCGGACGGGGTGAAATTCACCAGGTTCGAGATGTCGACACGCTTGCTGCGGTTGTCCATGCGGCGCAGGTCGGCTTTGCGCATGTTTTCCAGCTGGTAGAGGTAGAAGTTGTAGCGCCACAGCTCGTTGCTATTCATTTCGCCGTGGAAGATGTGGCGGTACTTTTCGTTCAGCGCCCGCTTGACCTTGATCTTGCCTTCGTTGATCTCGGGTTTGTTGACGCGCACCTCCTGGATGAGTTGCTTCAGGGCGGCGGCGGCTTTCTGGGGCCCGGTGATCTCGCGTCCCTTGCGGCCGATCTCGGTCGAGAGCACGCCGCACTGGACGAAACGCGCCTTGCCCTTGCCGTCCTTGCCTCCGCGCAGGCACTCGATCAGGTGCGCAACGCACTCGGTCTGGCCCTCTTCGGCGATGAACGGCTGCCCGCCGGGGGTGCTGGCCAGCGAGTCGAAGATGGCGCTGAAGATCTTGCGGTCGAGCACCAGCTCGGTCGAGAAATCGTTCTCACCCTCGCGGTAGGATACCGTGGCCATGAAGCGGTTCTGGATCATGTCGAACTCGACGCCTTCGATCGTGTAGCCGAAGCCGTTGGCGGTGAATTTCTTGCCGGCGAAGATCATGCGCACCACTTCGGTGATGTCGATCTTGTCCAACAGTTTGAACGACGAGGCGAGGTAGTAGTTCTTGTCGGCGGGGTTGTATTCCCAGTCGAGCACGTCGTCGAGGTAGTTGCCGTGGCGGGCGATCACTTCGACGATGCTCTTGTCGGCCGTGTAGCGCTTGAGCGTGCGCTGGAAGTTGGGGCCGTCGCCGCTCGTCGATTTTTCCTTGCGTTCGCCGTGGGCGTCGATGTAGAGCAGGAAGTTCTCGGGGTTGTCCACGCGCGTGATGCCCGCTTCGTACTTCGAGTAGTTGCCCGCGCTGAGCATGATGTCGATCTTGTAGGGCATCGTGATGTCGCACATCCCGCTCACCGTGCTGCGCGAGTTGAGGTCGTCGACGTTGCTGTCGGCGCTGCTTTCGAACAAAAATTTGTAATATTTGATATAGTCCGGATCGAAGTCCGTCGTGCGCGAGAAGTCGCCCACTTCGGTACCTATGCCGTAGAGGTTGCCCTCGGCGTCCTGGAATTCGTGGAACATGTCGCCGGCGATCATCTTCACCGAGCGGATGCCCTCGAGGTTGTTCTTCAGCCAGCGCAGCACGAAGGCGGCGATCATCTCGCTCTTGCCCACGCCGCTGTCGCCGTTGATCTCGATCACGAAGACGCTGCCGTCGTTCTCCTCGACCAGGAACAGCGACCCGTGGCGCGGAATACCGCCTATCTCCTTGACCTTCTCGTTGATCACCGTCAGGCGCGGCTTCTTGACGTCGCCGAAGTAGTCGGCCTCCGACTTCAGGGGCGTGACGATGGTCTTGATGTTGCCCGCGGGGCCCTTGATATCGAAATAACCCACCTGCGGGAACGAAATCAGCTTCTCGGGCGCACCCAGCAGGCTGATCACGTCGGGCACGAAGTTGCGGATGTCGGCCAGCGAGATATCCTCGGTGTAGTTGAGGCGGTAGTTGTCCGTGAGGTACTTCATGTAGCCCTTCTGGAAGATCACCAACTCCTTGACAATACCATGCTTGACAACCTTGCAACGGTAGTCGTCGGAGTCCATGTTGGCCACGAACCTGGCCAGGCGGTCGACGAAGAACGACGACTCGGGGCGCGGGTTGATGTAGCGGATGTATTCCAGCGGACTGGCCCCCTGTGTGTCGGCTTCGCGGCGTTTGAGTTCCACGCGGTCGATTTTGTGGAAGGGGTATTCGCGCTTTTTGGCGTCGGTGACGATGCGCGTGTGCTGCTGCACGGGCTGCTCGGACGAGATCACCCCGCACTTGGACATCAGCTCGTTGATCCACGAGATGCGCCCTTCCTCGAACGTGTCGAGCGTGCGGTTCTCCATATCGAAGCCCTTGTAGAGCGAGACGCCGTGCTGCACCATTTCGTTGACGCTCGAATTCTGCTTGCGGAAGGCCGTTTCGACCAGGCGCACCAGCGTGTGGGCGTAGCGGCTGTAATAGTCCGTGCCCTTGGTGCGCTTGATCATGCTGATATAGAAGCGCACCACCTTGCGGCTCACGGCGTAGATCTCGTTTTCGGCGATCTTGATGTCGCGGCGGCGCATGATGTAGTTGTTGATCTCGCGCAGCTCGACGGGCAGGATGCTGGTGACGAACTCCTCGGTGAACATCTTGATTTCGCCGTCGGGGTGCTCGGCGATGCGGTCGTTGAAATATCGCAGGCGCTCGCACACCTTGCGGTAGAACGAGTTGTCGTTGTTCAAAAGGTAGAGGTACAGGATCTTGTCGGTCACGGCCGTAGCCCCGCTCATCCCCGTGGCGATGGCGTCCTGGATGTAGCCCACGCTCTTGCGCGAGAGTCCGATCTCCTTGAACTCGGGCAGTTCGCGCAGGTTGCCCACGAACTCGTCGACCCAGATGTTGAGGTTCAGCTCGGTGAGTTTGATGCCGATGATCTCCTCGAAGCACTCGCCGGCGATGCGGATGATCTCGCGACGGCTGGGCTCGAGGCTCTCCTTCTCGAACGGCAGGTTGAAGTGGAGCAGGATCTCGCGGATGTACTTCTTGAGGATCGAGTTGAGCCCTTCGAGTTTGGCTTTGTCCAGCGCCGCGTCACCCGTGGCGTTGATGGCCATGATCTTCATTTTGCTGTCCGAGAACAGCAGGTTTTCCATCTCGATCAGCACCTCCCGCATGATGTTCTTCTCCTCGGGGTTGTCGAGCACGTGGTGGTTGGGCTGGAAGGTTTTTTTGTTGGTGATATATTTCAGGATCACAGCCTTGCTGTAACGCGAGCTGACGGTGTTGAAGTCCTCGTCGGCCAGCGCCGGGACACGTTTGTAGACCTGAGCCAGCAGGTTTTCGTAGATTTTCGTGAACGCCGGGCTCTCGATGAACTGCGCCACGTCGGCACACGAACCGATGATGTCGCCGTGGAGCTCGATCACACTGTTGGCGCTGCGGCCTATCGTGGTGATCGTCACGCCGCTGCGTTCGGGCGAGGTGTGGTAGAGCGAGCGCACGTCGCGGATCTGCAACGAGGGCGCCTTGTCCTTGGCGTAGCGCGCCGAGAGGGTGTAATCGCCCACCACCGTGTCGATGAAGTCGCGTTCCTTGGCGGCCGCGAAGATATCCACGAGCAGGTCGCGCGTTTCGACCTCCTTGTTGGCCGCATCGCTGCGCAGGGCCGAGAACTGCATCCAGTATTTGATGAAGATCGACAGGGCGTCTTCGATCTCGGCGGCGAAGACCTTCATCCCCTCCTTGCCCGCCCGGATGTAGCCGCCCACCGAGAAGCGCACCAGGCCCGTGGGGTAAGGTACCGTGGCGATCCCGCGGTTGCGCGCCAGGAAGTTACAGAACGACAGCAGGTCGGCATAAGCCGGGTCGCCCTTGATGCGGTAGTTGAACAGGTAGGATCCGTCCGAGGGGATCACCTCCAGCGTGTCGGCGATTTCGAACTGGTCCACAAGCCTTTGGGCGATCTCCTTGGCCATCGACAGGCGCACGATCGACTCGCTGCGGAAGTTCTTGTTCACCCGGAAGCGGTTGAGGTTCTTGACCAGCCGCGTCTGGTAGTAGCCGAAGAAGGGTTCGTCCTTGTATTTGAAGTCGTCGGGCAGCCCCAGCACGTCGAGTTTGTCGAGCGACACGAGCTCTTCCAACAGGAACAGGTAGAGCGGCGAGCCCTCGAAACCGGCGGTCTTGTGCAACTGGTTGGTGATGCTGTTGCGGTTGTTGATCTCGGTCTTCTCGATCTGCGAGGTGATGAAACCCACCAGCGCGCGCTTGATGTTGCTGCGCGAGGCGTTCTTCGGGAGCTCCGATTCGATGCGGTCCTTGATGCTTTTGGCCACCTGGGCGGTTTCGAGCGTGTTGTTGAGCATCAGCAGCGAGTTGTTGTTGCCGTGCTCGGCGCTGTTGCATTTGCGGGCGTAGGCGGCGAATCCGGCGGCGTTGGGCGTGGTGGCGATCGCGCCGAGGCGTTCGCCCGTGGCGGCCAGGTTCTTGGTGGTCGACAACGACGAGATGGCCTTGATTCGGCTCTGGGCGTTGATGTTGTTCATGATGTAGCGCGAAATGGTGCGCCACTTGGGCAGCTCGGGGTCCTCGATCTTGACGCTCTCGGCGTAAGCTTCGTCCAGAAACAGGGTTATCTTGCTGCTATTCAGAAATTTCAAGAAACCGTTAAGGGTTTCGTCGTTGAAATCGGTGTAGCCGGTGGGGTTGTTGGGGTCGTTGATCACGATGGTCGTGTTCTCGCAGAACAGGTCCCACAGCGAACCGCTGTCGTCGAACAGCGCCAGGGTCGACTTGATCCGCTGCAGGCGGTCGATCAGGCGGTCGTAGGCCAGGCGCCCGTCGGCCGAGTTCTCGATCTCGACATCGAACGGGTTGACGTCGAAACAGTCGTCGGGCAGCAGGTCCTTGTACTCCCACGCCTGCTGCGCATTGTATATAATGTAGGGCTTGGGCTGGCCGCCGGAGTTGAACAGCAGGTCGCGGATGATCATCTGCACCGAGTCCGACACCGAGGTCTGGTCGAGGTTGCCCAGCGCCGAAAGGAAATTCTTGACGATGTCCTTGTCCTCCTCGCCCAGGGCGAAGTACTTGTCGCGGATGCCGAGGTCGATCAGGAACTTTTCGAAACGGCCCTTGTTGTCGGCCTCGCGCCCGGTTTTGGCGATGTATTCCTTGTATCTCTCGAGGAAGAGGTTCAGTCCGAAGTTCTTGTGGAAGTGGTTCTTGAGCGTGCGCTCGTAGCAGTCGGGAATGATGTCGAGGATCAGTCGGCAGGCGTAACGCACCTTGCTGCTCGGCGTTGCGATCTGGCGTCCGCGCAGGTAGGCCCCGAAAGTGCGGATCTGGTTGCGGCCGCCCCCTTCGAGGATGGTGACGATGTCGATGTGGCGGTTGCCGGCGTAGAAATAGTTGCGCATCCGCGTTTCGAACTCGTCGATAAGTTCCTGCGTCTGAACCTGTTTTGTTTCCTGTTTGTGGCAGTTTTCGAGGAAGAAGATGAAATCGCGCAGCTTTTCGAGCGAATACTTGTCCTGCACCAGCTGGCGCGAGAAGGCGTCGAGCTTGAAGAGCGTGATGCGTTTTTCGGCGTCGGTGCTGCTGCCGGTCTGCTCGACGAGCATACGCTCCAGCTCGCCCGCGTAGGTCAGGATCTGGGCCTCGATCTTTTCGCGGAACTCGGCCAGGTAGCTCGGGTTGACGTTCTCGAGGATCAGGCGCAGGTTCAACTGGGTGTTGGCCGGCGAGCCCAGCTTCTTGGTGTGTACCTTATTTAATGTGTTGATGATCCCGTTGTGGAAGCAGAATACCAGCGAGGTGTTCGAGCTGCGCGACTCCTTCGAGTCGTCGACGATCACCAGGCGCGTCAGCAGCGGGAACCACTTGGGCGCCGAGAAGTTGTTGATGCGCGCGTGGCGTACCTTGACCACGAAGATGCTCGTCGTGTCGACGGTCATGCGGTCGTACAGTTCGTCGATGGCGGGCGAGTCGAGCGTCACGACCGAGGCGCGGCTGAAGACGTCGCCGCACAGCAGCTCGACCGCCTTGTCGGCGTTGCCCGACACGACGGTGCGGATCATCCCGTTGAGTCCCTTGAAGTTGACCGTCCAGCGACTGCGGTTCAGGAAGTCGGTCTTTTCGGCGTTGGTGGTGTAGTGTGTGCTCTGGCTGATCATCTGCTCGAGCGTGTCCATCAGGTAGTTCCAGTGCGCCTCGTTGATGTCGCCCGTCACCCCGATCACGTCGCGGTACTTGCGCAGGTCGCGCACATGGCCGCCCAACTGCAACTGGCTCATGAATTCGATGTGGTCGCTGTTCACCGGGGGCGTCCCTACCGAGAAGTCGTGGGTGTCGCGGATATTTTTCAGCAGCTTCTTCAGCTCGGGCGTCGTGCCGTCGGTGTCCAGCAGCAGGTCGACACGCTTGATGAATTCGCCGCGCTTGTTGCTCAGTTCGAAGGCTTTGGAGTTGCTGTGCGGGACCAGCATCAGCGACACGTCCACATACCCGGGAATGTCTTCGCGGAACCGCAACAGGTATTTGTTGATCTCGGCCTGCTGTTTGGCCGGATCGTCGGGCTCCTCCATGCAGAGGTCGACAAAACTGGTGAGGTTGTCGAAAATGTGGTGCGGGATCAGAATTTCGGCTCTCTCGCCGAGCGAGCGGTAGAGTTCGACGAGTTGCAACGCCTCGTGACTCAAAAATGCCTTGGGTTCTCCGACGATTTTCATTTTCCGGTGTTTTTGTGATTATTTATTTATTTTATAATGAGCTTGTTATACTGCAACGACTTTGCTCGAAAAATTCAAAATATAATTTATATCAAATATTACAAAATCGAAGCCATTTTTTACGCTGCAAATATAAAACAAATTTTCCGAATCCGATACATTTGTTAAAACTTTTTCACATTTCGTATAATTTACACTGTTTGTGAAAAATTATGACGGATAAATTGATTGGTATTCCAATAATATTTATTAATTTTGTAGGTTGTAACCCCTACCTAATCGTGCAAGCCTATGTCGAAAACTACCCTTGCAATCCTGTTGGCCTTTCTGGTCCTGTCGGCCGGTTGTAAGCGCAAGCCGATCAATCGGTTTACCGGTGCGGCGGGCGAAGTGACGCTCATCACGCTCGACCCTGGGCACTTCCACGCCGGGATCGTCCAGGCCCACGCCTACCCCCAGGTAAGCCCCGACGCCTATGTCTACGCCCCCGACGACACGGAGGTAGAGCAGCACCTCGACCTGATCCACGGTTACAATTCGCGCGCGGAAGACCCCACGCGGTGGAACGAGATTGTCTACACGGGCGACGATTTCCTGCGCCGCATGCTTACCGACCGCCCCGGCAACGTGGTCGTTCTGGCCGGCAAGAACCACTTGCGGATGGAATACATCAAACGATCGGTCAATGCCGGAATGAACGTGCTGGCCGACAAACCGTTGCTGATCGACCCCGAGGATTTCCACAAACTCGAACGGACGCTCGACGACGCCACCTGGAAAGGATTGGTGGTCTACGATATGATGACTTTCCGGCACGACGCGATCGCCTCGCTGCAGTGCGAACTCACGCGCCTGCCCGAGCTTTTCGGCACCCTTCGCAGCGGCACGCCCGAGGAGCCGGGGGTCGAGATCCAGCGGGTACACAACCTGGTCAAGCAGCTCGAAGGCGAGAAGCTCATGCGCCCTGCGTGGTATTTCGACGTCGAGCAGCAGGGTGACGGCCTCACCGATGCGGTCGTCTACCAGATCGACCACGTGCAGCAGATCGTGGCGGGCGAGAAGGCACTCGCCTCCCGCACACAGATCGCCATCGCCTCGGCCGACCGCTGGTCCACTTCCATCACACCCCCGCTGTTCCAGGCCCTGACCGGCGAGGATTCCTATCCCGGCTACCTGCAGCGCTACCTCTCGGGCGACACGCTGCGGCTCTACTGCAACGGGCGCATCAACTACACGCTCAACGGCATACATTGCCGCGTCACGGCGAGTTGGGAGGCCATCGCGCTCGCCGGGGTGGGCAACATGCTTTCGGCTATCGTGCGGGGTACGCGCGCCAATGTCATCATCCGCCAGGGAGCGGCCGAGAACTACAAGGCGATGCTTTACGTCGAGAATGCGGGCGAACTCTCCGACCACGATTTTTTCCACAAACTCAAACATAGCGTTTCGTCGCTGGCCGAGCGCTACTCGGGTATCGGCGTCGAGAAGGCGGGCGACTCGTTGTGGCGGATCGTCGTCCCCGACTCCTACTACCTCGACCGCAACGACACCTACGGAGCCATCATGCGCCAGTACCTGGGCTACCTGGTCGACGGGATCCCCGCCTGGGAAGTGAGCCAGATGAAGGCGAAATACTACACCACCACGAAAGCTTCGGAAATCGCCCGCGACAACTAAACCGGGGTGCGATTGTTGTATCACTTTTGACAAACCTGCTGGAAATGGATAAAAAAGAGTTGATGCGGCTGGCCATAGCGATCTCCAAAGAGAGTGTCGGCCGTGGCGGCGGTCCCTTTGGGGCTGTCGTGGCGCGCGGCGGCGAGATCGTCGCGACGGGTTCGAATTCGGTGACTTTGCACAACGACCCCACGGCCCACGCCGAAGTGAGCGCCATCCGTGCGGCGTGTGCGGCCGCGGGCGATTTCAAACTGGAAGACTGCGAGATCTACTCCTCGTGCGAACCCTGTCCCATGTGCCTGAGCGCCATCTACTGGGCCGGGATCCGCAAGATACACTTCGCCAACACCCGCGAGGATGCGCGCGGGATCGGGTTCGACGACTCGTTTATCTACGACCAGATCCCCCTGCCGCCGTCCCTGCGCACGATCCCTTCCGAGGAACTGCTGCGCGACGAAGCGCTCGAGGCGTTCCGCCGGTGGAGCGACAAGGAGGATAAGGTGGAATATTAAGCCTTGCGTTGCCTTAGTCGCGCCCGTCCCGCCCCCCTCGGGCGGGCGTGGCGATCCGCAGGATCGCAATAACTTTGCAATACCCCGTAGTTTGCTGCGGGGTTATTTATTTCCCGATAAATTCCGTACCTTTGGGCGTAGATGAAACGGTTTGTACACATAGCGTTCTCGGTGTTGGTGTGGGCGGCGATCGTGGCCTACCTCGTGTGGGCCGACGACCTGACCCGGCGCAAGGAAGGCGAGCGTATGGTCGGCGAGGTCGAGGTTGTGGTCCGCGACAGCGCCGTGATGCAGGTCATCACGCCGGCGATGGTGCGCGCGTGGCTGCGTACCGAGGGGATCGACCTGCGCAACCGCCCCATCCGCAGCGTCAACACCGCCGAGATCGAGCGGCTGGTCGCGCGGCGGGGTTTTGTCCGCGAGGCCTCGGCGTTCGTCGATATGCGCGGCATCCTGCACATCGAACTGTCGCAACGCCACCCGGTTGCGCGGATCAACACCGCCAACGGCTACAATTTCTACGTCACCGACGACAACTACATCCTCCCCCTGCAACCCCACGCTGTGAGTTACGTCCCGATCGTCACGGGCAACTTCACGTTTCCCTTTCCGCGCGACTTTATCGGACGGCTGGAACCCCGGACGGCGGAGGGCGAAAAAAAGTTGGCGGAAAATTATCTTTTTACATACAAACTGATTAATTTTGTGAAATTCATCCGGAATAACGAATTCTGGAATGCACAGATAGAACAGATCGATGTGCGCGGCGGTTACGACAGTGGGAGTAATGCCGTGCAGGATAATGTTTTAGATGACACACAGACAGGTGTGCGGTGGCGGGAGCCCGAGATTGTGATCGTGCCCCGCGCCGGGAACCACACGGTCATTCTGGGCGCCATCGACGGAGCGGAGGAGAAATTGGAGAAGTTGTTGCTGTTCTACCGCCGTGCTTTGGACTACGAAGGATGGGATGCCGTGAGGACCATCAACCTGCGCTACGCCGGGCAGGTGGTGTGCACGCGGTAAAAAGGGAATTGAACCGGTAAGGGATTATAAAATAACGCAGCAGTGGAAAAAAGGAATTACATCGTAGCTATCGACCTGGGTAGCAGCAATGTGTCGATCGTTGTGGGGTACCGCGACGAGGAAGGGAAGATCCAGATCGTCGATTCGGCCGTCAAGCCTTCGGAAGGCATGGCGCGCGGCGAGATCAAAAACATAGAACAGGTGGCCAAGTCGATCAAGGAAGCGGTCGACGAGATCGAATCCCGCCTGAACATCAAGATTATCGAGGCCTACACCGGCATCTCGGGCCAGCATATCAAGTGCGCTCCCAAGTCGTACCACGTCTTCGTGGGCAGCGACGGCGAGATCAAAAAGGAGGATGTCCAGAAGCTGAGCGACAGCATGCGCACCGTCCGCGCCGCCGAGGGCGAGAAGATCATCCACTTCATTCCCCAGAACTACATCATCAACGACGAGGAAGAGGTGGCGGACCCGGTGGGCATGTTCGGGCAGAAGCTCGAGGCGACCTTCAACTTCATCATCGCCGACAGCAGCGCCGTTTCGCGCCACGAAAAAGCGCTCACCAAGGTCGATATCCGCCAGGGGGCGATGTTCCTCAACCCGCTGGCGTCGGCCGAGAGCGTCGTCTTTCCCGACGACCGCGAGATGGGCGTGGCGGTGGTCGATATAGGTGGTGGCACGACCGATGTGTGTATCTACCACGACAGGATCGTGCGCCACATCGGGGTGATCCCCATCGGCTCCGACGCGATCAACCGCGATATCCGCGCCTACGGCATCCTGGAACGCTACGTCGAGGAGCTGAAAGTGAAATACGGCTGTGCGCTGGCCGAGAACGCCAACGCCGAGAAGTCGATCAAAGTCCCCGGACGTACGCCCAAGGAGATCTCGTTCCGCAACCTGGCGATGATCGTCGAGGCGCGCATGACCGACATCGCCGAGTATGTTGCCGCCGAAATCGAGCGTGCCGGGTATGCCGGACGCCTCGGGGCAGGGGTGATTCTCACCGGCGGGGGCGCCCAGTTGCCCGACGTGGACCTGCTGTTCAAGAACATACTCAAACTCGAAGTGCGCGTAGCCTCGGCCGAAGGAATCGTGGGCGAAGCCTCGCGCGAGGTGGCTGCCGACACGCGGCTCACCACGGCGATCGGCATCCTGGTGCGCGGGATCGACACGGGCCGCAAGGGCTGTGTGGACGATATCCGCAAGATCCCTTCGTTCGCGCCCGCCGCGTCTGCGGCGCCTGCACCGGGAGCTAAACCTGCGAAACCCGAGCCGGTCGCAGCGGCCAAACCCCCGAAAGGCGGCACGGTGGTCGACGACCAGGACGACACCCCCGACGAAAGGGGCAAAAAATCAAGCTGGCTTGACCGCATCAAGGGCAAAGTCACCGGTATGTTCGACGTGGTCGACGACGACCAGATCATTTAACGCGAAGAGATGAACAAGTTGATCGATTTCGTTGGAATAGAGAAAGTTTCGCCCTCGATCATTATGGTCACGGGCGTGGGCGGCGGCGGCAGCAACGCCGTGAACCACATGTTCGAACTGGGTATCGCCGAGGTGACCTTCATGGTCTGCAACACCGACCGCCAGGCGCTTTACAGCAGCCCCGTGCCCATCAAACTGATGCTGGGCGAGGGCCTCGGCGCGGGAAACCGCCCCGAAAGCGCACGCGCGGCGGCGTTGGAGAGCGTCGACGAGATCGCGGCCATCTTCAAGCAGGAAGGCACGCGCATGGTCTTCATCACCGCCGGGATGGGCGGCGGCACCGGCACCGGCGCCGCTCCGATCATCGCCAAGGCGGCCAAGGACATGGGCATCCTCACGGTAGGGATCGTCACATTGCCCTTCAAGGCCGAAGGCCCCGTGCGCGGGCGCCAGGCCCAGGAGGGCATCGACCAGTTGAAGGACTGCGTCGACTCGCTGCTGATCATCAACAACGAGAATATCCAGGAAATCTACGGCAAACTGCCCCTCACCGAGGCTTTCGGCAAGGCCGACGACATCCTGGCCATGGCGGCCAAGGGAATCGCCGAGATCATCACGCGCAGCGGGGTGATCAACGTCGACTTTGCCGATGTGCGCACCGTGATGAGCAACAGCGGGATAGCGCTCATGGGTGCCGGGCGCGCCAACGGTCCCGACCGCGCGCAGAAAGTGACCGACATGTCGCTTTCGTCGCCCCTGCTGAACCACAACAACATCTCGGGCGCCCGCAACATACTGATCAACATTACTTCTGGCGAAGACGAGATTACCCTGGACGAGGCCATCCGCATCACCGACTACATCCAGGACAAAGCCGGCAACGAGGCCAACATCATCTGGGGCGCGGGCAACGATCCCGCCCTAGGCGACGACATCGAGATCACGATCATCGCCACGGGCTTCGACGTGCGGGTGCTCGACACGGCACGCGCACCGAGGCCGCAGCAACAACCTGCCGAGCCCGAAGCTATTCCCGACGCTGAAACAGCCGAAACGGAAATCGCTGCCCCGGAAGCTGCCGGTCCCGCGACTGCACCCGCCGCCGCACCGAAACCGGCGTGGACTCCCCCGGCCAAAGAGCTTCATCCTTTTGAAAAACAGCGCCTCGAAGCGACCCGCGAGCAGGCGGAAACAGTTGTCCTGCAGCCCCATGACAACAACCATTACCCCAACCTCGAGGACGTGGAGAACATCCCGGCCTACGTGAGGCGCAAGCTGCAGTTCGACACCCAGTCGACCAAATCGCCGCAAGGGAAGAAGGAAGAAACGCCCGCGCCGGAAAAACCGGCGGAAAGTTCTTTATTCGACTAAGGCACTACACTACATCCAACTGCAATGGTCACTTGGCACACGTTCGAACCCCAGGTCCTGGCGCTTTTCGCAGCGTTGGTGGCCCTGTTGGGCGCCTCGGCATTCGTGTCGGGGTCCGAAACGGCGTTCTTCTCGCTCTCGCCCGCCAACATCCATTCGATCAAGAAACACCACTCGCGGGCTAACGCGACCATCCTCAAATTGTTGTCGATGCAGGACTACCTGCTGGCGACGATCTCGATCGTTAACAACTTCGTGAACATCTGTATCGTCATCCTTTCGAACAACATCATCAACCGCCTGGTGACGTTCCACAACACGACGGCGGAATTCATTATAAAAGTAATAATTGTTACATTTCTCTTGTTGCTCTTCGGCGAGATCCTCCCCAAGATCCTCGGGGCGTACAACGCCTTGCGTTTCGCCCAGGTGGCTGCGCCCACGCTGTCGGTGATGAAGAGCGTAGTGAAGCCGTTCTCGTATGTGCTCATCAAGTTCGGAGGACTCATCAACAGTTCGGTAGCCAACCGCAAGGCCAACATATCGATCGGCGAACTTTCGAACGCCATCGAGATCACCGGCAACCAAAGCGCCGAGGAGAAAGAGATGCTCTCGGGAATCGTGAGTTTCGTGAACACCGACGTCGAGCAGATCATGAAGGCGCGCATCGACGTGGTGGCCCTCGATGTGGCGACCCGATACGACGCCGTTAAACAGGTGATCATCGACTCCGGGTTCTCGCGCATCCCGGTCTACGACGAGTCGCTCGACAACATACAGGGAGTGCTGTACGTCAAGGACTTACTTCCTTATATCTCCGAAGGTGACGATTTCGAGTGGCAGAAACTGATGCGCAAGCCCACCTTCGTGCCCGAGAACAAGAAGATCAACGACCTGCTCGAGGAGTTCCAGAACACCAAAGTCCACATGGCCATCGTGGTCGACGAATACGGATCCACCAAAGGGATCGTGTCGCTCGAAGACATCCTCGAAGAGATCGTCGGCGAAATCTCCGACGAATCGGACATCGACGAGCAGCAACCCTACACCCGCATCGACGAAAATACCTACATTTTCGACGGCAAAACCCACCTGACCGAGCTCGAAAAAGTGCTCAAACTGGGCGACGACTATTTCGCCGACCTCAAAGGCTCCGCCGAAACCATCGCCGGACTCATGCTCGAAATCAAACGCGACTTCCTGCGCAAAGGCGAAACCACCAAAGCCCGAAACATCACCCTCACCGTCCAATCCCTCGAAGGACGCCGCATCGACAAAGTCAAAGTAACCCTCTAAGCCAGGAACGTTACTATCTTACACGTATGCTTTTTGTGTTCTTTCTTATAAGAAAGAACCAAAGAATTTTTGGGAAAACTGCGTTTTCCGATAGTAACTTGCTGTTCCCTATAAAGGTTGCGGGGGAGGGGTTAAACCCCTCCCCCGCAACCTTTTTGGGTATAACAAAGTAACCATGAGAAACGAAGTTTCTCTAAAAGTTTTCTGGTTCTCTTTTACAAAAGAGAACAAAAGAGAATAGATGTAAAGATAGCAATTTCCTGGCTTAGAGGGTTACTTGCGGGCCACTTCGACGGTTTCGTAACCTTCGACGATATCGCCTACGTGGATATCGTTGTAGCTTTCGATGTTGAGTCCGCACTCCATGCCGTGGGTCACTTCCTTCACATCGTCCTTGAATCGTTTGAGCGATCCGAGGCGTCCGGTGTAAACCACGATCCCGTCGCGGATTACGCGGATGGGTGTGTGGCGCGTGATCTTGCCTTCGCGCACGATACATCCCGCCACGGTACCCACCTTGGTGATCTTGAAGGTTTCGAGCACTTCGACCGAAGCGACGATCTCCTCTTTGGTTTCGGGTGCGAGCATCCCTTCGATGGCGTCTTTGATGTCGTTGATGGCGTCGTAGATGATCGAGTAGAGCCGGATTTCGATCTCTTCTTTCTCGGCGATGCGGCGTGCGCTCACCGAGGGACGCACCTGGAAGCCCACGATGATGGCGTTCGATGCGGCGGCCAGCAGCACGTCCGATTCCGATATCTGTCCCACGGCTTTGTGGATCACGTTCACCTGGACCTCTTCTGTCGAGAGTTTGATCAGCGAGTCGGTCATCGCCTCGATCGAACCGTCCACGTCGCCCTTGATGATTATGTTGAGCTCCTTGAAGTTGCCGATAGCTATGCGTCGACCTATCTCGTCCAGCGTCACGTGTTTCTGGGTACGCAGACCCTGCATGCGTTGCAACTGCTCGCGCTTATTGGCCACCTCGCGTGCGCTGCGGTCGTCTTCCATTACGTTGAACGTGTCGCCCGCCT
>JAVBRR010000119.1:0-4899 GCA_031547705.1 Rikenellaceae bacterium | reverse complement strand
ACTACCTGGTCTTCGGCAGCGTCTGGAATCGGGGGTGATAAAATAATATTTGGCGGTCCGGAAAATTGTTTTTAACTTTGATTATCAATTCTTCCGGCCATGAAAAAGATCATCGACCGCCTTGCCTCCGGGCTGCTCGTGCTTTTAGGATTTTCCGCCGCATCGTGCGATGGTAGTGAGAAACTCGTAATGTACGGCACCCCCACAGCCAACTACAAGATCAAGGGAAAGGTGGTAGATTCCGCCGCACCCACCGTGGGTATTCCGGGCATACGCATCATCCTCAAAGCTAAGAGCTACCGTCCGGATACGCTATACAGTGCGTCGGACGGCACATTCCTATACCAGGCCGTCAGAGACTTAGGTCCCACCAGCGAGTTGCCTGTACGGCTCGAAGACGTCGACGGCGCCGCGAATGGAAGCTACCAGACCCGCGAGCTCGACCTGGAGTTCGAAGCCGCCGATCGCAGTAGGACAGGGGACTGGGTCACGACTGTCACGAAAAACGACGTCCTCTTTACGCTCGACAGTGAAGACGAGTAAGGCCACACCCGGGCTTAGGAAGCGGGCCGGGCTCGAAATAGCCCGTCTGATGCGTCGCGGGCAGGTGGCGCGCCACGAACTCCGCACCCTGTTCTGGGAATGTACCCTGCGCTGCAACCTTTCGTGCCTCCATTGCGGAAGCGACTGCAAAAGCGTCGCCGGAGAGCGCGACATGCCGACTGAAGATTTTCTGAGGACGATAGACGGCATCACACCCCACGTAAACCCCAATAAAGTTTTAGTAATATTCGCCGGCGGCGAGGCCTTGCTGCGCCGCGACCTCGAGACGTGCGGCAGGGCCCTCTACGACCGCGGCTACCCCTGGGGGCTGGTGACCAACGGGATGCTTCTGACGCGTCCGCGCCTCGATTCGCTGCTGGCGGCGGGACTCCACACGCTGACCGTCAGCCTGGACGGTCTGGAGGAAGACCACAACTGGCTGCGGGGGAACCCGCAAAGCTTCAGGCGGGTGGACGAGGCGCTCGGCATGCTCGCCGGCGAGGAGGAGATCGTCTGGGATGTGGTCACCTGCGCCAATCCCCGCAACATCGACTCCCTGGAGGAGATCCAGGATTACCTGATAGGCCGGGGCGTTTCGCGCTGGCGCATCTTCACGGTATTTCCCGCGGGACGCGCTGCCGAGAACACTGGGTTGCAGCTATCGGACCACCAATTCGCAGCGTTGCTCGAATTTATAAAACGCTCGCGCACAGAGGGCCGCATCCGGGTCGACTACGCCTGCGAAGGATTCCTCGGGAGCTACGAAACCGAGGTGCGCGACTCGTTCTACGGTTGTTCGGCCGGCGTTTCCACCGCCTCGATTCTGGCCGACGGATCGATTTCGGGCTGCCTGAGCGTCCGCTCGGGATTCCACCAGGGCAACATCTATTCCGACCCGTTCATGGAGGTTTGGAACGACCGTTTCGAGCCCTACCGCAATCGCGCGTGGGCACGGACGGGGGAATGTGCCCGTTGCGGGATGTTCCGCTATTGCGAGGGCGGCGGAATGCACCTGCGCAATGACAACGCGGAGCTTACCGTGTGTCATTACGATAAGCTCCGCCAAGGTTGTCTTTAGAGTGGCCTAAAATCCGCCGGGACCGCCTCCGGGAGGAGGTCCGTAACCGCCGCCCCCGCCACGGCCTTCTCCGCGTCCGCCGTAGCCACCGCCGCCATAACGGGGCGTTTCGCCCTCGGCCGGTTTACTGGCGGCAGCGCCGGAATAGGAGCGCAGGTTGAAAGTGAAGGTCACACCCCAGTAGCGTCCCATCGTGCGGTCGGTGACGTTTTCGATCGAGGTCGAGGTGACGTTGCGCGAGAAACTCTTGTTCTGGTCCAGCAGGTCGTAAATCCCCGCGGTCAGTTCGCCGCGCTGGTTCTTGAACAGCTTCTTGCCCAACATCAGGTTGCAGATCAGAAACTCTTCGTTGTATTTGGTCGAAATGCCTTTGTATTGCGAGTAGGTGGCGTTGCCGCTCAGCGTAAAGCCCGCCCAGGCCACCCATTTGAATTTCCCGGAGGCCCAATGGCTGAAATAGGTGTTGTCGCCGTCGGTGTTGATGCTGTTCTTCACCACGTTGTAACCGCCGTTGTAGTTGAGCGTGAAGTCCAGTTTCTCGCTGATGTTGCTGCTCAACGTCGCGCCGCCGCTGTAGAAATGGGCCTTCGAGATGTTTTCCGCGTCGTTGAGGATGCTGGGCATGTTGCTGAAACGGTACCCCAGGTTGAAGTTCAGGTTGGATTTAAGGAACTTCACGGGCGTCCCGAAACTCATGTTGGCGCGCGCGGTCTGGTAGCCGTCGAGGTTGACCGGCTTGGAGAACTGGCCGTAGGCCGCCAGGGGGATGCCGTAAACGACCGTGTCGTTTTTGCCTGCCTGCACCACCAGGTTGCCGATGTTGTTCTGCACCGTTTCCCCGCCCAGCGAAACCATGAACGTGCGGCCTTTCGTGACGCTCGACTTGGTGTAGTTGATCGACAGGCTGTGGCTCTGGCTTGGCGTCAGATCGGGATTACCCATCGAAATGCGGGTGCTGCCGTCCGAGATGCTCACCACATCCTGCAACTGGTCGACCGAGGGGTTGTTGATGTGCGAATGCAGGAAAACACGCCGCGTATTGGTGGGGTTGAACGGCTGGTTCAGGATCCCGAAATAGGAAAAATTGTTGAACCGGCGGTCTACCTCGGCCGCTGCGGGCAGCGTGCGGTGGCCGGTCAGCTCGGTGGTCTGGAAATAGACGTTGGCCACCAGGTTGGTCGACTTTCCGCCCATCCTGAACCCGGGACCCACGCGCTGCAGGAACGAAGTGCTGGTGTAATTATTCGAGTATTGGGGATAGGAGATGTAACCTTCTTCTCCTCCGTCGCTTATTTTGGTGTCCGCCTCGGATTGCGAATTGCTGTAACCGGCGCGGTACATCACCACAAACTGCGAAATGCTCGTCAGGGGCTCGGTATAGATGGCATTGGCTTCGAGGTTATAGCCCGAGGTGTAGGACTTGACGATCTTGTTGATCGTGCTATCCCTGATCGGAAGCATCGGATCGGGCAGGGTGGGGTCGTAGTAAGCGGTGTAGGAGGGTTCGTTCACATCGCGGTCGTTCTTGGTCATCCGGCCGTTGAGGTCGAAGGTGATCGTGCGTCCGGGCTTACCCAGGCGGGCGCGGTAGATAAGAGCGTTGGAGATGTTGTAGCCGTAGCGGTGCGAATCCTGGTCGGATTTCGTGTGGGAGAGCAGCATGCGGGGCAGCAGCGACTGCAGGTTGTCGACCGTTTCGCCGACCGTCGAACGGTAGTCCTGGATGCTGGCCGCGGGACGTATCATCAGGGTGTTGTATTCGTTGATCTTGTAGTCCAGGCGCAGGTTGACGCGGTGTTCCTCGCGGCGCGACCAGGTGTCGTTGACCTTGTGCTTGAAGGGGGCCGCCCGCGATCCGAAAAGCTCGCTGTCGGTGATCCGATCGTTGTCGTTCTGGTTGGCGCTGAAAAGGTAACTGCCCTGGAAGTCGATCTTCTCGCCGATCTTGTTGATGTAGTTCAGCCCGATGGAATGGACTTTCGATATCCCGTCGACCTGGCCTACCATGAAGTCGCGGCCCGAACCTCCTCCACCTCCACGCATCCGCATGCCGCCTCCGCGGCTGCTCCAACCGCCGCCACCGGCGTTGACGCCCAGGATGTCGTCGGTCGAGAAGTTCTGCTGGTTGATGTTGTTGGTCAACCCTATCAGCGATATGCGCTGGTTTCCCTGGAAATAGTTGATGTTGCCGCCGGCGATGTATTTGTCCTTGTAGCCCCAACCCGCCTGCAATTTGCCGAAAACCTGGGCGTTGGGCAGCGTGACGATGTTGATGGCCTTGTAGCCCTCGCCGTCGTCGACGCCCGAAAACTCGGCCTGGTCGCTGAGTTTATTATAAACCTCGACTTTGGAAATTATCTCGGCGGGGAGGTTTTTCATCGTGGCGTTCACGTCGCTTCCGAAGAACTCCTTGCCGTTGACGAATATTTTTTTCACCGTTTCGCCCTGCGCTTCGACCTGGCCGTCGATAACCGTGATGCCCGGCATCTTCGAGAGCAGGCCTTCGGCGTCGGCATCGCGCGCCACCTTGAACGCATCGGCGTTGTAGACCACCGTATCGCCCTTTTGCGAAGTGCGCATCGCCTGGGCCTCGACCACCACGTTCTTGATCGCCAGAGCCTCTTCGACGAGTGCGACGACACCGGCATCGACAGCGGCCGATCTCACGGACAGATCCTGGGTGTAGGGAGCATAACCCAGGAAGGTTACTTTCATTTTGTAGCTGCCGTAAGGTACGCCCGGAAGCGACGCAGCCCCTTTGGCGCCCGAGGTGATATAGTATTTGCGCGCCGTCGTGTCTTTGGCCGGCGTGAGCTCCACCACCGCTCCGCCGATACCCTCTTTGGAAACCGCATCCGTCACCGTGAGCGACAGGCGTCCGGTTTGTTGCCCGTAGGCGGCCGCAAAAGCAAAGATCAGGAGCGTAAATGTCGTTAACTTCTTCATTCTGTATTTCGTTGAATTTGCGCGCTAAGTTAATGTTTTAGTTCCTATCTGCGTTCCGCATTCGGGCGAATCGCCCGAATCCATCTACGAAACGACGGAAGACCACCCGTAAGGCAGTCTTCCCATCGACAGAACCCGGTGTGGGGTTACTTTTTCTTCTTGTCGCCGTCCTTCTTGACGGGCTCGCTCTTCTGCGTACTGTCCCGCTGGGGCCCGTGTCCCATGCGGCCACGACGCATATCGTCGGTCATCGACTTGCGGTATTCGGTCCATTTGTTGTACTGTTCGGAAGTGAACACGCTTTTGAGTTGCGTTTCGCGGTCGGCCATGAG
>JAVBRR010000030.1:0-15826 GCA_031547705.1 Rikenellaceae bacterium | reverse complement strand
GGCGAGATCTTCGGGATCCGGAAGGAGGCCCGCCGGCGGTTCGAGGGGATCGAGGAGCGTTACAATGCGATAAAAGACCGGGTCGCGGCAGCCGACGCCCGTCCCGTGGCGATGCTCAACGCCCCGTGGCGCGACACATGGTACGTCCCGGGCGACGGCAGCTACATGGTGCGCCTGGTGGACGACGCGGGGGGCGCCTACGCCTGCGCGGGCGACGAGAGCGAACGTACCCGCGCCATCAGCGCCGAAGCGGCCTTTGTGGCTGCGCGCAGGGCCGATACCTGGCTCTGTCCCAACACCGCGGCGAGCGTGGCGGAGGTCGTGGCGATGAACCCGCGCTTTGCGGATATTCCGGCCGTGAGCCGCGGCGAGGTCTACAACAACACCGCGCGGACCGTGCCCGGGAGCGGCGGCAGCGATTTCTGGGAGTCGGGGGCCGTGCATGCCGACGCCGTGCTGGCCGACCTGGCGGCGATCTTCCATCCGGAACTCTTCCCGGATCATGAGTTGTACTTTTTCAAACGCCTGCCCCGATGACCTCGCGCCGTAGCCTCTATTTCGTTGCGATCGGTGCGGCGGTGGCCGTGCTTTTCGTGTCGGACATCGTGCTGGGGTCGGTGAGCATTTCGGCGGGCGACGTGTGGCGTGCGCTTTTTGGCGGCGCCGACGAGGCGGTGCGGGCCATTATCGTGAAATTCAGGCTGCCGAAGGCGGTGGTGGCGCTCGTCGTGGGGGCGGGCCTGGCGGCGAGCGGGTTGCAGATGCAGACCCTTTTCCGCAACCCGCTGGCCGGTCCTTATGTGCTGGGTAGCCGCAGTGGGGCGAGCCTCGGTGTGGCGCTTTTCCTGCGGGGGGCGCCGCTCCTGGGGGGTGTGGCCGGGGGCGTGCTCTACCAGATGGGGATCGTGGGCTCGGCGTGGGTCGGCGCGGCGCTGATCCTGGTGCTGATCCTGGCCGTTTCGGTGCGGTTGAAAGATATCATGGCCATCCTGATCCTGGGGATGATGTTCGGCAGCGCGGCCACGGCCTTTGTCGATATTTTGCAGTACGTCAGCCCCGACGGTGCTGTCAAGTCGTTCGTTGTGTGGACGATGGGCAGCCTGGGCGGGGTGTCGGGACAGCAGCTGTGGTTGCTGGTCCCCGTGGTCGCGGTGGGGCTGGGGCTGTCGGTGGCGATGATCAAACCGCTCAATATGCTGCTCCTGGGCGAGAATTACGCCCGCACGATGGGGCTGAACATACCGCTGGTCCGCGGGACGATCTTCCTGAGCACCACGCTGCTGGCCGGCACGATCACGGCGTTCTGCGGCCCGATCGGGTTCGTGGGCATCGCCGTGCCGCACCTGGCGCGGATGCTCTTTTCGCAGGCCGACCACCGCGTGCTGATGCCCGCCTCGATGGCCATCGGCGCGGCGGTGATGCTGCTGTGCGACATGGTTTCGCAACTTCCGGGACACGACATGATCCTGCCTATCAATACAGTAACCGCCCTGTTGGGTATTCCGGTGGTGATCGTGGTGATCGTCCGCAACAAAAAATTCTTCTGATGGACGCACCCCGCATCAATACCGTCGAACTGCACGGCCTGACCCTGGGCTACGGCAACCGCATCCTTTTCCGGGAGGCCGGCATCGGTTTCGGGTGGGGCGAGTTCACGGCGCTGGTGGGACGCAACGGCACGGGCAAGAGCACGCTGCTGCGCACGATCGCCGGCCTGGCGCGCCCCCTGGCGGGAAGCATATCGATCAACGGGATCCCGCAAAACAAGCTCTCCCCGGGCGAAATAGCCTCGATGATCAGTTTCGTCTCGACCGACGAGGTGAAGGTCGCCAACCTCACCGTGGGCGATATCGTGGCCCTGGGCCGCGCGCCCTATACCAACTGGATCGGCTCGCTGCGCGACGAGGACCGCCGCGCGGTCGTCCGGGCGCTGACGCTGGTCGGGATGCGCGAATTCGCGGGCAAATCGGTCGACCGCCTCAGCGACGGCGAGCGCCAGCGGGTGATGATCGCCCGCGCCCTGGCCCAGGACACCCCGATCATCCTGCTCGACGAACCCACCGCCTTCCTCGACCTGCCCAACAAGTACGAGATCTGCCTACTGCTGCGCCAGCTGGCTCACGACGAGGGAAAATGCATTATTTTTTCGACCCACGACCTGAGCATCGCCCTGGAGTTGTGCGACACGATGGCCGTGATCGAGGGCGGCGAGGTGCTCTACGGCACGGCCGAGAAGCTGATCGGGAGCGGTGAGATCCAGCGTCTTTTTTCGCAGACGACGCTCTTTTTCGACGCCGAATCCCGCTCGGTGAAGATGCAAAAAAGGAAGAAAAAATGATTTTATACAAAATCGGATCAAATTTCGCGAGAAAAATTTGCACATAACAACTTTTTACTTACCTTTGCACCTCTGAAAAACCCGTGACGGCCCATTCGTCTATCGGTTAGGACGTAAGATTTTCATTCTTGAAAGAGGAGTTCGACTCTCCTATGGGCTACAAAAGTTAAACGACAGTTTATGGCAAACAGCAAATCGGCGAAGAAAAGAATCCGCCAGACAGAAACCAAAAGGTTGCAGAACAGGTATTTCCACAAGACTACCCGCAACGCGATGAAGGCTTTGCGCAACACCAGCGACAAGAGCGCCGCCGAAGCGCTTCTGCCCAAGGTGACCGCTATGCTGGACAAACTCGCCAAGAAGGATATCATCCACAAGAACAAGGCGGGCAACCTGAAGAGCAGCCTCCAGCTGCGCGTCAACGCGCTGTAAGTTTCTGCGTGCCGGTTGCCGGATGTATAAAAGAGCTGCCTTCGGGCGGCTCTTAATTTTTTAACGGACTTTTCTCTGAAAACGCCGTAAGTCTTATAAATTTTACTATCTTTGCGTCGCAATTTTGTTCGGGGTGTAGCGCAGTCCGGTAGCGCGCCAGCTTCGGGAGTTGGAGGCCCCGGGTTCGAGTCCCGGTACCCCGACAAAATAAAACCAGGGAAGGCTCTCCGCAGGGAGGGCCTTCCCTTTTGGGGTAAAAACAGGCGATTTCTCCCCCCGAAAAGCAGAAAAAGATCGAAGAAGTCTTGTTGTAACAACTTTTTTTACTATTTTTGGACTGCATTTGATCACCGTATAAGCGAAATCCCGGATGCGGATAAATAAAATCTTGAAAATACCGAAGTTAGATACAGTATAAAAAATGTCCGGCCTTGGGGAGAAGACCGGACTAACGAGCCTATGGAGAAGGCTCAGGGGGGTGTGCCATACGCTGCGCGCCCCCTGTTCTTTTTACAGCACCGACGAAAGTTTGTAGCTCTCTTTGGCGAAATAGAGGGTTTCGGTGACGGGCTGGTGGTAGTGGGGTACGAACTCCAAAACCTGTGCCAGGAGGACGTCGCCGCCGGCGGTTTTGTAGATAACCACCAGCACGGCCGCGCTGTCGCTGCGCGGAAGGGCCAGCAGCTTGTCGAAATCGCCTGCGTCGACCAGTCCGCTGATCTTGTCGCGCAGCGAGGCGTCGAAGAACATCTCATAGCGTTCCAGTTTCTCGCCCGTGGGCTTGTATACCGGCACCACGCCGCTTTTCGAGGCGTAGACCATCACCAGTTTGGTAATGCCCACGATCAGTACCAGCGATCCCATGAGGATGGCTGCCGAGGAGAGGTTGGCGCTCGAGGAGATGGCCTCGACGTTGTATTTGGCGACGAGGATGGCGATGCCCGCGATCAGCCACAGGATGGCTCCCACGGGGCTTTTGCGGCGTTTGACGATGTTGTTGATCTCGAAGATCGTGTTGTCTATATTATTTATCGTTGTCATGACTTTTGTTTTAATCGGTTATAAATAGATTGGAACCCGCAACAGAGGACTCTGTGCGGAAAAAACGGGGGAGAATGGGTTCCCTATGTCAGACAAGGATCTTCCTCAGCGCGAAGACATGGTAATCTACGCTGCGTAGGGAGGCAGCGGGGCGATGAGGAACGGAATGGGGCGGTTGAAGCTGTGAATTATCGTATAGCGTGGATTGCCAATATGCTACGATAGCGACGGGCGCAAAGACCCTCGGGGGCAGTTGGGTGCGCGTGGGGGCGTTGACCCGCGGGACGGAGGGCAGGTTGTAGAGCGAGTTGGCCTCGGCGATGTCGGCCGCCGCGGTCTTGGCGGAAGCGGTGCATAACGAAATCTCGCCGGAGCAGTTCTCCGTGGCCCATGTTTGCGGATCGGGCAGTTGCAACACACCGCTGCCCCGCTCCGAGAAGAGCAGAACGAGCGCGATGCCCAGTATCCATACCGCAAACCGTTTCATTGTCGCTTTTTACTTTATTTCTTTACTTCCGCCGTTCATCAGGTCGTACATCTCCACGATCCCTGCCAAAGATCCGGCGTAGTCCGTGACCAGCAGCGAGTGGATCTTGTGTTGCCGCATGATCTCCTCGGCCTCCACCACGCGTGTGTCTTCCGCCACCATCTTGGGCTCGCGCGTCATCACCTCCTCGACGGCCAGGTCGAAAAATTTCTCGCGGTAGCGCTGCATCGCCCGCCGCACGTCGCCGTCGGTAATGAGCCCGCAAATTCGCTCCCCATCCATAATAACGGCCACACCCAGCCTCGCATTGCTTATGGCGATGATTACTTCGCTCAGTTTCGTTGCGGGCGGGACGATGGGCAGGTTCTCGCGGCGCATCACATCGCCCACCTTGGTGAGCAGTTTACGCCCCAGGCTTCCGCCGGGGTGGAACCGCGCGAAGTCCTCCTCCTTGAAACCGCGCCGGTGCATCAGCGCCACGGCCAGGGCGTCGCCCATTACCAGCGCCGCGGTGGTCGACGAGGTGGGCGCCAGGCTCAGCGGACACGCCTCCTCGGCCACCCCCACGTCGAGGTGGTAGTGGGCGTGCTTGGCCAGGCTCGAGGCCTTGTCGCCGGTCATGGCCACTATGATGTTGCCGTTGTCTTCCAGGAAGGGTATCAGCTTGAGTATTTCGTCGGTGTAGCCCGAATTGGAGATCGCCAGCACGATGTCCTCGCGCGCGATCATCCCCAGGTCGCCGTGGTAGGCCTCGCCGGGGTGGAGGAAAAACGAGGGCGTCCCCGTGCTGGCGAGCGTCGCGGCGACCTTGGTCCCCACGAGGCCCGACTTGCCCATCCCCGTAACGATCACCCGGCCTTTGCATGTCAGCATAGCCTCCACGGCCGTTTCGAAATCCGCGGTCAGGCGCGCCGCGAGGCCTTCGATGGCCTGGGCTTCGACTTTGAAGGTGTTGAGGGCTATTTCGCGCGAATTGCTCATCGGTGTCAGATCAACGATTTTATGACCCCTTCGAGGTCTTTGAGGTACAACGAATTGGCACCGTCGCTCAGGGCTTCTTCGGGGTCGGGATGGACTTCGAAAAAGAACCCGTTGGCGCCGAATGCCTTGGCGGCCAGCGCCATGGCCGGAACGAATTCGCGGTTGCCGCCCGTGGCGCCTCCGGCGGCTCCGGGACGCTGCACGCTGTGGGTGCAGTCCATCACCACGCGGTGCACGATGCGCTTCATGTCGGGGATGTTGCGGAAATCGACCACTAAGTTATTGTAACCGAATGAATTTCCGCGTTCCGTGAGCCACACGTCGCTGCCTCCGCTCCCGCGTACCTTCTGCACGGGATAGTACATGTCTTCGCCCGAAAGGAATTGGGCTTTCTTGATATTCACCGTCTTGCCCGTTGCCGCGGCCGCCATCAGCAGGTCGGTCTGGCGGCACAGGAAAGCCGGGATCTGGATCACGTCCACCACTTCGCCCACGGCGGCTGCCTGGTGCGATTCGTGGATGTCGGTAGTCAGCGGGAGGTTGTATTTGGCGCCGGCATCAGCCAGTATTTGCAGGCCCTTGTGCAGGCCCGGACCCCGGAACGCCTTGAGCGACGTGCGGTTGGCCTTGTCGTAGGAGGCCTTGAGGATGATCTCCACGCCCAACTCTTTGCGCAGCCGTGCCACCTCGCCCGCGATCCGGTCGAGCAGTTCGGCGCTTTCGATCACACAGGGACCGACGATAAAGAGTTTTTTAGCGGAATCAAACACGGCCGTACATCGTTTCGTAATAACTCCGGTAGCTGCCGCTGGTCACCGCGTCGAGCCACGCCTTGTTTTCGAGGTACCACTTGACCGTCAGCCCGATGCCTTCCTCGAACTGGAGCGAGGGCTCCCAGCCCAGCTCGTTTTTCAGCTTCGAGGAGTCGATCGCGTAGCGCAGGTCGTGCCCCGCGCGGTCGGTCACGTAAGTGATCAGTTCCAGCGATTCGCCCTCGGGACGTCCGAGTGCCTTGTCGGTGGCGCGGATCAGGGTTTTGATCAGGTCGATGTTCTTCCATTCGTTGAAACCCCCGATGTTGTAGGTTTCGCCGCGGCGTCCGTCGTGGAATATCGTGTCGATCGCCCGCGCGTGGTCCACGACGTAGAGCCAGTCGCGCACGTTCTCGCCCTTGCCGTACACGGGCAGGGGGCGGCGTTCGATGATGTTATTGATAAACAACGGGATCAGCTTTTCGGGAAACTTGTTGGGCCCGTAGTTGTTCGAGCAGTTGGAGATCACGGTCGGCAACCCGAAGGTGTTGGCGTAGGCCCGCACGAAGTGGTCGCTCGACGCTTTCGAGGCCGAATAGGGGCTTTTGGGATCGTAGGGGGTGGTTTCGACGAAGAAGCCGCCGTGGTCGAGCGAACCGTAGACCTCGTCGGTCGAGACGTGGTAGAACAGTTTGTCGCCGGTCGCCCCTTCCCACGCCTCGCGCGCCGCCTGCAGCAGTGCCAGGGTGCCCATCACGTTGGTGCGGGCGAAGGAGAAGGGATCCTTGATGCTGCGGTCGACGTGGCTTTCGGCCGCCAGGTGGATCACGGCGTCGATGCGGTGGTCGGCGAAGATCGTCCGCATCGCGTCGATGTCGCAGATGTCGCCTTTCAGGAAGCGGTAGTTGGGCTCGTGCTCCACGTCGCGCAGGTTCTCGAGGTTGCCCGCGTAGGTGAGCGCGTCGAGGTTGTAAATGGTGTGCCGGGGGTACTTTTTGACAAAAAGCCTCACCACGTGCGAGCCGATAAAGCCCGCGCCGCCCGTGATCAATATATTCCGCTTACCGTTGTTCGACATAGAGTTTGCGATTGTGCCAACAAATGTACGCTTAATTTGAATTGCATCCAAACTCAAATTATTTTATCTTACCTATCAGCGATATACACTTTTCGAGCGACTCCTCCCAGGGTGGGGTCGCCACCCCGAAATCGCGGCGGATCTTGCTCTTGTCCAGCACCGACCAGGGGGGGCGCGCGGCGGCGGTGGGGTATTCGGCCGTGGTGATCGGCAGCACCCTGCACGGCAGCCCGGCCAGTGCCATGATCCGCGCGGCGAATGCGTCCCAGGTGGTCTGTCCCTCGTCCGTGAAGTGGTACACCTCGCCGTAGCGTGGTTCCTCTATCAGTTTGGGGAGCATCACCGTGATCGCGCGCGCCAGGTCGGCGGCCCAGGTGGGGGTCCCCCGCTGGTCGCACACCACACGCACCTCGTCGCGCTCGGCCCCGAGGCGTAGCATGGTCTTCACAAAGTTGTTGCCAAAGGCGCTGTACAGCCACGCCGTGCGCACGACGACGCTCCGGCAGCCCGACCCCGCCACGGCCCGCTCGCCTGCGAGTTTCGTCGCGCCGTAAACCCCCGCGGGAGCGACGGCATCCGTCTCCTTGTAGGGCACACTGCCGAGGCCGTCGAAGACGTAGTCGGTGGAGATGTGCACCAGCGTGGCGCCCGTTTCGGCGGCGGCCGCGGCCAGTGTCGCGGGGCCTATGACGTTCACCTGCCACGCGGCCTCGCGGTCGCTCTCGGCCTTGTCCACGGCGGTGTAGGCGGCGCAGTTCACCACCGCGTCGATACGGTGCGTCCGCAGCATCTCCCGCACGGCCTCTGAGTCGGTGATGTCCAGCTCGGCCACGTCGGTGAAGACAAACTTCCATTCCGGCAACCCTTCGGCGCACAACCTCAATTCGTTGCCCAACTGGCCGTCGGAGCCTGTAACCAATATATTCATATATATTATGTTATTACCAAATAATAGGTTCTTTGCCCACGCTCTCGAGGTAGCGGTTGGCCTGCGAAAAGTGGCGGCACCCCAGAAAACCCCGGTGGGCCGACAGGGGCGACGGATGGACGGCCTGCAGCACGCAGTTGCGCTGCGGGTCCACCACTGCGCCTTTCCGCTGGGCGTAGGCGCCCCAGAGCATGTACACCACCCCGCTCTTGCGGCTGGCGATCGCCTCCACCACGGCGTCCGTGAAGCGCTCCCAGCCGTGCCCCGCGTGCGAAGCGGCTTCGCCTGCGCGCACCGTGAGCACCGCGTTGAGCAGCAGCACCCCCTGCCCGGCCCAGCGTTCGAGGTTGCCGCTCGCCGGGATGGGGGTGCCGACGTCGTCGCGCACTTCTTTGAAGATGTTTTGCAGCGAAGGGGGGAAAGGCACCCCGTCGGCCACCGAAAAGCACAGGCCGTTGGCCTGGCCTTCGCCGTGGTAGGGGTCCTGGCCGATGATCACCACCTTCAGTTTATCGAAAGGGCAGTGGTCGAAGGCGCTGAATATCCGTTTTCCCGGCGGATAGACCCGGCGCGAGGCGTACTCGGCGTGCACAAACTGCACCAGGTGGGCGAAGTAATCCTTTTCGAACTCCGGGGCGAGCAGCTCTTTCCAGTCCTGCGCGATGCGTACGTCCATTAGAATTTCACTTTCGCGTCGGTGTTGAGCAGGAAGAACGAGATCACGTCGGTCGCCTCCTCGATGCGTTTCGAGGTGGGTTTGCCCGCCCCGTGGCCCGCCTTGGTGTCGATGCGGATCAGCGTGGGCCGGTCGCAGCCCTGGGCGGCCTGCAGCGTGGCGGCGAACTTGAACGAGTGGGCCGGCACGACGCGGTCGTCGTGGTCGGCGGTGGTGATCAGCGTGGCGGGGTAGCACGTCCCGGGCACGATGTTGTGCAGGGGCGAGTAGCTGTAGAGGTATTCGAAATCCGCGGCGTTGTCGCTGTTGCCGTACTCAACGGTCCAGCCCCAGCCCACGGTGAATTTATGGAAGCGGAGCATGTCCATCACCCCCACGGCGGGCAATGCCACCGCGAACAGGTCGGGCCGCTGGGTCATGCAGGCGCCCACCAGCAGGCCCCCGTTCGATCCGCCGGCGATGGCGATCTTCTCGCTCGAGGTGTAGCCTTGGGCGATCAGGTACTCGGCCGCGGCGATAAAGTCGTCGAAGGTGTGCTGCTTCTTTTCGAGCATGGCGTCGTGGTGCCATTTCTCGCCGTACTCGCCGCCGCCGCGCAGGTTGGGGATCGCGACCACCGCGCCCTGTTCCATCATGGCGATGTAGAGGGGCGAGAACCCGGGCGTGAGGTTGATGTTGAAGCCGCCGTAGCCGTAGAGGTAGGTCGGGTTCTTGCCGTTGAGTTTCATGTCTTTGCGGTGGACGACGAACATCGACACCTGGGTGCCGTCGGCGCTGGGGTAGAACACCTGCTCGGCGACGTAGAGCGAAGGATCGTACTTCACTTCGGGCTGGCGGAACAGCGTGATCGAGCCGTTGGCGAGGGTGTAATTGTAGATCGTCGCGGGGGCCGTGAAGTTGGTCAGGGCGAAGAATGTTTCGGTGAAATCCGCCTTGCCGGCGAAGCCGCCCACGGTGCCGATGCCCGGAAGTTCCACTTCGCGCACCAGTTCCCCGTCCAGGTTGTACTGTTTCACGCGGTTCTGCGCCTTTTCGAGGTAGGTGGCCACGAGGTAGCCGCCCACCGAGCTCACGTCCTCGAGCAACACTTCGGGATTTTCGGCGATCACCTCGCGCGCCGGGGCGGCGGGGTTGGTGAGGTCGACCTGGATCACTTTGTAGTTGGGCGCCTGTTGGTTGGTGAGGATCCAGGCGCGGTCGTCGCGGCACTCGACCACCGAGTAGTCGTACTCGAAGCCGCGGAACAGGGTGGTGAACTTGGCGTCGGGTTTGGCCACCTCGCGCACCGAGAGTTCGGTGCCGTGGGTCCCCTCCGATCCCGAAATAAAGACGTATTTGCCGTCCTCGCTCTCCCCGGCGTGGAAATAGCGCAGCGGATGGGCGTCATCGGCGTAGATGAGCCTGTCGGCCGACTGGTCGGTCCCCAGGGTGTGGTGGTAAACCTTCTGGAAGCGGTTCTGGGCCGAAAGTTCCGTGCCCGGCAGGGGCTCGTCGTAGCGGCTGTAGTAGAACCCGCTCTTGCCCCAGGCGGCGCCCGAGAACTTCACCCAGCGGATCACGTCGGCGAGCTTCACGCCCGATTCGACCTCCATCACGTGGATCTCCACCCAGTCCGAACCGGACTGCGAGAGGGCGTAGGCGAAGTATTTGTCGTCATCCGAGAACGAGATCGCACCCAGTGCCACCGTGCCGTCGTCGGAGAGGGCGTTGGGGTCGAAGTAGACCTCGGGTGTCCCGTCCAGGCCCCGCTGGCGGTAGAGTACCGACTGGTTCTGCAACCCGTTGTTGCGCAGCGAGAAATAGTACTCGCCCACTTTTATCGGGATGCCCTCCTTGGGATAGTCCCACAGCTGGGTGAGGCGTTCGCGGAGCTTGTCGCGGAAGGGGATGTTGGCCAGGTAATCCCCGGTGACGGCGTTTTCGGCCTCGACCCAGGCGGCTGTTTCGGCCGAGTTGTCGTCCTCGAGCCAGCGGTAGGGATCGGCCACCTGGGTGCCGTGGTAATTGTCGACCGTGGAGTCCATGCGCGCCACGGGATAGGGGAGGTGTTTGTTCTTCATAACATTTCCGCAACTGACGATCCCGAGCACGGGTGCGGCGAGGATCGCTAAGACAAGCAAATTTTTCATAGTTCTATGCTCTAGTTGGATAGGTTTTTTATCCGTTTCCGGTATGCTTCGGGGCATAATACGTGCAGGAAACCGAACAAATGTAGGGATAATTTGCCGAAACCTTCGATATTTGTCTAACTTTGCGGTATAATTTCGACTAAAAATCGATTATGAAAAAGAGATTATCGGTTTACGCACTTCTTTGCGCGACCCTTGTGGCCGCAGCGGCTTCCTGCGCAAAGATCGACGCCCTGAGCGACGGCAACAACATCGACGAATTCCATATCACGTCCCACACGCCGGTTACCATCGAGCTGGGGGCCACCGAGATGCGGGGCGACACGATCTACATCCCCATCATCTACGGCAAGTACAGCTTTCCCCTCAGGTTCTATGCCACGATGACCATTTCGCAGGACATCGACCGCATCACGGGCATCGACCTGGCGAAAGAGCAGGTGCTGGAGGATATCGACGATGTGATCAAGTTCTTCGTCGTGGCCAAGAGCGGCCTGGCGCGCAAATACTTCATCAAGGCGCGCGAAGTGCCCCTGGCCGAGGACAACTACCTGCGCCGCGACTTCGAGCTGCTTTCCTCCTCGTCCGATCTGCCCATTTCGACTGCCGGCGAGTACTCGTCCCGCGGCGACACGCTGAAGATCTACGCCGTGGGCGCCACGTTCCCGCTGACCATCAAGCCGGTGTTCGCCATCGCCCCCGAATCGTCGTTCACCGCCTTCGAGAACGGGGTGACCGAGCTGGTCTTCCGCAACGACCGCGATTTCAATAAGATCAAGGTGCGCGCCAAGAGCGGCGCCGAGAAGGTCTGGAACGTCAAACTGATGAACGCCCCGGTGATCTTCGCCGCCGACGGCGTGAGCCCCGCGATGCGCGAGGGGACCGACATCGAGCCCAGGACCTTCCTCTCGTCGCTGGCCGCCGGGAGCGCGAATACGCTGTTCGAAACCGTGGTCGACAACGATACCGAGAACGTGGGCTTTACGCTCAAGGGCGCCTCGGGTGCGCCGGTGTTCCCCCAGGATATCGACGTTTCCTTTGCGGTGCTCAACGGGATCGAACTGTACGGCATGAAGACCGACACCACCCTGGCGTTCACCGCCCTGGACGATACCCACTCGTTCTATATGCTCGACAAGGAGGCCTGCGTGTCGCGCTGCTGGACCCTGGGCCTGGGGCAGTGGAAAAACAACAAGGCCGACGTCACCTCGTTCAGCTACAACTACACCGCCGCACAGGTGAGGTATAATATATTATCCTACAAGAAGGCGGCCATCGTGCTCGACAAGGCCGTCGTGGGTATCTATCCCGACCGGGGCGAGATCACCGTGAAAGCCACCGAGGTTACCAACGGCTACGTATTCTTGCTCATCAATTACTCCGGCGACTGGAAACTGACCATCGACGGGATGTCGATAGGCCTTTCGCCCGGGGCTTCGATCGTGGGAGGTGCGCCCTCGTCCTACGTGTGGCAGAACAACGACAGTTGGAAAACACCCAAGGAATTCACCGTGCGTGCCGAGGACGGCACCGAGAAGGTGTGGAAGCTGATCGTCAAGGACTACCGCAGCTATACGGCCAGCGCCGCCAACGCCATCACGGAGTTCGGCATCGAGAAGATGATGCCGTCCTACGCCGGCTTCAACGCCGCCGATCCCGCCACGATCGACGCCGGGGAGAAGAAGATAACCATCAACCTCACCGAGGACGACGGCTGCTACCCGATCACGGTCTATCCCGCTTACGAAATCAGCCAATACGCCACGATCCCCGCGGGCGTGCAACCCCTGGTGTTTGCTTCGGCCGAAGATACCAAAACCGTGAGCGTGCGTGCCGAGAACGGCGCCGTCGCGGAGTGGACCGTCGCGCTCAAGGCGCCCCCGGCCTCGATCGCGGCCGATGTGGTGAGCTTTGCGTCCACAGGTACGTCCCCCACGGCGTTCCAGGTCCAGGGTTGTACGGTAGACGATGCCGCGAGCACGATCTGGATCGCATTCGACGCCATCGGTGCCTATCCGCTGACGGTCAACTACTCGATGTCGCTTTCGAGCAAGGCCAAGAGCACGATCCCCGTGCGCGGTTCGATGACCTTCACTTCGCCCACGGCGACCAATACCTTCACCGTGACGGCCCAGGATATGGTCACCACGCGCGAATACACCGTCCGACTCGCCAAATTCGTCTATGTGCCGCAGCTTCCGAACTGGAACCTCGACAGCTGGAAAGACAACAACACGCCCAACTCGTGGGGTACGGCGAACAATACCTTTGTCAAAGGTACGACGAAAGATACGGGGGTAACCGGTTCGGTCGCCAAGATGAGCACGAGCGAGACGCTGGGCAATATGGCTTCCGGATCGCTGTTCCTGGGGTGGTTCGACACGAGCAACCTCCTCGACCTGAGCGATCCTCCCGCAAAGACCTTCTTCGGGATACCGTGGAATGCGACCTCCAAGGTACTGGGGATGGATGTCGACGTGTGGTACAGCCCGGTCTATAAAAAAGTCAATAAAAAAGTCACTACCGATCCCGACATTGCAGGCGCCACGATCGAGCTGATCAAATACACCGGCGCGGGGGATCTCGTCTGGCACGGCCTCGGCCACGCCAAGAACAGCGCCCAGGCCACGAGCGTCGTACGCAAGGAGGTCGCTATCAGCACCTACGACGGCACCTACGACAGCGCCTATGGCGACATAACCATCACCAAAGTGCCCGCCGGACAGTGGACCACGCTCCACATCCGCTTCGACAACACCGGCGACTCGATCCTCGACTACACCCACCTCAACGTGTGCTTCGCTTCGAGCACCGACGGCGACCTGTTTATCGGCGGCGATGGTACGGTCTTCAAAGTGGATAATGTGAAACTCGTATACGAAGAAGATTAATACGATGAAAAGACTCTTTATCATACTCTTGCTCGCCGCCGCAACCGTTGCCGCGCAGGCCAAGGACCGTCCCGAAAAAGTACGCCGCGACCCGGTGAGCTTCGCCTTCGGGGTGCACACGGGCATCGACATAGGCGCTTCGATCCCCTTCCCGCCGAGCTACGCCATGGGGGGTGGAAGCCAGATGAGCGCCGTGCCCAAGCTCACCCCCGCGCTGGGACTTTCGTACACGACGATCATGCACCCCCACTGGTCGATGACCCTCGAAACGACCTACAAGACCGTGGCCCTCGACGCCAAGACGCGCACCAACAGCCAGGTGTTCCACGACAAGAACTCCGACGGCAGCGAGAAGCTGATCGAGTTCCGGGGCACGGCCGAGGCCAAAATGTCGTTCACGATGCTCGAAGTGCCGCTCTACCTGCGCTACACCTTCGGGCAGGGCACCAACCGTGTCATCCTGGGAGGCTACTATTCCTACATCGTCAAGGCTTCGTTCGATACCCAGCCCTACAAGGGCCTGCTGTTCAACATGAACATGGATCCCGACGACCCCGAAGCCTACGAACCGGTGACGCCCGAAACCCCCTACACCCAGGATTTCAACGGCGCCCTCGACAACTGGGACGCCGGGGTGATCCTGGGCTACGAGCGCCGCCTGTTTCCCCGCGTGCACCTCAGCGGCCGTTTTATGATGGGTTTCAAGGATATCTTCCGCCCGGGTACCGACTATTTCGACTACAAGATGCTGCACATGCGCGGCACGATCGGGGTGAGCTACCTGTTCATCAAAAAATGATAGAAAAACAATGGTCATAACTTGCAGCAACGGGGCGGTCAACGTCCCCGACACCCCCGAAATTCCCTTTATCGAAGGCGACGGCGTAGGCCCCGAGATCACCGCCTCGATGCGCCGCGTGGTCGATGCCGCCGTCGAAAAATGCTACGCCGGCCGTCGCAGGATCCTCTGGAGCGAGGTGCTGGCGGGCGAAAAGGCGTTCAACGCCACCGGCGAGTGGCTGCCCGGGGCGACGATGACCGCCTTTTCCGAAAAGCTGGTGGGGATCAAGGGGCCGCTTACGACCCCGGTGGGGGGCGGTATCCGCTCGCTGAACGTGGCCCTGCGCCAGGAGTTGGACCTCTACGTCTGCCTGCGCCCGGTGCGCTGGTACCGCGGCGTGGAGTCGCCCGTCAAGGAGCCCCAGGCGGTGGATATGTGCATTTTTCGCGAAAATACCGAAGACATCTACGCCGGGATCGAGTGGCAGGCCGGAACGCCCGAAGCCGCCAAATTCCTGCGTTTCCTGACCGACGAAATGGGCGTGCGCAAGGTGCGCTTCCCCGAAACGTCGTCGTTCGGCGTGAAGCCCGTTTCGAGGGAGGGTTCCCAGCGGTTGGTGCGCGCGGCGATCGTCTACGCCCTCGAACATAGCCTGCCCTCGGTGACGCTGGTCCACAAGGGCAACATCATGAAATTCACCGAAGGGGGATTTAAGAACTGGGGCTACGAACTCGCCCGGGCCGAATTTGCCGACCGCGCCTTCACGATGGCCGAGTACGACGAGATCCGCAAGGCGCAGGGCCCCGAAGCGGCGAAAAAAGCGCTTGCCGGGGCCACCGCAGCCGGGAAGTTGATCGTCAAGGACGTCATCGCCGACGCATTCCTGCAGAATGCCCTGCTGCGCCCGCGCGACTACTCGGTCGTGGCGACGCTCAACCTCAACGGCGACTACATCTCCGACCAGCTCGCCGCCCAGGTGGGCGGGATCGGCATCGCCCCCGGGGCCAACATCAACTACGCCTCGGGCCACGCCATCTTCGAAGCCACCCACGGCACCGCGCCCGACATCGCGGGCACCGACGCCGTCAATCCCTGCTCGCTGATCCTTTCGGCTGTGATGATGCTCCGCTACATGGGGTGGGGCGAGGCCGCCGACGCGATCGAGGGAGCGCTGGAGCGCTGCTTCGCGTCGGGACAGGCTACGGCCGACCTGGCGCGCTTCATGCCCTCCGGCACACCGCTAACGACCTCGGCCTTTACCGAGCGCCTGGTCGCTTTGATGTAAAATAGTTGCGGTTTCGTAGAAACCGCC
>JAVBRR010000081.1:0-12885 GCA_031547705.1 Rikenellaceae bacterium | reverse complement strand
CTCATTATCCCCATCGCGTCGTTGTGCGGTGTGCCCATCACGATCGCGGGCTCGGGGTCGATCCTGCGGCGCCCTGTTTCGATGGTCGAGCAACCGGTGCGCGACCTGGGGGTCGAGGTACGTTCGAACGGGGGGCTGTTGCCGGTCACGGTGCGCGGCCCGATCGCGGGCGGCGAAACCACGGCCGACGGCAGCACCAGTTCGCAGTTCGTCACCGGGTTGCTGATGGCCCTGCCGCTGGCCCAGGGCGACACCACGTTGCGGGTCGATAACCTGCGCAGCATTCCTTATGTGCAGATGACCATCGAGTTGGCGCGCAGTTTCGGGATCGAGATCGGACACTGCGACTTTGCCGAATTTTTTGTGGAGGGCGGCCAGCGCTACACGCCGTGCGAATATACCGTCGAGGGCGATTGGAGCGGCGCCTCGTGCCTGCTGGTGGCCGGTGCCCTGGCGGGCGAAGTAACCGTCGGGGGGCTGAATCCGTTGTCGTTCCAGGCCGATGCGGCTGTCGTCGAAGCGCTTACACGGGCCGGGGCGGAGATCGCCACCACGCCCGACTCGGTCACCGCCACCCGCCGCGAGCTGACCGCCTTCGAGTTCGACGCCACCCATTGTCCCGACCTGTTCCCCGCGCTTGTGGCGCTGGCGGCGGGCTGCGAGGGCGAAACCGTCCTGCGGGGTGCCTCGCGGCTGGTGCACAAGGAGAGTAACCGCGCCGAGGCGCTTGCGCGCGAGTTTTCGAAGCTGGGCGTGGAGGTGGATATCTCGGAGCCCGACGTGATGAGGATCCGCGGGGGCGCCCTGCATGGGGGCGTTGTCGAGAGCCACGGCGACCACCGGATCGCCATGGCGCTGGCCGTCGCCGCCCTGCTGTGCGACAGCGCGGTCACGATCCGCGGCGCCGGTGCCGTGGCCAAGTCCTACCCGGCGTTCTGGGAAGATTTCGATAGGTTAAGGATTAAATAGCTGCGATTTTACAGAAATCGCCGTTGCTGTTGATAACAAGTCAATAAAATGTTGAAAATCGTAAAAATCGGGGGAAACATTGTTGATAACCCTGTTAAGTTGGATAAATTCCTGGCCGACTTCGCCGCCCTCGAGGGTGATAAGATCCTGGTCCACGGAGGCGGAAAGATCGCCACGACGATATCAAAAGCACTTGGCATAGAAACCGTTATGATCGACGGACGCCGCGTCACCGACGCGGAAACCCTGCGGGTGGTGACGATGGTCTACGCCGGAGTTATCAACAAAACGATTGTTAGTAAGTTGTCGGCCGCCGGTTGCCGCACCGTGGGCCTCTGCGGCGCCGACGGGGGGCTGATCCTCTCGAAAAAGCGCTCGCCCGAACCGGTAGACTACGGCTACGTGGGCGATCCCGTGGGGGTCAACATCGCGTTGGCCGACACCCTGCGCCGCGAGGGCTACACCCTGGTCGTGGCGCCCATCACCGCCGATTCCGAAGGCAACCTTTTGAACACCAACGCCGACACCGTGGCCTCGACCCTGGCCGTCGCCCTGGCCGCCGCGACTGCGACCGAGCTGGTCTACTGCTTCGAGAAACGCGGCGTGCTGCGCGACGTGGCCGACGACACCTCGGTGATCCGGGAGATCACCGCCGAATCCTACGCCGCCCTGAAAGCCGACGGCATCGTCGCCGACGGCATGCTGCCCAAACTTGACAACGCCTTCAACGCCCTGGCCCGCGGCGTGGCCCGCGTAGTGATCTGCAGCGCCGAAGCCATCGCACAACCCAACTACGGCGGCACAACGATCAAAGGGTAATAATCTATTAGTTATATCTATTTCTTATGTGTTCTTTCTTATAAGAAAGAACCAAAGAATTTTTGGGAAAACTGCGTTTTCCGATAGTTACCTTGCCATACCTTATAAAGGTTGTGGGGGAGGGGTTGATCCCCTCCCCCGCAACCTTTTTGGGTAAAGCGAAGTAATCATGAGAAACGAAGTTTCTCTGAAGATTTTCTGGTTCTCTTTTACAAAAGAGAACAAAAGGTATAAGATTTAAACTAATACATTATTGCCCTGTGATCTTGCGGATCAGGGCGGTGTTGTCGGGTTTGTGTCCCCGGAATCGGACGTAGAGGGTCATGGGGTCTTCGGAGCCGCCTTTGGAAAGGATGTCGTTGCGGAAGCGGTCGGCCACTTCGCGGCTGAAGATCCCTTTCTCTTTGAACAGCGAGTAGGCGTCGGCTTCGAGCACTTCGGCCCATTTGTAGCTGTAGTAGCCCGAGGCGTAGCCGCCGGCGAAGATGTGGCTGAAGGCCGTGGAGGTGTACGCTCCGTCGACAAAGGGGAAGAGTTGGGTCGGGGCCATCGCTGCGCGCTCGAACGCCTCCACCGAGGTCGTTACGGGTGCCGTGATCGTGTGCCAGGCCATGTCGGTCATCCCGAACGAGAGCTGGCGTAGGTTTTGGTAGGCGGCCAGGTAGTTTTGTGTCGCCACGATTTTGGCGATCAGCTCGGCGGGCATCGGCTCGCCGGTCTGGTAATGCACGGCCCACAGGTCGAGGTACTCTTTTTCGGTGGCCCAGTTCTCCATGATCTGCGAGGGCAGCTCGACGAAGTCGCGGTCGACGCTCGTGCCGGTGAGCGACGAGTATTTCCCTTCGGCCAGGATGCCGTGCAGGGCGTGTCCGACTTCGTGGAGCGTGGTTTCGAGCTCGTCGAACATCAGCAGCGAGGGCGCGTTGTCGGTGGGCTTGGTGAAGTTGCAGTTGAGCGTGATCAGGGGACGGATTTCATTGCCGTCGGCGCCGGTCGACATTTCGCGGAAGGCGCTCATCCAGGCCCCGCCGCGTTTGCTGGCGCGCGGGAAGAAGTCCATGTAGAGGATGGCCATGAAGCGGTCGCCCGCGTCGTACACCTCGTAGACGCGCACGTCGGGGTGGTAGACGGGAATCTGTTTGTTCTCCTTGAAGTTCAGGCCGTAGAGTTTCCCGGCCAGCAGGAAGATCGCCTTTTCCACATTTTCCAACTTCAGGTAGGGCTTGATCTCCTCTTGGTTGAGGTTGTAGGTTTCGTTTTTGTACTTTTCGTTGTAGTAGCCGAAATCCCAGGGCATGAACTCGCCGGCCAGCTCGGGCGTGGTGCGTTCGGCGAAGGCTTTGATGGTTTCGAAGTCTTTCACGGCGTAGGGCCTGCCTTTGGCGAGCAGTTCGGCCAGGAACGCGTTGACCGCCGCGGGGTTTTTGGCCATCTGCTCTTCGAGCACGTAGTCCGAGTAGGTCTTGTATCCCAACAGGTTGGCCAGCTCGAGGCGCAGGGCGGTGATGCGTTTCACGATCTCGCGGTTGTCGTTTTCGCCCCCTTCGGCGCAACGCGCGTTGTATTTGCTCCAGAGGAGTTTTTTGGTTTCGCGGTCGGTGGAGTACATCAGCAGCGGGATCATGCTCGCACTCTGCAGCGTGACGGTCCATCCCGTTTCGTTGCGGTCTTTGGCCTCCTGGGCCATGGCGTCGCGCACGAATTCGGGCAACTCGGCCACGCTGGCCGAGTCGGTGATGTTGTGCGTGAAGGCGTTGGTCGCCGCCAGGACGTTCTGTCCGAATTTGAGCGTCAGGGTGGACAGCTCCGAGGTTATTTTGCGGTATTTATCCTTGTCTTCGGTGTTGAGCCCGGCGCCTTTGCGCGTGAAGCCCTTGTAGGTTTTCTCCAGCAGCATGCTGTCTTCGTTGTCGAGGGAGAGCGATGCACGCGACTCGTAGACCGCCTTGACGCGCTCGAAGAGTTTCTCGTTGAGCGACACGTCATTGGAGAATTCGGTCAGTTTGGGCTGCACGCGCTCGGCGATGGCCTGCATCGTATCGCTGGTTTCCGATTCGTTGAGGTTGAAGAATATGCCCGCCACCTCTTCGAGCAGCGCCCCGGCGCGTTCCTGCGCCACGATCGTGGGTTCGAACGTGGGGGCTTCGGTGTTGTCGGTTATGGCGGCGATATCGACGCGCGCCCGGGCGATGGCTGTGTCGAACGCGGGTTCGAAGTGCTCGGGCCGGATGCGGTCGAAAGGCGGGGTGTTGAACGGGGTGTTGTAGGGGGAGAGCAAGGGGTTTTCGGGCGTTTTGCCGCACCCTGCCAGGGTCGCTGCTGCCATAATTGCGTAGATTAGCTTTTTCATGAATTGTATGTTATTGATCGTAAAGGTTATCGTAGTGGCTGCTGCTCTTGTCCCATTTCAGGTCGGAGAGCATGGCGGATTTGACGCCGATCGTGAAGCTCCAGCTTTTGCGGTAGCCGATGGGTACCCACGTGAGGTTCATCTGCCAGCAATGCAGGTCGCGGTTGATGGTCACCACGCCCGGGGTGATCTTTTTCTGCACGAAGTCGAACCCGCCGTTGAACGTGATGCCCCAGGCGGGGGTGAGGCTGAAGCTGCCGTTGAACCCGAGGGTTTGCTGGATGTTGGCCGTGCCGGCGGGGTTGGAGTAGCTCACCGAGTAGTTGAACCCGAAGTTCCAGGGGATGCTGAAGTCATAGTATTGCTGGGTCATCAGCACGCGCCGTGTGTTGGGGTCGAGGTTGGCGTTGGGGTCGTACATGTTGGCGTACTCGGGCGGGACGTTGCCCACGCCGCTGTTGATGTCGTTCACGGCGGGGGTGTTGGATTTGCGCGATTTGAACGTGTAGCCGAACGACCACCCCGTGCTGGTGATGCGCCCCAGCTTGCCTTTGCTGATCATGAATTTGTTGATCTTGCGGTGGGTCACCGGGTCGAGCTGGTAGGGGTCGAGCGTGGCCGAGATGTTGAACCCGAAGTTGTTGATCGGCAGGGTAAGGCGCAGGTTGAGCGAGAAGGGGCTGAGGTTGAGCGAGTCGGCCAGGAAGTTGTACGAACTGCTCAGGCTGAAGTTGTCGATCAGCTTCACTTTCTTGACCCCTGAGGTATCTTTGTCACTTCGGTGTTTCATCTCCAGTGTGTTGCCCAGGCTGAACGATATCGCGGCGCTCTGCCCGCTGGGCGAAACCCCGCGGTAGGGCGAGTAGTAGCTGATCGTGCCGAGCGAGTCGGTCTGCACGGGCTTGAGGAAGCCGTATTTCTGGTTGGTGAAGTCGGGTGTGTAGCTGAAGCTGGCGCTGGGGGTCATCACGTGGCGGATTCCCTGCAGCCACCATGTTTTGGGAAAGAGGAACGTCCCGTAGAGTTTCGTGGAGGTCGACACGGCGGCGCTGTAGCCGTACGTGCGGTAGAAACCGTAGGTCGTGTCGATCTTCACCTGGTTGGCCGCGGGGTCCCACGTCCGGTCGTTCTTTTGGAAATGCCACTGTTCGTTGTAGTTGACGCTGGGCGTGATGTTCAGGTAGTTGAACAGGTTGAACGACGTGCCCACGGGGATGGAGTGGGTCAGGCTGTTCTGCATCTTTTTGAGCATCGCCTCGGTGAACATTTCATTTTCGGGCGCCGTGACGCTGTTGCGCAGGTTGCCGTTGTAGGTCATGTAGATCTTTTCGTACCAGCGTTGCTTGCCCACGGCGTTGCGGCGCTTGAAGGGGTAGATGCGCGTGATGTTGAACGAGGCGTTGGGGAAGCTGAGCATCATCGTTTTGGTGTTCGAGTTCTGGGAGACGCTCAGGTTGGTCGAGAACGAGTAGGGCCTGCCCGGCCACGATTTCGAGTAGGAGATCGAGGAGTTGGTCTGCGTGGTGAGGTAATCGTCCATGGTCGTCGAACCGTACTTCGAGTAGCCGCTCGACATGAAGTTGACGCTGGCCGAGAAGTTGGAGCTGGGGCGGAACTTGGGGTCCTGGGTGTGGGTCCAGCCGATGCTGTAGCTGTTTTGGTTGACGTAGTTCTGCTCGCCTTTCTCGCCGATGATGTCCTTGGAATAGCGCGTCGAGAAGCTGCCCGAATATTTGTAGCGTTTCAGGTAGCGCGACGACACGGCCGCCTCCCACGACCCGAGCGTGTAGATCCCCGCCGTGGCCTGCAGGTCGATGTAGTCGTTGAACTTGAAGTAGTAACCCCCGTCGCGGATAAAGAATCCCTTGACCGCCTCCTCGCCGTACTTGGGGATGATGAAGCCCGAATTTTTCTCGTTGTTCATCGGGAAGAACCCGAAAGGGACGCCCAGGAAGTAGATCGGCACGTCCTCCATCACAAGGTACGAGGGGCCCACGATGGTTTTTTTGCCGGGAATGGTCTTCGACTTGGTCATCGCCAGGTAGAAGTGGGGGTGGTCGACCTGGTCGCAGGTGGTGTATTTCCCGTGGGCGATGTTGATCGTGTTGTCGGGCATGGTCTTGACGATGTCGCCGATCAGGTAGGCCTCACCCTCCTTGGTGGCCACGCCCTTGATCTTGGCCTTCTTGGAGTTGATGTTGTAGGTGACCGTGTCCATCGTGTATATCATGTTGCCTTCGGTGAACTGGGGGCGGGTTTTGTTGCCGAGCGAGTCGGTATAACCGTAGGCGTATATATCCTTGGTATCCATGCGGATGCGCATGAAGTCGGCCTTGATGTTCATGTTCTGGTAATTCACATCGCCCTCGGTGTAGATGTAGACCGTTTTGGCGCGCAGGTCGTAGACGAGCGAATCTTTGTTGTGGCCGCTGATGGGCTCTTCCAGGAAGGCGCCGTTCTTCTTTTTGGCCGTGTCGGTGCCGGGGTGGCGCTCCTTGACGATCACCGTATCTTCCTGAAATAGCGAATCTTTCGGCGAAACGATGTCGATGATGTTGGTGTCGCGCACCACCGGCGCAGGTGCGGGTGTCACGGCCGGAATGCCCGCGGTGTCGGACAGGGGACGCTCGTCGGCGGGGGGTTGCTTCCTGCCGCCGCCCGCGCCCATTACAATCTGACCCGCCGCCAGCAGCAGGAAAACCGGAATGATATGTCTTTTGACCTTTTTGACCAAATTTCTACCGTGTTGGGATGCGGCATCGGAGCCTTATCCTTTGAAAATAACCCGCTCCGGACAGTGAAAAGAGTTGCCGCTTCGGATAAAAATACGTACCTTTGCCGACAAGTCGGCAAAACCCCGAAAAAAGGGCTTGTTTCGCCGCCGGGAGGTGGTTTTCGCCAACAAATGTAGGAAAAAATTGGTTTTGTTCAGATGAAAAAGCGCTTAAAAATATTTTCGGTCGCCGCCGCCCTGTCGATGCTCGTTTTTCCGTCCGTGGCGCAGAGCCCCAAGGGAGGTGTCAACAAGGTGGTGATCGACGCCGGCCACGGGGGCAAGGACCCGGGTACGGTTTCCAAACTCTACCGGGAGAAGGACATCAACCTCTCGGTGGCGTTGAAACTGGGGGCCCTGATCAACAAGCATTACCCCGCCATGCAGGTGGTCTACACCCGCAAGACCGACGTATTCATCCCCCTGGACGAGCGCGGCCGCATCGCCAACAAGGCCGGCGCCGACCTTTTCATCTCGATCCACGTCAACGCTTCGCCCAACACGGCGGCCAACGGCGCCGACACCTATGTAATGGGGAGCGCCAAGAGCCGCGCCAACCTCGAGGTGGCCATGCGCGAGAACGACGTGATCACCTATGAGCAGGACTATTCCACGCGTTATATGGGTTACGAGCCGGGTTCGGCCGAGTCGTTCATCATTTTCTCGCTGATGCAGTACTCCTATCTCGACCAGAGCCTCGTGTTGGCCGACATGATCCAGCAGCAATACAAAAAGTCGCTTCCGCTCATCGACCGCGGGGTGAAGCAGGCCGGATTCCTCGTGTTGTGGAATACGGCGATGCCCAGCGTGCTCACCGAGCTGGGTTTCCTGTCCAACAAAGGCGACGAGGCGTTCCTGGCTTCCACCGCCGGACAGGAAAAATGCGCCCGTGCGCTGTTCAACGCCTTCAGCGCCTACAAAACCAAGGCCGACGGACGCGGAACGCTCATCGTGCTCGAAGACGACCCCAAGCCCGATTCCACGGTTGCGGAACCGTCCGCTGACGCTTCGGCCGCCGTTTCCACGGTTCCGGATCCCGCTCCCGCCGCCACATCCGATGTTGCCCCGGCTGCGACCGTAACTCCTGTCGCCTCAGCCCCGAAAGGTATCACCTTTGCCGTGCAGGTGCGCATCTCGTCGAGCCGCATCCCGACCGGGAGCGTCGTTTTCGGCGAGTACCGCGGGCAGGTGACCGAGAAAAAGATAGGTAACCTTTATAAATATTACGTGGGCGAGTGCGATTCCTACACCGCCGCCGTCGCCAAGCAGCGCGAGGTGCGCGCCACGGTCAAGGACGCCTTTGTGGTCGCCTTCGCCGACGGGCAGCCCGCCAACCTGGCCGAAGCGATCAAATCTGCAAATTCCAAACAATGAAAAGAGAAGTTAAAATAGGCATCTTTGCCGTCGGAACCCTTCTGTTGCTCTACTGGGGCATCAATTTCCTGCGCGGACGCGACCTGTTCAACCGCAGCAGCACCTACTACGCCACCTACGACCAGGTCAACGGCCTGCAACCCTCCTCGCCCATCTTCATCAAGGGTTTCAAGGTGGGCGTGATCCGTAATATGAGCTACAACCCGGGGCGGTCGAGCAAGATCGTCCTCGAGCTCGAGGTGAAAAACAAATTCAAGATCCCCGACAACTCCAACGCCCGCATCTTCAGCGACGGGCTGATGGGCGGCAAGGCCGTGGAGATCGAGCTGGGCAACTCGCCCACCTACCTGCGCAGCGGCGACACGCTGCGCTCGGTGTGGGACAAGGATTTCCTCGAAGTGGCGGGTTCGGAGTTCGAGTTTGTCAAAGTGAAGGCCAACCAACTGGTCAATAGTATTATGAAGACCCTTGAGGACATGGACACCATCCTGGTCGAGAACAAGGGCTACCTGCGGACCACGATGTCCAACCTGGCACAGATGTCGGGTTCGCTCAACGAGGTGGTGACCTCCGAGGCCGACCACCTGCGCGGCATCATCGCCAACCTCAACGCCCTGACGGTCACCCTGCGCAAGAACACCTCGCGCATCGACAACGTGATGGGCAACCTCGAAACCTTCTCGGGTTCGCTGGCCGAAGCCGACATCAAGGCCGTGGCCGCCGAGGCCACCGCCAGCCTCGACGACCTGGGCCAGATCCTCGCCAAAATCAAGGCCGGCGAGGGTACGGTGGGCAAATTCATCAACGACGACCGCCTCTACGACTCGCTGGCCGCCGCTTCGTCCAACCTCTCGCGTGTGCTGGAAGACCTGCAGGAACACCCCGGGCGCTACGTCCGCTTCTCGGTGTTCGGCGGGAGAAACAAATGATAATTGGAAAAGCTGGGATTTGACCGCATTGTTTCCCAGGTGGCGTCGCTGTGCACCACCCGGGGGGCGTTGGCGATGCTCGAAGGCGAGGGTTTTTCCACCGATCACAACGATATACAGCGCCGCCTGGACCTGTGCGACGAATTGCGCCGGGTGCTGATGATGGAGGGCGGCTTCCCGTCCGACGGTTTCTCGGATACGGCATTCATCTTCAAAAAGGCCGAGGTCGAGGGCTCGTTCCTCGAAGTGGAGGAGGTCGTGGCCCTGCGCCGCGCCCTGGGGGGTATTTGCGACCTGGTGAAGTTCTTTTCGGGGACGATGGCCGGGCGCTATCCCGCCCTGGGGGTGCTGACCGAGGGGGTGAACGGTTTCGCCGACATCGTCAACCACATCGATTCGATCATCGACCGCCACGGGTCGGTCAAGGACAGCGCCTCGCCTGAGCTCTACTCGCTGCGCCGTGCGATCCGCGACCGCGAGGGCCAGGTGGCCAAGCGCCTGCAGCAGATCCTGGGGCAGGCCCGCAGTGCGGGGCTGGTCGACGCCGACGCCACGGTTTCGATCCGCGAGGGTAGGGCGGTGATCCCCGTTCCGGCGGCCAACAAACGCAAGGTGCGCGGCTTCATCCACGACGAGTCGGCCACGGGCAAGACCTTCTTTATCGAGCCGGTCGAGGTGGTCGAGATCAACAACGAGTTGCGCGAGCTGGAGTACGCCGAGCGCCGCGAGGTGGTGCGGATCCTGGCGGCGTTCACCGACACGCTGCGCCCCCACCTCGAAGAGCTGGAACATTCGGGCCGCTACCTCTCGACGGTCGAGATGATCTGGGCCAAGGCCCGCTGGGCGTTGGACAACGGCGCCGTGCGGCCGATCCTTTCGCGCGAGCGCGTCCTCGAACTGCGCGGCGCACGCCATCCGCTGCTGGCCCAGACGCTGGCCCGCGAGAAGAAAACGGTGGTGCCCCTGTCGCTGCGCCTGGACGCCGGCCGCCGCATCCTGGTGATCTCGGGGCCGAACGCGGGCGGCAAATCGGTGTGCCTGAAGACGGTGGGGCTGTTGCAGCAGATGGTCCAGTGCGGCTTCCTGGTGCCGGTGCTCGAAAACAGCGAGATGCCTTTGTTCGACCGTATCTTCCTGGATATCGGCGACCAGCAGTCGATCGACAACGACCTGAGTACCTACAGCTCGCACCTGCTGAACATGAAGACTGTGCTCTCTTCGGCCACCGCGCGCTCGCTGGTGCTGATCGACGAATTCGGCTCGGGCACCGAGCCGGTCATCGGGGGCGCCCTGGCCGAGGCCATCCTCGAGCGCCTGCGCGAGCGGGGATGCTTCGGGGTCGTCACCACGCACTATTCCAACCTGAAATACTACGCCTCGGATGCCGAGGGAGTCGTCAACGGGGCGATGACCTTCGACGTGCAGCACATCAGCCCCCTGTTCCAATTAGAGGTGGGCATCCCGGGCAGCTCGTTCGCCGTGGAGATCGCCCGCAAGATCGGCCTGCCGGAGGAGATCATCCGCAGCGCGGGCGAAAAGGCGGGCAGCGAACACGTCGGCATCGAGAAGCAGTTGCGCGATATCGCCCGCGACCGCCGCTACTGGGAACAGAAACGCGAGCGCATCCGCCTGGCCGAGCGCCGCGTCGAGGAGCTCGAGGCCAAATACGCCGCCGAACTGGAGCGCATCCGCGCCGAGCGCTCGACGATCCTGCGCAGCGCCAAGGCCGAAGCCAGGTCGCTGACCGAAGAAGCCAACAAACAGATAGAAAACGCTATAAAGACCATCCGCGAGTCGCAGGCCGAGCGCGGGGCGACCCTGCGCGTGCGCCGCGAGCTGGACGGTTTCCGCGAGGAGCTGGCCTCGGAGCGCGAAACCGACGAGGAGATCGCCCGCAAGATCACCCAGATCGAAGCGCGCCGCGCCCGCCGTGCCGAACGCCGCGCCGAGAAGAAGGCGGCGCCCGAGCCGAAGCCCGAGGTGAAACGCGTGGCGGAGGTGGGCTCGAAGATCCGCATCGCCGGACAGGACGTCGTGGGCGAGGTGCTGGCGATCCGCGGCAAGAAGGCCACGGTGGGTTTCGGGCAGATCACCACGACGGTCGGGATCGAACGCCTCGAGGTGGTTTCGGCCTCGGAATACGCCCGCCAGACGAAGCCGGTTTCGAGGGTCGACGTCAATATTTCGGAGCGCAAACTCAATTTCAAGCAGAACATCGACGTGCGCGGAATGCGCGCCGCCGAGGCGCTCGAGGAGGTGGCCGACTTCATGGACAACGCCCTGATGGTGGGCGTGAGCGAGGTGCGCATCCTCCACGGCAAGGGCACGGGAGCGCTCAAGGAGGAGATCCGCCGCTACCTGCGCACCCTGCCCCAGGTGGCAGGGGCCGGGGACGAGCACGTCGACCAGGGTGGTGCGGGCATCACGGTGGTGCAGATAAAAAATTAACACAGAGCAAAGTAGTAATTGTAAATAAGTGCAGCCATGAATTACCTGCTTTCCCGAATAGCCGCGATCTGCGGCGGTGAACTGACCGGCGCCGACCGCGAGGTGCGCAGCGTCTTCACCGACAGCCGCCGCGCCGACAGCCCCGCCGACGCCCTGTTCGTGGCGATCGCGGGCCACAACCACGACGGCCACGGTTACATCAACGCCCTTTACGACAGGGGTGTGCGTGCTTTTGTCATCGAGCGCGACGTGAACACCAAGGGCTACGACCAGGCCGGTTTCGTGCGCGTCGAGAGTTCCGTGGCCGCGCTCCAGGCCCTGGCCGCCGACTACCGCGCCGGATTCAAGGGCACGGTGGTGGGGATCACGGGCTCGAACGGCAAGACGGTGGTCAAGGAGTGGATCTCGCAGATGGCCCCGCAGGGGGTGAAACTTTTCCGCAGCCCGCGCAGCTACAACTCCCAGATCGGGGTGCCGCTGTCGATCCTAATGATCGAGGGCGACGAATCTTTCGCGCTGATCGAGGCGGGGATTTCGCGCGCCGGCGAGATGGAGCGCCTCGAGCGCATCATCCGCCCCGACGTGGGGATCATCACCACGCTGGGCGAGGCGCACCGGGAAGGGTTCGCCAGCGGCGGGGAGAAACTCAGCGAGAAGCTCAAGCTTTTCCGCGACGCCCGCACGGTGCTCTACAACAGCGACTACAAGGAGGTCGAGGCGGCCCTGCGCCGCAGTTTCTCCGGTCGCCTGGTCAACGCCGCCGGCCGCCGCAGCGCCTACGCCTTTTTCCCCGACCCGGCTTCGCGCGAGAACGCCGCCATGGCCCTCACGGCGTGTGGCGAGCTGTTCGGCGAGCACACTGCCACGGACGAGGAACTGTTAGCGCGCCTGCAGCCCGTGGCCATGCGCCTCGAGGTGAAGGAGGGCCTGAGCGGTTCGCTGATCGTCGACGACGCCTACAACTGCGACATCAATTCGTTGGGCATAGCCATCGACTACCTGCGCTCGGCAGGCGGCGGGCGTCCCACGATGGTGGTGCTGTCGGACATCCTGCAGAGCGGCCTGCCCGCCGCCGAACTCTACGGCCGCGTGGCCCGGATGGTGGCCGCCGCCGGGGTCGACTATTTCGTGGGGGTGGGCGAGGAGATCCGCCACCACGAGGCGCTTTTTGCCGGCAACAAGAGTTTTTTCCCCACCACCGAGAGCTTCCTGGCCTCGATCAA
>JAVBRR010000052.1:0-6784 GCA_031547705.1 Rikenellaceae bacterium | reverse complement strand
ATACGTTTTAATTTGTTTAATCTGCAAGATTATAGCGATTTTTTTTAACTGCATACAAATTACAGACCCTTTTACACACATCCTTTGCATCATAGGAAATCGGCGAAAATATTTACCTTTCCAAGCGATTTCTTTGCAAGTTGCTGATAGTCAGTAAGAATAAATGTAACTTATTTTTGGTCAACCACTAACGTAGCCCTCTGTGGCGGCGATATAAGAAAAATGTTAATTTTTGATTTTCGCCGTTTCGCCCGCCCGAAATGCCGTTTCGGTTGAAAAATCGGACGGTCCTTCGCGAAGATATATTATCTTTGTAAAATAAAATATGCTATGAGCGCAGTTAAAATTCTTTGGGTCGACGACGAGATCGAACTCTTGCGGCCCCACATCCTGTTCCTCACCCAGCGGGGTTACGAGGTCGACACGTCGAACAACGGCTACGATGCGCTCGAAATGGCGCGCACGACGGCCTATTCGCTCATCATCCTCGACGAGATGATGCCCGGGATCACCGGTTTGGAAACGCTGCCCCGCATCAAGGAGATCCGCCCCACGACCCCCGTGATCATGGTCACCAAGAGCGAAGAGGAGAACATCATGGACAAGGCCGTGGGTTCGAAGATCGCCGACTACCTGATCAAGCCGATCAACCCCAACCAGGTGCTGCTGTCGATCAAGAAGAACGTCCACCAGCAGCAGTTGGTCACCGAGCAGGTCACGGCCGACTACCGCGCCGAGTTCGGCCGCATCGCCAATTCGTTTGCCGAGGCGCGCACGTTCGCCGACTGGAGCGTGATCTACCGCAAGTTGGTGGGGTGGGAGATCGAGCTGACCGATTCCGACGACCGCGGCATCCGCGACATCCTCGCCTACCAGAAGAACGAGGCCAACAACGACTACGCCAAGTTCGTGCGCCGCAACTACCTCGACTGGATCAACAAGCGCGACAGCGACACCCCCCTGATGTCGCACATGCTGATGAAGAACGCCGTTTTTCCCGTCGTGGACGCCCATCCCAAGACGACGCTGCTGCTGATCGACAACTTCCGTTACGACCAGTGGCGCTCGGTCCAGGCGCTCCTGCACCCTTACTACGACGTCGAGCAGGAGGAGCTCTATTGCAGCATCCTGCCCACGGCGACGCAATACGCCCGCAACGCGATCTTCGCCGGGCTGATGCCGCTGGCCATCGACAAACTGATGCCCGACCAGTGGCTCAACGACAACGAGGAGGGCGGCAAGAACCTCTACGAGGAGGACTTCCTGCGCCGCCTGTTGCAGACCACGGGCCGCAGCGTCAAGACGACCTTCGACAAGCTGGTCCGTCCCGAGGCGGGGCGCAAGCTGCTCGAGAATATACAGAAAATATACGACGCCGATTTCTCGGTGATCGGCTACAATTTCCTCGACATCCTCTCGCACGCGCGCACCGAAACGGAGGTGATCCGCGAGCTGACCGAGGACGAGGCCGCTTTCCGCTCGCTCACGCGCAGCTGGTTCGAGCATTCCGAGCTCTTCACGATCCTCAAACTCCTGGCCGAGCGGGGCCACCGCGTGGTCATCACTTCCGACCACGGGACGATCCGCGTCGACAACCCCATCAAGATCGTCGGCGACCGCGAAACGTCGCAGAACCTGCGCTACAAGACGGGGCGCAACCTGTCTTACAACGCCAAGGAGGTTTTCGAGGTCACCAAGCCCGCCGAGGCGCAGTTGCCCCAGAGCAACCTGAGTTCGACCTACGTCTTCGCCTACAACCGCGACTTTTTTGTCTATCCCAACAATTCGAACCAGTTCACGCGCTACTACAAGGATACCTTCCAGCACGGGGGTATCTCGATGGAGGAGATGATGGTTCCGTTCATCGTGCTGCGGCCCAAGTAGATGACCTACGATCTGGACCATATCGAATCTGCTGCGCAGGCCGTGGTCGACGCTTTGGGCGGGGGCGGCGGCGTGGTGGCGTTCTACGGGCCGATGGGGGCGGGCAAGACCACCCTCATCCGCGCGGTATGCCGCCTGCTGGGGAGCGAGGACAACGTCGCGAGTCCCACGTTTGCTATTGTCAACCAGTATGTTGGTGCCGATGGACGGACGATCAACCATTTCGATTTTTACCGCATCGCCAAACTCTCCGAGGCTTTCGACCTGGGGTACGAGGAGTATTTCTACGGCGACGGCTTGTGCCTGGTCGAGTGGCCCGAGCGGATCGAGGCGTTGCTGCCCGGAGGGCACCTGAGGGTGTCGCTCGAGATCCTGGGCGAGCGTGAACGCAAACTTACAATCAGTAAATAAACAAAATATGGCGCCAATTAAACAACGCGACGGCCGCAACAGCAACATAGCCTACTATTTCTCGCGGGGCCTGGGCCTGGCGGTCCCCAACTGGACCTTCCGCGCCAGGCTCAAGCGCGAACTGAGCAAGCTGGTCGGGCGTCCCGACCGCGAATACATCGAGAGCCGGCTGGATTACTATTGCAAGCTCAACGAGTTGCGCCGCCTTCCCGAGGAGGCGATCCCCGTGTCGCAGCTCTCGCTGTCGGGCAACGGGTCGGTCTATTTCTTCGACACCTACGAACACGCGCGGTGGTTCGATCCGCGGTTGCGCATGCTCTATCTTTTCGGCGACATCACCTACGTCCCCGCCCACCCGGCCATCGTCAAGAGCCGCCCCATCGCGGGCGACAACGCCAATTCGGTGATCATGAAGCTCGAAAAGATGCGCCATTTTGTTTTCATCAAGGACCGCAAGGCTTTCCGCGACAAAAAAGATATGATCATCTTCCGCGGCGACATAAAGGGTAAACCGCACCGGGTCAAGTTGTTCGATATGTACCTCGACCATCCCATGTGCGACATCGGCAACGTCACGCCGGGCAACAAGTTTCCGCCCGAGTGGTCGCGCGGCAAGAAGACGCTCTGGGAGCACCTCGACTACAAATTCATCTTCTCGCTCGAGGGTAACGACGTGGCTACCAACCTCAAGTGGGTCATGTCGTCCAACTCGATCGCCGTGATGCCGCGCCCGGTCTACGAAACGTGGTTCATGGAGGGGACGCTCATCCCCAACTACCATTACATCGAGATTAAAGCCGACTATTCCGACCTCGAGGAGCGCCTGCAATACTACATCGACCACCCGCGCGAGGCCGAGGCGATCATCCGCAACGCCAACGACTACGTCCGCCAGTTCCAGGACGACTGCCGCGAGCGCCTGCTGTCGCTGCTCGTGCTGCAAAAATATTTCCTGATGACGGGTCAGTTCTGAAAATTTCCCTAAATTTGTTGTCCTTATGAAGACATCGCTGGAACATTTACCCGCGCACAAACAGCAGGAACTCCGGTCGCTGACCGGGACGATCCTCGCCGAGGTGCCCGAAACGCGGATGATCATCCTTTACGGCAGCTACGCGCGCGGGACCTATGTGGAATACGATGCACGGATCGAATTCGGGATCCAAACCGAGTTCCGTAGCGACTACGATATCGATGTGATCGTCAGCGATAAAGGCGCCGAGGATGTGGGACGCCGGATCGAGGCCGCCGTGGCGAAACACCGCGCGTGGTTCGGCGACACAGAAACCCCGATCCAGGTAATCCACGACAACCTGAAGCTTTTCAAGAAGAACGTCAAGGACTTGCGGCCGTTCTACGTCGATATGGTCGAGGACGGCGTGCTGCTTTACAAGGCTCCCGACCAGACTACCCCCGTCGTGCCGCCCGTCGGCAGCCTGCCGCCCGAAAAAGTGCTCGCACTTGCCGAAGGGTATTTTAAGGAAAAGACGAAAAGGGCAACAGATTTTATGCGTAGTGCCAATCACGATTACAACGACGAATCTTTCACGATGTGTGCATTTCATTTGCACCAAGCCGCTGAAAATCTACTACATTGCACCGAGTTGGTTTTCACGCTCTACGCCCCCAAGATCCACGAACTGGACAAGATATACGACACGGCGATAAAGTTCAACACGCGTTTGCCGGCGGTTTTTCCGCGCGACACGGAGGACGAGAAACGGCTGTTCGATCTGTTGCGAAGGGCTTACGTCGAGGGGCGCTACAACCCCGGATTCGAGATCACGCGCGAGGACCTGGACGCCCTGATCCCCCGCGTCGAGCAACTCCGCGACGTGACCCGACTGATCTGCACCGAACGCATAGAATTCTACACAAGCAAAACCGCCGCGGCAAAATCCAATTCGTAAATAATTATGTTGCGCCGCCAATTCCTCGAACACGTAGCCCAAACCTCGCCGTCGCCCCTGATGATCGAGGTCGAGCGGGCCGAGGGCATCTACCTCTACGGCCCCGGGGGCGAGCGCTGGTTCGACCTGGTGTCGGGCGTGTCGGTGAGCAACGTGGGGCACGGCCATCCCCGCGTGGTCGAAGCCGTGCAGGCCCAGGCCGCCAGCTACATGCACACGATGGTCTACGGCGAGATGGTGGAGCGGCCCCAGGTGGCCTACGCCGCGCGCCTGGCCGGGTGCCTGCCGCCGCAACTGCAATCGGTCTACTTCGTCAATTCGGGCGCCGAAGCGGTCGAGGGGGCGCTGAAGCTCGCCAAACGCTACACGGGACGTCCCGAAATCGTTTCGCTGCGCGGCGCCTACCACGGTTCGACCCTCGGGGCGATGAGCGTGATGGGCGGCGAGGAGTATAAAAACGCTTTCCGCCCCCTGCCGCCGGGAGTGACGCTGATCGACTACGGCGACACGCGGCAACTCGAAGCCATCACCCCGCGCACGGCGTGCGTCATCGCCGAAGTCGTCCAGGGCGAGGCGGGCATCCGGATCCCCCCGAAGGGTTACCTCGAAGCGTTGCGCAGGCGTTGCGACGAAACCGGCACCTTGCTGGTATTCGACGAGATACAGACGGGAATGGGGCGCACCGGCAGCCTGTTTGCCTTCCAGCGGGCGGGCGTCGCGCCCGATATCCTGGTGCTGGCCAAGGCTTTCGGGGGCGGCATGCCCCTGGGAGCGTTTATCTCCTCGGGCGAGATCCTATCGACCCTGGCGCACGACCCCGCGCTGGGCCACATCACCACCTTCGGGGGGCATCCGGTGTGTTGCGCCGCAGGGCTGGCCGCGCTCGAAGTGATCCTGGACGAAGGGCTTGCCGATCAGGCCGAAGCCAAGGGAGCGCTATTCGAAGAACTGCTCGCTGTGCACCCTGCCGTGGTAGAAATACGCCGTAGCGGCCTGATGATGGCCGTCGAACTGGGCAGCACAGAGCGCATGTTCGCCACGATGGAACGCCTGGTGAAAAAGGGGATTATGAGCGACTGGTTCCTATTCTGCGACACGGCATTCCGCATTTCGCCGCCCCTGACGATCAGCCCCGGCGAGATCCGCGCTTGCTGCGCGCTGGTCCTCGAAGCGCTCGGATAAATACCAATCCGCCGTTTGCACCCGAGTTGCAAACGGCGGATTGGTACTATCTATCGGGCAAAATCTATCCTCCCAGAAATCCTAAAAGCACCCCTGCGGCTACGGCGCTGCCGATCACACCGGCCACGTTGGGGCCCATGGCGTGCATGAGCAGGTAGTTGCTCTTGTCGTATTTGATCCCTTCGTCCTGCGACACGCGCGCGGCGAGCGGCACGGCCGAAACGCCGGCGTTGCCGATCAGCGGGTTGATCTTCGATCCCTGGGGCAGGAAGAGGTTCATAAATTTGACGAACAGCACCCCCGAAGCCGTGGCGATAAAGAACGAGGCGGCCCCGATGGCGAACACTCCGATCGACTTGAGGGTCAGGAACGTAGTCGCCTGGGTCGAAGCGCCCACGGTGAGTCCGATCAGGATGGTGACGATGTCGATCATCGGACCGCTGGCCGTCGTGGCGAGCCGCTTGGTCACCCCACTCTCTTTCAGCAGGTTGCCCAGGAACAGCATCCCCAGCAACGGCAGGGCGGCGGGCACGAGGAACGTGGTGAACAGCAGCCCGACCACCGGAAAGAGGATCTTCTCGGTCTGCGACACCGCGCGCGCGGGTTTCATCTTGATCAGCCGCTCCTTTTTGGTGGTCAGCAGGCGCATCACAGGCGGCTGGATCAGCGGCACGAGGGCCATGTAGGAGTAGGCCGAGATGGCCACGGCGCCCATCAGCGAAGGCGAAAGCTTGCTCGACAGGAAGATCGCCGTCGGGCCGTCGGCGCCGCCGATGATCCCGATCGAAGCCGCTTCGGCCGCCGGGAAGCCCAGCGCCAGGGCGGTGACGTAGGCGGCGAAGATCCCGAACTGGGCCGCTCCGCCCACCAGCATAAGCTTGGGGTTGGAGATCAGCGACGTGAAGTCGGTCATCGCCCCGATGCCCAGGAAGATCAACGGCGGGTAGATGCCCTTGACCACCCCGAAATAGAGGTAGTTCAACACCGACCCGTCCTCGTAGATCCCGATCTCGAGCCCGGGGTGGAAGGGAATGTTGCCGATCAGTATCCCGAAACCGATGGGGACCAGCAACATGGGCTCGAAATGCTTCACGATGGCCAGGTAGATGAAGATCATCCCGATGGCGATCATGGCTATGTGCGGCCAGGTGACGTTGGCAAACCCCGTGTAAGAGAAGAATTGCTGCAGGTTTTCGCCCAGGAACGAGAAAAACGTATGGTTTATCGCTTCCAGCATACTATTCGATCGTTAGGAGCACGTCGCCTTCGAGGACCGAGTCCCCTTTGTGGACGGCTATTGATTTCACCACCCCGTCGCGGTCGGCGTCGATGTTGTTCTCCATCTTCATCGCTTCGAGCACCAGCAAACGCTGCCCCATCTTCACCGCGTCGCCTTC
>JAVBRR010000138.1:0-5428 GCA_031547705.1 Rikenellaceae bacterium | reverse complement strand
ATATCGCGGAAATTTTGATGGGTTTTTCGAACGTGCGGAATAATCAGCGCAATTTAATGAAAATTACGCAACGGCGTTGATTTTTTGGCAAAAAACGGTAATTTTACACCCCATGAAGAGAACGCTATACCCCGTTGCGATCCTGGCTGCGCTGGCAGTTGCGGGTTGCGGCACACGCACTCCGCTCCAGAGCAGCGCCCGGAATGAAGCGTCCGAAACGCGCTATACGACCGTTCCCGGACGGCGCATCCTCTACCCGGCAGGCGCCACCGAGGCCCAGAAAGCCGTGGCGGAGGGTACGCAGCAGCAGAAACCCGCCGCCCCGCCGCCCAAAGCGCCCGTCGACCGCCCTGCCATAACCTTCTCGAGCGTCGAGAGCGCCAACGTGCGCGTCCCGGGTGTCAACCCCCTGCCCCCCGGAGGGCTCCAGCTCGTGTTGCCCGAGTTGCTGGACGGTTTCTGCTACCCCTACCGTGGCAAGATGATCTCGCCCTACGGGATGCGCAGCGGCAGGCCGCACACGGGAATGGATATCAAGGCCGTCCCGGGCGACACGATCCGCGCGGCGTTCGCCGGGGTGGTGCGCATGAGCAAGGGTTATTCGGGTTACGGCAACTTGGTGGTGGTCTACCACTGGCTCGGTTTCGAAACCCTCTACGCACACAACGTCCGCAACCTGGTGGCGGTGAACGAGGCGGTCGAGGCGGGACAGCCCATCGCCCTGGCGGGACGCACCGGACGCGCCACCACCGAGCACCTCCATTTCGAAATGCGGGTGGCTGGCGAGCCGATCAACCCCGACAAGTTATTGGATTACACCAATATGACCCTCCGCCCGGACCAGTTGACCGTCACCTCCGAAGGGGGCAAGATCATCGCTTTCAACCACCCGGTGGGCGATCCCGAATTCTCCGAGCGCGCCCTGGCCGAAGCCCGCACCCAGGCCGCGACCCCGGCGACCCCCGCCGCCGTGCCCGCCGGGCAGGCCTACCACACGGTCGCCAAGGGCGATACCCTGTCGGGTATCGCGCGCGCCAACGGAACCTCGGTGCGTGCGCTGTGTACGCTCAACGGCATCGACGCGGGAGCCATCCTGCGCCTCGGGCAGAAGATAAAAGTAAGGTAACACTCCATATGGAATTTTCGAAGGTATATTTTCTGGGTATCGGCGGCATCGGGATGAGCGCCCTGGCGCGCTGGTTTATGCACGAAGGCAAGCGTGTGGCGGGCTACGACCGCGTCGAAACGACCCTCACGCGCCAACTTGAGGCCGAAGGCGCCGCGATCCACTACACCGACGATGTGGCCCTGGTGCCCGCGCCGTTTCGGGAAGCGGGATCGACGCTGGTGGTCTGGACCCCCGCCATTCCCGGCGACCACAGCGAGCTGGAGTACTTCCGCACGCACGGTTTCGAGCTGGTGAAGCGTTCCGAGATCCTGGGCCACATCACCGCCGGCAAGTATGTGATGGCGGTGGCCGGGACCCACGGCTAAACCTCGACGACGACCCTCACGGCGTGGCTCAACTGGCGCGCTGCCGGGGCCACCGACGGTTGCGGCTCGGCTTTTCTGGGGGGTATTTCGAAGAATTTCGACAGCAACCTCGTCCTGGGGCACGGCGACCGCGTGGCCGTCGAGGCCGACGAGTTCGACCGTTCGTTCCTGAGGCTCTATCCCGACGTGGCGGTGATCACGGCCGCCGACGCCGACCACCTCGACATTTACGGCACCCACGAGGCGGTGCGCGAGGCTTTCTCGCAGTTCGTCCGCCAGATTCGGGCGGGCGGTGCGCTGGTCATCAAGCAGGGGGTCGACATCGCGATCGACAACCCCGGCATAAAGGTCTACCGCTACGCGCTCGACACGCCCTGCGATTTCTACGCCGGCGGAATACGCTTGCGCGAAGGCGGTTACTACGATTTCGACATCGTCTGCCCCGACCGCACGATCCGGAATTGTACCTTGGGGATTCCGGGGCGCGTGAACATCGAGAATTGTGTGGCCGCGGTGGCCATGCTCTGGGTGGCGGGTTTCGACGAGGAGCGGCTCCGCGAGGCGCTGCGCGAATTCCGGGGTGTCAAACGCCGCTTCGAATTCTACATCAACACCCCCCGGCGCGTCTACATGGACGACTACGCCCACCATCCCGAGGAGTTGCGCGCCACCCTTTCGTCCGTGCGCGCCATGTTCCCCGGACGCCGCGTAACCGCCGTCTTCCAGCCCCACCTCTACACCCGCACCCGCGACTTCCACGGCGAGTTTGCCGGGGCGCTTTCGCTGGCCGACGAAGTGGTGCTGCTGCCGATCTACCCGGCGCGCGAACTTCCCATCGAGGGAATCGATAGTGAGCTGATAGGGCGCGATATCACCGTCCCCTGGAGCGTCGTTCCGAAAGAGGGGATCGCCGCCGCGCTCGCCGCGATGGACCCCGACGTGGCGGTCACGTTCGGTGCCGGCGACATCGACACGCGCTGCGCCGAGATCGCCCGCGCGCTCGCGCAGTAATATCTTATATACCCAGTTTCGCTTTCAGGGCGCGGGTTTCGGCCTCGTAGCCGGGCTTGTCGAGCAGGGCGAACATGTTCTTTTTGTAGGCTTCCACGCCGGGCTGGTCGAAGGGGTTGACCCCGAGGATGTAGCCGCTTATACCGCACGCTTTTTCGAAGAAGTAGAGCAGTTCGCCCACGGTACGCGCGTCGATGCGGGCGATCTCGAGGCGGATGTTGGGCACCCCGCCGTCGACGTGGGCGAGCATCGTTCCGAGCTCGGCCATGCGGTTGACCTCGTGGAGGCGCTTGCCTGCCAGGAAGTTGAGGCCGTCGAGGTTGTCGCCCTCGGGGCGGATCACCACCTCGCGGCCGGGCTGGCCGACGCTCACCACGGTTTCGAACAGCATGCGTTCGCCCTCCTGGATGTACTGGCCCATGGAGTGGAGGTCGGCCGTCAGGGTGACGCTGGCGGGAAAGATGCCCTTGCCGCCCTTGCCTTCGCTTTCGCCGTAGAGCTGTTTCCACCACTCGGCGACGTATTGCAGCGCGGGCTCGTAGCTCGCCAGGATCTCGATTTTGAACCCTTTGCGGTACAGTGCGTTGCGCAGGATGGCGTACGCGGCGGCGGGATTCCGCTCCACGGCGATGTCGGCGCCGGTGGCCTTCTCCATGTCGCGCGCACCTTCGACCAGGGCGGCGATGTCGATCCCGGCCACGGCCAGCGGAAGCAGTCCCACGGGGGTGAGCACCGAGAAACGGCCTCCCACGTCGTCGGGGATAACGAAGGTCTTGTAACCCTCGTCGGTGGCGAGGGTCTTGAGCGCCCCGCGCGCGCGGTCCGTCACGGCAACGATGCGCTGTGCGGCACCGTCTTTCCCGTAGCGGCTCTCTATCTCGCTTTTTATCAGTCGGAAGGCGATGGCCGGCTCGGTCGTGGTGCCCGATTTCGAGATCACGATCGCGGCGATCGACCGGGTTTTGAGCGCTTCGAACAGCTCGGCCACGTAGTCCTCGCTGATGTTCTGCCCGGCGAAGACCACAGCGGGGCGTTCGCGCCCCGGGTGCAGCGCGGCGAAGGGGTCGCCCAGCGCTTCGAGCACCGCTTTGGCGCCGAGGTACGAGCCCCCGATGCCGATCACCACGACCACCTCGGCCAGCGCGGCCAGGCTGTCGGCGGTTGTTCGGATGTCGTCTATCTCGGCGGCGGTGATCGACGAGGGGAGGTTGACCCAGCCCAGGAAATCGTTGCCGGCGCCCTTGCCGTTGTGGAGCAAGGTGTTGGCGGCGGATGCTTCGGGGACGAGGGCTTCGAGTTCGGCGGCCGTGACGAACGGCAGGACCTGTTTGTTGTCGATGCGTATCATAGGGATCGGATTTATATCAGTTTCTTGGTGAGTTTTTTCATCGTGGCGGCCACGGGGGCGTTGTTGTAGAGGATGTCGTGGACGGCCTCGGCGATGGGCATCGGGGTGCGGTGGGCGATGTTGACCTGGCGGACGCATTCGGCTCCGTAGTACCCCTCAGCCACCATGTTCATCTCGATCTGCGCCGTGCGCACCGAGTAGCCCTTGCCCACCATCACACCGAACGTGCGGTTGCGGCTGAACTGCGAGTAGGAGGTCACCAGCAGGTCGCCCAGGTAGGCCGAAGCGTTGGTGTCGCGCCCGGCGGGGAAGGCGCATCCCAGGAAGCGCGCCATCTCCATGGCCCCGTTGGAGATGAGCACGGCCAGGAAGTTGTCGCCGTAACCCAGCCCGATGGCGATGCCCACGGCGATGGAGTAGATGTTCTTGACCACCCCGGCGTACTCCACCCCGAGGATGTCGGACGAGTAGCTGACGTTGATGTAGGGCGTGCGGAGTTTTTCGCCCACCACGGCGGCGTTTTCGGCGTCGGTACACGCCACCGTAAGGTACGACAGCCGCTCCAGGGCCACCTCCTCGGCGTGGCAGGGGCCGGTCACGACGCCTACCTGCCCGGGGTCGAGGCCGTAGCGGTAGCCCACGTACTCTGCCACGGGCATGTATTCGCCCGGCACGATGCCCTTGATGGCCGAGAGCACGAATTTGTTCGCGAGCGGGACCGTGAGAGGTTCGAGGGTGGCTTTAAGGAATGCCGAGGGGCTGGCCAGGAGGACGATATCCGCCGCGGCGACCACGGCGTCGAGGTCATCCGAGAGGAGGAGCTTTTCGGGCGGAAAATGGACGTCGCGCAGGTAGCGCGGGTTGGAACCGTGGGTGGCGAGGTGTTCGCGCACCTCGTCGCGCGGGACGTACCACCCCACCTGCGCTTCGTTCTCGAGCAGGATCTTCACCAGCGCCGTAGCCCAGCTTCCGTAGCCCACCACGGCACACCGGGCCGATCGATCTATTTTGTATGCCATTAACAATCAGAATAAAACACAAACTTACACAAAATTCGTGAAAAATTGGATATTCCGAGCACTTTTTTTACCTTTGTACGATTGTAGAATGCCATAAAACGAGGATGGAATTGAAAAAGATAAAAAGTGCTTTAATCTCTGTATATTACAAAGATGGACTGGATGAAATCGTGCGCGCGCTGGACGCTCGCGGCGTGAAAATATACTCGACCGGGGGGACCCAGGCGTTCGTCGAATCGCTGGGCGTGGAAGTGACTGCGGTCGAGAGCCTGACGGGCTATCCGTCGATCCTGGGCGGAAGGGTGAAGACGCTCCACCCGGGGGTTTTCGGCGGGATCCTTTCGCGCCGCGACGTAGCGAACGACGCCGTGCAACTGGCCGAGTACAAGATCCCCGAGATCGACCTGGTGATCGTCGACCTCTACCCCTTCGAACAGACCGTGGCGAGCGGTGCTGCGGAGCAGGACATCATCGAGAAGATCGACATAGGCGGCATTTCGCTGATCCGCGCGGCGGCCAAGAATTACAAAGACACGGTGATCGTCGGTTCGCAGGC
>JAVBRR010000098.1:0-5918 GCA_031547705.1 Rikenellaceae bacterium | reverse complement strand
GTCGCCGCCGGTAAAAATTATCTTCAATCCGGGATATTCCTCCGACAGGCGGGCTATGTAGCCTTCGATTTCGTGGAGGATCCCGGTGACGACGCCGTTTTCGATGGCATCGTGTGAGTTTCGCGAGGTGAGGTTGCACTCGGCCTCGGGGAGGTTTCTCAGGGGGAGCGAACAGGTATAGTCGTGCAGGGCACGGAATCGGGCGCCGGCGCCCGGAGAGATGTTTCCGCCCAGGAACTCGCCCGCGGCGGTAACGATGTCGATGGTGATGGCCGTCCCGAAGTCGACCACCAGGATGTTTTCGCCCGGAAAGATGTCGCTGGCGCCCACGGCTGCCGCCAGGCGGTCTGTGCCGAGCGTTTCGGGCGTGGCGTAACGGTTGACAAGGGGTACGGGGGTGGTGTTGTCGAAACGGAGGTAGCGCCCCACGCGTGCGCGGATGAAATCCTCCACCTCGCCGGGCACGGGCCGCAGCGACGAAAGGATCGCCGCCCCGATTCCCGGATGGCGTTCCAGCAAGGTTGCCACCAGGGCCGCGTCGAGGTTTTCGCTGCGCACAACGTCCACCTCGCGTCCGTCTTCCACGACGACCGCCTTGGCCAGGGAGTTGCCTATGTCGATGATCAGGTTCAACCGGGTTGATGCTGTTTATTGCCGCCGATCTCTCCCATTATCTTGTCGATGATCTGGAATCCTTCTGCCGCATTACTTATGTTTCTAACTGTCAAAATTAGCTTATTATTGTTCTGCTTGAAAACAAATTTCGCCGGATGGGCCGTAACATAGCGCAGGATATCCTTGAACAGGTCTGTTTTGTAGTAGCCAGATTCCTGGTCGCTAATGAATTGCAGGATCATCAGTCCGTTTTTGACCTTGGCCCGTTCGAACCCGGCGCGCATGCAGATTTTCCGCAGCCTGACCACGTTGAACAGTTCGATCACCGGCGGCGGCATGGGGCCGAAGCGGTCGGTCAGGTTGGCTTCGAAGCGCACGAGGGTTTCTTCGTCCGCAGCGTTGTCCAGTTCGCGGTAGAGGCGCAGTTTTTCGGCGCTCTGGCCGACGTATGAGTCGGGGATCAGCGCCTCGGCTTCGTTCTCGATCACGCAGTCGGCCAGGAACACCGCTTCCCGGGGCGCAGAATCTATGCTTCCGCCCTGCACACCCTCGGCGCGCAGCTCTTCCATCGCTTCGCTGAGGATGCGCTGGTAGGTTTCGAACCCGATGTCGGCGATGAAGCCGCTTTGCTGGGCGCCCAGCAGGTTGCCCGCGCCGCGGATGTCGAGGTCCTGCATGGCGATGTTGAACCCCGAGCCGAGGTCCGAGAACTCTTCGAGCGCTCGCAGCCTGCGCCGCGCTTCGGGGGTGAGCAGTTCGTCCGGGGGCGAGAACAGGTAGCAGAAAGCCTTGCGGTTGCTGCGTCCCACACGTCCCCGCAACTGGTGGAGGTCGCTCAGCCCGAAATTCTGGGCGTTGTTGATGATGATCGTGTTGGCGTTGGGGATGTCGATGCCGTTCTCGATGATCGTGGTGGCGACCAGCACGTCGTACTCGCCGTAGATGAAGTCCATCACCACTTTTTCGAGCTCCTGGGGATTCATCTGCCCGTGGCCCACGGCGCACTTCAACCCCGGGCAGAGGCGCTCGACCATCGCGGCGATCTTGCGGATGTCCTCCACGCGGTTGTGGACGAAGAACACCTGCCCGTGGCGCCCCATCTCGAAGTCGATGGCCTCTTTGACGATCTGCTCGTCGAAGGTGTGCGACTCGGTGGCGATGGGCTGGCGGTTGGGCGGCGGGGTGGAGATCACCGACAGGTCGCGCGAACCCATCAGCGAGAATTGCAGCGTGCGCGGGATGGGCGTGGCGGTGAGTGTGAGGGTATCGACGCTTACGGCCATCTGGCGTAGGCGCTCTTTGCTCGAAACGCCGAATTTCTGCTCCTCGTCGATGATCAGCAGCCCCAGGTCTTTGAATTCGACCCCCTTGCCGAGGATCTTGTGGGTCCCGACGAGGATGTCGATCTTGCCCTCTTTCAGGTCGCGCAGGATCTGGTTGGTTTCGGCGGTGGTCTTCACGCGGCTGAGCTGCTCGACCCGCACGGGCATATCGCGCAGGCGGTCGCGGAAGGTGCGGTAGTGCTGCAGGGCGAGGATCGTGGTGGGAACCAGTACGGCCACCTGTTTCGAGTCGGCCGCCGCCTTGAACGCCGCGCGGATCGCCACCTCGGTCTTGCCGAAACCCACGTCGCCGCACACCAGGCGGTCCATCGGGTGGGGGCTCTCCATATCGGCTTTCACGGCTTCGATGGCTTTCTGCTGGTCGGGCGTCTCCTCGTAGAGGAACGACGCCTCCATTTCGTATTGCAGGTAGCTGTCCGCCGCGAAGGTGAACCCCGGGGTCGATTTGCGCCGCGCGTAGATGGCTATCAGTTCACGCGCTATGTCTTTCACGGCGCGCTTGGTGGCTGTTTTGATCTTCTGCCACGCTCCCGAGCCGAGTTTGTAGATTTTCGGAACTTCGCCCTCACCGCTCTTGTAGCGCGATATGCGGTGCAGGGCGTGGACGTTGACCAGCAGCACGTCGCCGTCGCGGTAAACGAGTTTGATCGCCTCGTGCACCTTGCCGTTCTCGGTGGTGCGCACCAGGCCCCCGAATTTGCCCACCCCGTGGTCGATGTGCACCACGTAGTCGCCCACTTTCAGCTCGTTCAGCTCGGCGACCGACAGGCTTTCGTCGCGGTCGATCTCGCCGTCGAGGCGGAAGCGGTGGTAGCGGTCGAAGATCTGGTGGTCGGTGTAGAGGCACAGCTTGAGCTCGTGGTCCACGAAGCCCTCGTGCAGGGTCATCGCCAGCGGCTCGAAGCGCACCTCCTTTTCGCCGATCGAGTGGAATATGTTGTCCAGGCGTTCGATCTGGGCTTTGTTTTCCGATAGTATATAGGTTTTGTAGCCTTTTTCGGCGTTCGATTTGATGTCCTCGGCCAGCAGTTCAAAGTTCTTGTTGAACCGCGGCTGGGGGGCGGTGTGGAATTCGACCCGGGCGTCGGCGACGCGCTCGCGGAGGTTGTCCCGCCCGAGGTAGAATTTCCGCGACTCGGTGTCGTGGAGGAATCCTTTGCGGCTGGTGACCATCGTGTCGATCCCGGACGGTTCGTCGAGGTCGGCCAGCACTTTCTTGCGGATGTCGTCGAAACGCCCCAGAGTGTAGTCGGGGTCGTCGATCCAGTAGCGCGCCTCGCCTGCGAAATCGGCGAACGACACCCTGCGCTGCGCCAGTTCCATCCGCTTGAGGTTGGGCACGATCTCGACGCTGGCGAGTTTTTCGAGCGAAAGTTGCGAGGCGATGGCGAAACGGCGGATCGACTCTACTTCGTCGCCGAAGAAATCGAGGCGGAACGGCTGGTTCTCCGAAAAGGAGAAGATGTCGAAGATCCCGCCGCGGATGGCGTACTGCCCGGGATCGTAGACAAAATCCACGCGCTCGAAACCGTACTCGCGCAACGCTTCTTCAAGAAAGTCGATCGACAGCGTATCGCCCACGCCCACCTTCATCACGCTGCGCCGCAACTGCTCTTTTTCGACCACCTTTTCGGCCAGCGCTTCGGGGTAGCTGCACACCACCAGGTAACCGTCGCCGGGCGTGAAATTCTTGATGGCGTTCAGGGCCGCCGTGCGTTGCACGATGCCCGAGGGGTCCTCCTGCCCGAACTGGATGGAGCGCTTGTAGGCCGTGGGGAAGAACAGCACGCGGCTGCGGTCGAGCGTGGTGTAGAGGTCGTTGCACAGGTAGGCGGCCGCGTCCTTGTCGTCGCGCACCACGATATGGATCCCGCCCAGGCGCCGGACCACCTCGGCGGCGACCAATGCAAAAGCCGACCCGACCAGAGAAGCGAGTTCAATGGTCGGGCTGTCTTCGAGCTGCGTACAGATCTCGCGTATGCCGGAATGTTTCTCTAACAAACCTGTTTGTGAATTATTAAATCAATTCCTTGCCCGTCTTGTCAAAAAATTTGGTTTCGACGAAGCCGGTCGACTGGTCGGCGGCGATGTTGATCCAGCACCCGTACTTGATCATCCACCGCATCCGCGTGTTATACAGTCCCCGCGTCAGGTACGAAGCCACGTAGGGGCTGACCTGCACTTTGATGTACTTCAATTTCCGTTCCGAGGTGAAATAGGCGATCTGGTTCTCGATCTGCTGGTCGAGCAGGATCGACGAGGCGATCGTTCCCGAGCCGCCGCACGTGGGGCAGGTTTCGTTGACGTCGGGGGCCGCCTCGGGACGCACCCGCTGGCGGGTGATCTGCATCAGCCCGAATTTCGAGATGGGCAGGATGGTGTGCTTGGCGCGGTCGGTGGACATCGCTTTGGTCATCAGGTCGTGCAGCGCCTGGCGGTTATCGCCCTTGTGCAGGTCGATGAAGTCGACCACGATGATGCCGCCCATGTCGCGCAGCCTCAGCTGGCGTGCCACCTCTTCGGCCGCGGCGATATTGACCCCCATGGCGGTCTGTTCCTGGTTCTCCTCGACCTTGGCGCGGTTGCCGCTGTTGACGTCGATCACGTGCATCGCTTCGGTGTGCTCGATGATCAGGTAGGCGCCCTTTTTGAGCGACACGTATTTGGCGAACAGGCCCTTGATCTGCTTCGAAATATCGAAATGGTCGAAGATCGGGGTGGCGCCTTTGTAGAGTTTGACGATCTTTTCCTTTTCGGGGGCTATGGTGCGGATGTATTCCTTGAGCTCCTCGTGCATGGCCGCGTTGTCGACCGTGATCGAGGTGAACGAGGCGTTGAAGATGTCGCGGATGATGGTCGCCGTGCGGTTCATTTCGCCCAGCAACAGGGCGGGGGCCTGCGCTCCGCTCACTTTTGCCAGGGCGCTTTCCCAACGGGTCACCAGCGACTGGATATCCTGCTGGATGTCGTCGTCGGTCTTTCCCGAGGCCGCGGTGCGGATGATCACGCCGTAGTTGTGGGGCAGGGTGGCGTCGGCGATCTTTTTGAGGCGTTTGCGCTCTTCGTTCGAGCGGATCTTCTGCGAGATCGACACCTTGTTCGAGAAGGGGATGAGCACCACGTGGCGCCCGGCGAGCGATATGTCGGAGGTGAGCCGCGGGCCTTTGGTCGATATGGCCTCTTTGGCTATCTGTACGAATATTTGCTGTCCGCTGTTGATGTGCGACGATATTTTGCCGCTTTTGCCCAGGGGTTGATCGAGCTTGAGCGTTTCGAAACGGGGTTTTTTCTTCGATGCGAGGGCGCCGACCAGCTTGTTCAGGGTGGTGAACTGGGTTCCGAGATCGAGGTAATGTATGAAGGCGTCCTTTTCGGAACCGATATTTATGAACGCGGCGTTGAGTCCCGGCATGATCTTCTTGACCTTACCCAGGTAGATATCCCCCACCGCGAATCCCGTTTTGCTTTTTTCCTTGTGCAGCTCGACGAGTTGTTTGTCTTCGACGAGTGCGATCGTTATCTCCGAGGAGGAGACGTTGACAATGAGTTCCTTATTCATTTCTGTGTGTTACGGCTGTGTTTAAAGCAACAAACCTAAAGAACAAACGTCTTTAGGTTTGTTGACATTACACAACAAAGCTACCTATTTTTTCTTTTTGTGCCTGTTTTTACGCAGACGCTTTTTCCTTTTATGGGTAGCCATCTTATGCCGTTTTCTTTTTTTACCGCTTGGCATAATGGTTTGGATTAGGATTAAAATTATTTAGCACTCTTCACCTTCAGCGCAAAGCTCTTCGCGGGCTTGAAAGCCGGAATGTTGTGTGCCGGAATGGTGATGGTAGTGTTCTTGGAGATATTACGGGCAACTTTCTGAGCCCTTTTCTTGATGATGAAGCTGCCGAACCCTCTCAGGTAGACATTGTTCTTCTTCACCATAGCCGCTTTGATGCTGTCCATCAT
>JAVBRR010000028.1:0-3262 GCA_031547705.1 Rikenellaceae bacterium | reverse complement strand
CTGATATACATGATGTTCGAAACGTCGATGTTCCGCGAGGACCTCTACGCGATGCGCCAGATCTACCAGGCCGGCGGATTCGGGAAGGTCGTCTACACCGAAGGCGAATATTGGCATTATTCCGCAGACGGTCTCGACTCCTATAAGGGCTGGCGCAACGGGATGCCGCCGCAATGGTATCCGACGCACTCCGACGCCTATTACGTCGGGATGACCGGAGGGCACTTCACCGAAGTATCCTGCATGGGCATACCGGGCGAAATGAAACGCTACAACCCGGCCAACAACAAGTATAAAAACCCGTTCGCGACCGAGATTTCCCTGTACCGCACCAGCGAAGGCGGCATGGCCCGCATGGCACGCAGCGCCGATACCCAGGGACACGGTTTCGGTTCGGAGATCGGCCGTACGCGCGGCACGAAGGGTTCGTATTACGGAAAGTACGACGGGAGTGTAAAGACCCTGCCCGATGTGACCCGTCCCGCGTTTCCTCCGGGAACGTCCGCCGGCGGACACGGGGGTTCGCACATCCGCCTGACCGACGAGTTCATCAGCTCGATCCTCCAGAACCGCAGGCCGTTGGTCGATATCGCCATGGCGCTGAACATGACCGTCGGGGGTATCGTTGCACACCAATCGGCCATGAAAGGCGGCGAATTGCTTAAGATCCCCCACTACACGTTCTAAGCCCCCGCCATCCACTAAAAACTGCCACACCCGAACGCCCTGTTTTATGACTACTAAATCGTTTTTGGCAAGACTGTTTAACAACAGCCTGCCGGTCCTTGCCCTCCTGCTGCTGCCCATACTGACGGGCTGCGGCGGGAAGGCGCCGGTCAATGCCTCCGAAGTACTCCTGCTCTTCAATTCGAACGCGCCGGAAAGCTCCATCGCAGAGCAGAAAGTGATTCCGTACCTGAACCATTTCGGGGTACAATTCACCCCGGTCGACGTCGCCTCCCAGGAATTGCCGGCCGACGCCGATCCTGCGCTGGTGATCATCGGCCACGCCGGGATCGCGGACAGCACCCGGGTCGAGCAGATCAGAAGTTTCCTGGCCCGATGCCAGTCGCACGGAGCAGGGATCCTGAGTTTCGATCCCGCATTGCCAGAAGGCCTGATGGCCGCAGGCGAGGGTCAGGACCCGGACGTCGGCTCGGTCCGCTTTTCGGATGAAGCCCATTACATCACCGGATACCGCAAACCCGGAGAGATCAAGGAATTATTCGGCTATATGTCGGTTCCCCGCACCTCCGTCAAAGAGGGCCGCGCCGTCATTACCGGCAACGACCTGCCGCTGCTGGTGGTCAGCGCCGGACAGGACGCGCGGGTGGCGCAATGGACCAGCCAGGAGTGGATGTACTATTCGATCCTGGGCCCGCTGGGCGGGTTGGACGACTGCCTGTGGCGCTCGATCGTATGGGCGGCGCGCAAGCCTTTCGTCATGCAGGCCCTGCCTCCGCTGGCGACCATGCGCGTCGACGACGTGGTGGGAGCGGGCCGCGAGCAATGGGACGTGACTCCTTTCGATTGGGTGAAAACGGCGAACAAGTACGGATTCAAGCCCTGGATGGGCCTGTTCATCTACAACATCACGCCCGAGGGGATCGCCGAAGTGAAGCAGATCATGGACGCCGGATCGGCGACCGGCACTCCGCACGCTTTCGGACGTCCTCCCAGGCCTGAATCGCGCAAGGAGAACATCAAAGGCTACTACCAGGCGCAACTGGCCGACACGTTCCTCATCCCGTCATATTGGTATGAGAAAGCGATGCCCTACCTGTCGCAGTACTACGACGAGTTCATCTATTTCGACCATAACAACCAGAAGCCGTGGGCACCCGAAGTCTCGCAGAAGATCATGCAGGCCGTCGACGACTGGTACGCCGCGACGGGGCTCCCGATGGGCGGTTACATCATCCCCCACTGGGGCGAGGCCAACGCCGATATGATGTCCCACATCAAGGACGACTGGGGGGTTGATTTCGTCGCCGTGCGTGAAGTCGACAAATCGTGGGGCCAGCAAACCCCCGAGTACAACCTCAAGGAGGGAAAACAGCCCGTGCGCACCGCCCCCTTCCGGCTCTACGACGAGCCTGTGGTGGGCAAGAAAAAAGAGGGTGTAACCACGTCGAGGGCGGCCTACAACGCATCGACCCGTACGTTCGGGGGGCGCGACTTCTTCGACTTCTCCTCTTCGATCAACGACATCACCGGATACGAATGGAAACCCGACAACGACGTGGACGCGACGGCGGAAAGAGGCATCAAGATCCTCTCGCGGGGATTGGAAGCCAAAGGGCTCGCCGTGCTCTTTACCCACGAAACGGATTTCATCTACCTGATCAACCCCGGAAATTGGGACGCCATACTCAAAAAGGTGAGCGAAGGCATCGCGGCGCTTCACCCCGAGTACTCCACCATGGACGACGCGGTGAAGACCCTGCGCGCTTTCAACACCTCCGCCATCCAAAGCAGCCAGTATAACGCCGGCTCGGACAAACTCACGGTCAAAATTTCCGGCACGGCCGACGTTCCGACCAGCGTCTTTGTCTATACGGGCGAAGGGGATGCGATCACCGAGCGGAAGGTCGAAATACCCGCCTTCCAGAACGAGGTGTCCCGTGTTGTTAAATTAACCGAGTAACCCGCGCCATGAAGGAGAGATCGTTGCAACTGGCCAAAGAGTCGCTGCTCATCGAAAGCAAGGCGATCGGCGATATTGCAGGTTACCTGGACGCCGCGGCATTCGCCGAGGCGGTGGATTGCCTCTGCGCTTGCCCGAAGATCATTACCTGCGCCAGCGGCACTTCGGGTATCGCGGCCAAGAAATTCGCCCATTCGCTGTGCTGCGTCGAGCGCAGCGCCCAGTTCCTCTCCCCGGCCGAGGCCGTTCACGGGGGGGTGGGTTGCGTCAAACAGGGCGACGCCGTGGTCATGGTCTCGCGGGGCGGGAAAACCGCCGAACTGATGCCCATCGTCGAGGTGTGCAACGCAAAGGGAGCCACGCTGATCGCCATTACCGAAAACCCGGATTCACCGCTGGCGCGAAAGGCGCAGATCACGGTGCTGATGAAGATCCGGCGGGAGAGCGATCCGCTCAACGTGATGGCCACCTCGAGTTTTATCGCGACCGTCGCCATTTTCGATGCCATGCTGGCCGCGATCATGGAAGAGACCGACTACAAACTCGAACAGTTCGCCCTGATCCATCCGGGGGGCGCCGTCGGGGAAAAACTGAACAAATAACCGAAAAACCAAA
>JAVBRR010000058.1:0-7823 GCA_031547705.1 Rikenellaceae bacterium | reverse complement strand
GACGAGCGCCTGATCTATTTCGCCTACTTCAACGACGAGCCCATCGGGTTCTTCATCATGGTGCCCGACATCAACCGCATCATCGGACGCTTCCACGGCAAACTCAACCTGGTCAACAAAATACGCCTCGCCTACCTGCTGTGGTGCAAAAAGGCCGACCGCATATTCGCCATCATCTTCGGCGTGACGCCCGAATTCCACGGCAAAGGCATCGAGTCGGGGATGATACACTGTTTCGAACAGACCGTCGCCTCGGGCAACCTGCCCTACAAAACGCTGGAACTGGCTTGGATGGGCGACTTCAACCCCGTGATGATGCGCATGGTCGAGAGCTACGTGTGCGCCACCCAGCACAAGATGCACACCACCTACCGCTACCTGTTCGACCGCACCAAAGAGTTCAAGCGCGCCCCGCGCATCGGCGTCAAGAAAAGCACCGAAGCGCTGCCGCTGGAGTAAAGGATCGCGGTTTGCAGGCAAACCGCCGCGCCCGCCCCGAGGGGGGCGGGACGGGCGCGATTCAAGCAGAGCAGGAAATAAATCTGGAAATATACCCTATTTCAACGCCTGGCGAAGGTCGTCGAGGATGTCGTCGATGTGCTCGATGCCCACCGAGAAGCGGATCAGGTCGGGGGCGATGCCCGCGTCGGCGAGTTGCTGGTCGGTCATCTGGCGGTGGGTATGGCTGGCGGGGTGCAGCACGCACGTGCGCGCGTCGGCCACGTGGGTCACGATCGAAGCCAGCTCGAGCGAATCGATAAACCGGATCGACTCGTCACGCCCCCCCTTCAGCCCGAAAGTCACCACACCGCACGATCCGGCGGGCATATACTTCTGCGCCAGGGCGTGGTGGCGGCTCGAGGGCAGGCCCGGGTAGTTCACCCACGCCACCTTGGGGTGCGCTTCGAGGAACTCGGCCACACGCTGCGCGTTGGCGCAATGGCGTTCCATGCGCAGGTGGAGCGTTTCGAGGCCCAGGTTCAGCAGGAAAGCGTTCTGGGGAGCCTGCACGGCCCCCAGGTCGCGCATCAGGTGGACGGTGGCTTTGGTCAGGTAGGCCGAGCGCCCGAAAGCCTGGGCGTAGACCAGCCCGTGGTACGACTCGTCGGGGGTGGTCAGGCCGGGGAAACGGTCGGCGTGGGCCATCCAGTCGAAGTTGCCGCTGTCGACGATGGCGCCGCCCACACCCGCCGCGTGGCCGTCCATGTATTTGGTCGTGGAGTGGATCACGATGTCGGCACCCCATTCGATCGGGCGGCAGTTGACCGGCGTGGCAAAGGTGTTGTCGACCACCAGGGGCACCCCGTGGCTATGCGCCAGGCGGGCGAATTTCTCGATATCGAGCACGCTGACCCCGGGGTTGGTGATGCTTTCGCCGAAGAGCAGTTTGGTTTCGGGACGGAAAGCGGCGGCGATCTCGGCCTCCGACGCGTCGGGATCGACGAAAGTGGTTTCGATGCCCAGCTTGCGCAGCGTGATGTCGAAGAGGTTGAACGTCCCGCCGTAGATGTTGCCCGCGCTCACGACGTGGCCCCCCGCCTCGCAGATGTTGATCACGGCGAAGAACGTGGCCGCCTGGCCCGACGAGGTGAGCATAGCGCCCACCCCGCCCTCGAGCGTGGCGATCTTCGAGGCCACGATGTCGTTGGTGGGGTTCTGCAGGCGGGTATAGAAATAGCCCGCCTCCTCGAGGTCGAAAAGGCGCGCCATCTGGTCCGAGGTTTCGTATTTGAAGGTCGTGCTCTGGTAGATGGGCACCTGGCGCGGCTCGCCCTTCGAGGGGCTCCAGCCGGCTTGCACACACAGCGTTTCGGGACGGAAAGTCTTGCTCATAACGATGGTATCTTATTTTCTGAATTCTCTTTTCTCTGCCTGAATCGCGCCCGTCCCGCCCCCCTCGGGGCGGGCGCGGCGGCTCTAAGGAGCCGCGGTTACCTTGCTCTGCATACGCAACCGGGCGCAAGATCGGAATTTTTCGGCGGACGGGCAACACGGGCCATAAATTTCAACTATTATTCGTAACTTTGCAAAAATTTTCTCCACAATGAATTTCGATAAATTTTCGACGCGGCACATAGGCATCCGCCAGGCCGATCTGGAACCCATGCTCGAAGCGATCGGCGTAAGCAGCCTCGAAGAACTTATAGCCCAGGTGGTTCCTGCCAACATCCGCCTTAAAAAACCGCTCGCCCTGGGCGAAGCGATGAGCGAATGGGAATTCGCGGCACACATCCGCGAACTGGCCTCGCGCAACCGCCCCTTCCGCTCGCTGATCGGCATGGGATACTACCCTTCGGCCACGCCGGCGGCGATCCTGCGCAACGTGTTCGAAAACCCCGCGTGGTACACCTCGTACACCCCCTACCAGGCCGAAATATCGCAGGGACGCCTCGAAGCGCTGCTCAACTTCCAGACGACGGTCATCTCGATGACCGCCATGGAGATCGCCAACTGCTCGCTGCTGGACGAGGCCACCGCCGCCGCCGAAGCGATGGCGATGATGCTGGCCCTGCGCAGCCGCGACGCCGTGAAGGAGGGGCGCAACACCCTGTTCGTCGACCAGAATATTTTCCCCCAGACCCTCGATGTGCTGCTCACGCGCTCGGAACCCTACGGGATCGAGATCGTGTGCGACGACTACGCCTCGTACGAATTCTCGGGACGCGAGTTCGGGGCGATCGTGCAATACCCGGCCGCCTCGGGTGAAGTGCGCGACTACGAAGACTTTACCTCCGGCGCGCACGCGCGCGGGGTGCTGGTCACGGCCGTGTGCGACATCCTGGCGCTGGCGCTGCTGAAAGCCCCGGGCGAATGGGGCGCCGATATCGCCGTGGGTGGCGTCCAGCGCATGGGGCTGCCCCTGGAATTCGGCGGGCCCCACGCAGCCTACCTGGCCACCAAAGAGGAGTTCAAGCGCAGCATGCCCGGACGCATCATCGGCGTTTCGGTCGACCGCCTGGGCAACCCGGCCCTGCGCATGGCGCTCCAGACCCGCGAACAGCACATCAAGCGCGAAAAAGCCACTTCGAACATCTGCACCGCCCAGGCGCTGATGGCCACCATGGCGGGACTTTTCGCCGTGTACCACGGTCCGGAAGGCATTCGCGGCATCGCGCAGCGCGTCCACGCCGTGACCGCCGCCGTCGCCGGGGCGCTCCGGGCGCTGGGGTACCAACTCGCTTCGGATACGTTTTTCGATACGCTTGAAATAGAGGTCGATGCGGCCCGGGTGCGCGAACCGGCACTGGGGGCGGGGATCAACTTTTTCTACCCCGGCGAGGAGCGTGTGCGCCTGAGTTTCGACGAGGTGACAACGGCCGCCGAAGCCCTCGCGGTGGTGGGGATCTTTGCGGCGGCAGCCGGAAAAGCGGCCCCCAAAAGCCTGAAAATAGACGACAGCGCGCTGCCGGCCAAAAACTTCGTGCGCACCTCGCCGATCCTCGCCGAGGGGATCTTCTCGCGGTACCGCAGCGAAACCGAGCTGATGCGCTACATCAAAAAACTCGAACGCCGCGACATTTCGTTGGCCAACAGCATGATATCCCTGGGGTCGTGTACCATGAAACTCAACCCGGCCGTGACGATGATGCCCCTGAGCCTGGCGGAGTTCGGCAACGTGCACCCGTTCGCGCCGGCGGACCAGGCGGCGGGCTACCTCGAAATGATCGCCTCGCTCGAGCGCGACCTGGCGACGATCACCGGCTTTGCGGCCACCTCGCTGCAGCCCAACTCGGGTGCGGCGGGCGAGTACGCCGGGCTGATGGTGATCCGCGCCTGGCACCAGAGCCGCGGCCAGGGCTACCGCAACGTGGCGCTGATACCCTCGTCGGCCCACGGCACCAACCCCGCCTCGGCAGCGATGGCGGGCATGAGGATCGTCGTGGTAGCGTGCGACGAGCGCGGCAACATCGACCTGGAAGACCTCCGCACCAAGGCCGCCGAGAACAGCGGCGAGCTGAGCTGCCTGATGGTGACCTACCCCTCGACCCACGGCGTGTTCGAAAGCCGCATCCGCGAGATCGTCGACATCGTCCACGACGCGGGCGGCCAGGTCTACATGGACGGCGCCAACATGAACGCCCAGGTGGGGCTCACCCACCCCGGGCTGATCGGCGCCGACGTGTGCCACCTCAACCTCCACAAAACCTTCGCCATGCCCCACGGCGGCGGCGGCCCGGGCGTAGGCCCGATCTGCGTGGCCGAACACCTCGCCCCCTTCCTGCCCTCGCATCCGCTGGCGGCCACGGGCGGCGACGAAGGGATCACGGCCGTGGCGGCCGCCCCCTACGGAAGCGCCATGCTGCTGCCCATCACCTACGGCTACATCAAGATGCTGGGCGCCGAAGGGCTGCGCCGCGCCACCGAGATAGCCATCCTGAACGCCAACTATATGTCGGCAGCGCTGGCTCCCGAGTTCCGCACCTTCTACAGCGGCGAAAACGGCCGCGTAGGGCACGAAATGATCCTCGACCTCCAGAATTTCAGGGCCGACTACGGCATCGAGTGCGGCGATGTGGCAAGAAGATTGATGGATTACGGTTTCCATGCCCCCACCCTTTCGTTCCCCGTGCACGACACCCTGATGGTCGAACCCACCGAGAGCGAATCGAAGGAGGAGATGGACCGTTTCATCGAGGCGCTCATAACCATCAAGTGCGAATGCGAAGCCTACACCGGGGCCGAAGACCACCCCGTGCGCAACGCCCCGCACACGGCCCCCGAGATCGCCTCGGACACGTGGGGACATCCCTACACGCGCGCCATGGCGGCATTCCCGCTGGAGTGGATCGCCGACAACAAGTTCTTCCCCTACGTCACGCGCATCGACGCGGGCTACGGCGACCGCAACCTGGTGTGCCGGTGGGATGTTAAAAACGAAAACAACAAATAAAACCATACGTATGAAAATCGGAGAAAACAAATTTGTATCGATCGCCTACGCACTGAGCGTGGACGGAACCAACGTCGAAACGGTCACGGCCGACAAACCCCTCGAATTCGTCTTCGGGGCGGGGCTGCTGTTGCCCTCGTTCGAGAAACACCTCGCAGGGAAAGCCGCAGGCGACAAATTCAAATTCAGCCTGGCAGCCGCCGACGCCTACGGGGAACTGATCCCCGAAGCGGTGGTCGAACTCCCCAAGGAGGTCTTTATGATCGACGGGGCGATCGAGGACGGATTGCTGGACGTAGGCAACCAACTGCCCATGAGCGACAACCAGGGTAACCGGATGATGGGCACGATCGTCGCTGTGGACGAAAATACCGTGAAGATGGACTTCAACCACCCCATGGCGGGCAAGGCGCTCGACTTCCAGGGCGAAGTGGTGGGCGTGCGCGAAGCCACCGCCGAAGACATGGCCAAGTTCCAGGGCGCCATGGGCGGCGGATGCGACTGCGGATGCGACGACTGCTCGGACGGTTGCGAATGCGACGACGAGAAATCGTGCGGCTGCGAGTGTAATTAGGCTTGTTGCCGTAAGCGGACTTTTCATCCTCCGGCCTTTTCCTTGGTAAGGAAGAGGTCGGAGGATTCATATTATAATATTTTCCCTATCTTTGTAATATGAATAGGGGGATCGTTATTATATCGATTGTTTTTGCGGTTTTGGGAAGTGTGTCGCCCGCCGCGGCGCAGTTCACCATCTCGCGGGTGAAACCTTCGACGATCGACACGCGCGGGATACGCGACTCGATCAAAGGCACCACGCTGACCAACACATATTACAGCAAAGCCTTCGCCGAAGCCGAACGCAAACGCATCCGCAAAGAGCGCAACACACTGGAATTCACCTCCACGCTCGACATCAGCCAGACCGCTTTCGACAACTGGGCAGCCGGGGGCGACAACACCTTCGCCGGCGGGGCCACGCTCTTCTTCCGCCACCAGCACAAACGCAGCATCTTTTCGTACGAAGACAAATTCGAGGCGAAGTACGGCATGCAGTTGATCGACAAAAAGGCGTTCAAGAATGTAGATTTTTTCAACGCTTTCGGGCAGGTGGCATGGAAAATGAACAAGTCGTGGGCCTACACCGGCACGATCAACCTGCGCAGCCAGTTTACCGTGGGCTACAAGTCGCGAACCGACTCGACCAAGGTGTCGAACTTCATGTCGCCCGGATACCTCGACATCACAATCGGGTTCTCCTACCACAAGGAAGGTTCGCCGCTCACGATCAACATATCGCCCGCGTCGGGCAACATCACCATCGTCACCGACCCGGAACTGACCGAACGCTACAAACTCGACCCGGGGACCAAAACCAAGGGACGCCTGGGACCCTCGGTGCGCGTGAATTTCGACAAGGAGTTCGCCAAAAAGATATTCCGCTACCGCTCGATGTTCTATTCGTTCTCCAACCTCAAGCTCACACCCATCGCACAGTGGGAAAACACGTTCGAAATACGGCCCCTGAAGTTCTTCTCGACCACCTTCAGCTGGCGCCTCTACTACGACCGCGACACCCCCACCCCGATGCCAAAAAAACTGCAATCCTACTACTCGCTCACCATCGGGTTGCGGTACCAATACAAAAACAAGTAACCGATGTATAAAAATTCGAAGTTCGCGATCGTCCTGCCCCTGCTGCTCTCGGTGGCCCTGGCGGGAGGTATTCTCATAGGTATTTTCGTCAACCACCCGGGCGGGGAGAGCCCGCGCCGGGGAATGAATCCCGGGGCGGTATCGGCCGCGGGCGCCAGCGACAAAATCGACTACACCCTCTCGCTGATCCAGAACTACTACGTCGATCCGGTCAACTGGGACTCGCTCACCGAGCACCTCATGCCCGAGATCATGGCCGAACTCGACCCCCACTCGGTCTACATCCCCGCCAGCGAAATGGGCTCGGCCAACGAAGCGCTGGAAGGCGAATTCGACGGCATCGGCGTGGTGTTCAACATGCTCACTGACACGGCGCTGGTGCTCAACGTGATCCCCTCGGGGCCGAGCGAAAAGGCGGGCGTCCAGGGCGGCGACCGCATCATCACGATCAACGACTCGATCGTGGCGGGCAAAAAAATACCCCAGACCGATATCGTGAAACGCCTGCGCGGCAAACGCGGCACCGAAGTGAAGCTCGGCATCCAGCGCCAGGGCATTTCGTCGCTCGTGCACATCACCGTCGTGCGTGGCAAGATACCCATCAAAAGCCTCGACGCAGCCTTTATGATCCAGCCCCGCATCGGATTCCTCAAACTGACCGCCTTCGCGCGCAACTCCTACAGTGCCATCGTGCCCGCCCTGGCAAGCCTCAAGGAACAGGGAATGGAGGCGCTGATCTTCGACCTGCGCGGTAACTCGGGCGGCTACCTCGACCAGGCGATCCTGATAGCCAACGAGTTCCTGCCGGCCGGCAAAATGATCGTCTACACCGAAAATCGCCGCAAAGAACGCAACGAAGATTTCTCGGACGGCAGCGGCGGCAGCCAGACGCTCCGCCTGGCCGTGCTGGTCGACGAAGGCAGCGCATCGTCGAGCGAGATCCTCGCCGGGGCGTTGCAGGACAACGACCGCGCCACGGTCATCGGGCGGCGTACGTTCGGCAAAGGATTGGTGCAGCAGCAGTTGCCCTTCAAGGACGGGTCGGCCATCCGCCTGACGATCTCGCGCTACTACACCCCCACGGGACGCTCGATACAGAAACCCTACACGCTCGGCGACAAATCCTACGACCGCGACCTCTACGACCGGTACGAGCACAACGAATTCTACTCGGCCGACAGCATCCGCTTTGCCGACAGCCTGAAATTCACCACCCCCGGCGGACGGGTGGTCTACGGCGGCGGCGGGATCATGCCCGACGTGTTCGTGCCCCTCGACA
>JAVBRR010000124.1:0-7984 GCA_031547705.1 Rikenellaceae bacterium | reverse complement strand
CAATTTAGCGGACGCAGCGGACGTAGAAAAAAAAGTTAATCATAAAGACAGACTGGGCTGCGCAGTAGAGGACGATCACCAACACCGGGTATGCATGGCCGGCTTCATCTACAGTATTGCCACGTTCGTTGAACATCGCCTTCACGCGGCCCGAGTAAGTTCCGGCCAGCAGCACGTCGCCCACACGGAGCGTCCCGTTGTGCACCAGTACCGTCGACACGTAACCGCGCCCTTTGTCCAGGGTCGATTCGATCACCGTGCCGCTCGCTTTTTTGGCGGGGTTGGCCCTCAGGTCGAGGAATTCCGCTTCGAGCAACACTTTCTCGAGCAGTTTGTCGACATTCAGCCCCTTCTTGGCCGAAACCTCCTGGGACTGGTACTTGCCGCCCCAGTCTTCCACCAGCAGGTTCATGCCGGCCAACTGTTCTTTTATCTTTTCGGGATTGGTTCCTTCTTTGTCTATTTTATTGATTGCAAATACCATGGGGACTCCGGCGGCTGTGGCGTGGTTGATCGCCTCGATCGTTTGGGGCATCACGCTGTCGTCGGCGGCCACGATGATGATCGCCACGTCGGTCACCTTAGCGCCGCGTGCGCGCATCGCCGTAAAGGCTTCGTGCCCCGGGGTATCGAGGAAGGTGATCCGGCGGCCGTCGAGTTTGACGCTGTAGGCCCCGATGTGCTGTGTGATCCCGCCCGCTTCGCCGGCTATTACGTTGGCCGAGCGGATGTTGTCCAGCAGCGATGTTTTCCCGTGGTCCACGTGGCCCATCACGGTCACGATCGGCGGGCGCGCCACGAGGTCTTCTTCCTCGTCCGTCTCGTCCTCGATCGATTCCTGGATCTCCACCGACACGAATTCGACCTTGAACCCGAACTCTTCGGCCACTACGACCAACGCTTCGGCATCGAGCCGCTGGTTGATCGACACCATCAGCCCCAGGTTCATACACGCCTTGATGACCTCGGTGACGGGTACATCCATCATCGACGCCAACTCGCTCACGGTGACGAACTCGGTTACCTGCAGCGTCGATTTATCCACTTGTTGGCGGTCGATCTCCTCGGTCATGCGTGCCGAAACGGCATCGCGCTTGTCGCGGCGGTATTTCGAACTCTTGGACTTGCCCCCCTTGGAGGTGAGGCGCGCCAGGGTATCCTTGATTTTTTTCTGTACATCTTCGTCGCTCACCTCGGGACGGAACACGGGCTTCGCACCCTTCGGTCCGCCGGCGGGTTTGCCTTTACCTGCACCCGGTGCGGGACGCGCGCCCCCCTGGCCGGCGGCCTGACCCGGCGATCCCGGGCGCGAAACGTCGACCTTGTCTTTGGTGATGCGTTTGCGTTTTTCGCGGCGGTCGCCTCCTCCGCGGGGCTTCTCGAGCGTCGAAACGTCGACTTTGCCCAACACCTTGGGGCCCGAGAGTTTCGTGCCTTCGTCGTCGGCGCGGAACACGTTGTCGTTGTTGGCGGCCATGCGGTCGTCGTAGGTCTGGGTTTGCACCACCACAGGCTCCGCTTGGGGTGCCTCGGGGGCTTTCTCGACCGGTTTTTCGGGGGCGGCCACGGGTTTTTCGACCACGGGCGCCGGAGCGGGTGCCGGTTTGGGTGTTGCAGGTTTCGGAGCCGCTACCGTCGGTTCGGGTTTCGGTGCCGCCGCTGCGGGCTTTTCAACTGCGGGTGCCGGTTCGGGCTTCGGAGCTGCAACCGTCGCAGCGGGCTTTTCGGCCACCGGTGCGGGTGCCGGTTTGGGCGCTGCCGGGGCGGGTTTGCTGTCGAGGTCGATCTTACCCAGGATCTTGGGTGCCTGCGACTTGATCGCCGCCACTTCGTCCCGGATGCTGATCACGCCGCTTTTGATCACGGTTTCCTCCTTGAAATCCTCCTCGGGCTTGGGGCTTTCTTTCTTGCTGTCCAGAGAGATGGTCTCCTGCCTCAGGTTGATCCTTTCGCGGATATTGATCCTTTCACCCCCCTTGCCGCTGCTTCCGAATTCTTTCTCGAGCAAAGCGAAGGCCTCCGGTTCGATGAACGAACTGGGTGAATTTTCCACCTTGATCCCCTTCTTGTCCAGGAAATCGATGATGGTGCCCTGGCCTACTTTCAGCTCGCGGGCTACCTGGTGGAGTCTGACTTTTCTCTCTTCTGCCATACACTTTTGTTAATTGTGAGAATTGATTTTTGAAAATGTGAGAATGGTTCAATTCTCGTGTTTTATTCGAATTCCGAGCGGAGGATGCTGACCACCTCGCGCACGGTTTCCTCTTCGAGGTCGGTGCGTTTGGCCAGGTCCTCGACCGAAAGTTCGAGCACGCTCTTGGCCGTGTCGCAACCGATGCCTTTCAGGGCGTCGATGATCCACTGGTCGATTTCGTCTGAGAATTCGTCCAGGTCCACGTCCTCTTCTTCCACTTCGCGGTAGACGTCGATGTCGTAACCGGTCAGCATGCTGGCCAGGCGGATGTTCAGCCCGCCCTTGCCGATGGCCAGCGACACTTCGCTCGGCTTGAGGTAGACGGCGGCGGTCTTTTTGCCTTCGTCCAACACGATGCTCGACACCTTGGCGGGGTTCAACGCGCGCTGGATCAGCAGCTGGGTGTTGGCCGTGTAGTTCACCACGTCGATGTTTTCGTTACGCAACTCCTTGACGATCGAGTAGATGCGCGAACCCTTCATGCCGACGCAGGCGCCCACGGGGTCGATGCGGTCGTCGTACGATTCGACGGCCACCTTGGCCCGCTCGCCCGGGATGCGGACGATCTTCTTGATGGTGATCAGCCCGTCGAAAATTTCGGGTACCTCCTGCTCGAACAACCGCTCGAGGAACTCGGGGGCCGTGCGCGAGAGGATGATCATCGGCGAGTTGCTGCGCATTTCGACCTTCGAAACGATCGCGCGGATCGTGTCGCCCTTGCGGAAGAAGTCGCTGGGGATCTGCTCGCTTTTGGGCATCACCAGTTCGTTGTCGTCGTCGTCCAGCACCAGGATCTCTTTTTTCCACACCTGGTACACTTCGCCGGTGATGATCTCGCCCACTTTTTCGCTGTATTTTTCGTACAGGTTGGCTTTCTCCAGGTCGAGGATCCTCGATGCGAGGTTCTGGCGCAGCGACAGCACCGCGCGGCGGCCGAAATCTTCGAGTTTGATCTCGTCGGCCACCTCTTCGCCCACTTCGTACGTGGGGTCGAGCAGGCGGGCGTCGGTGAGCGAGATCTCCTGGTTGGGGTTCTCGACCTTGCCGTCCTCGACGATCACGCGGTTGCGCCAGATCTCCAGGTCACCCTTCTCGGCGTTGATGATCACGTCGAAATTCTCGTCCGTTTCGTAGGTTTTGATCAGCAGGTGGCGGAAAACGTCTTCCAGAACCCCGATCATCGTGCTTTTATCGATGTTCTTCAGCTCTTTGAACTCGGCAAAGGTACTAATCAAATTAAGATTGTCCATGATTGTATCTAATTATTTGAAATCCAAATATTCGACCGTCGATTTTATCTCGTTGAGCGGAATCCCGCGCATCACGTCGACGGTTTGTTTCTTTTTCGATCCGGGGACCGCTTCGCGCTGCGAATAGCTGAGCGTGATGCTCTCCTCGTTGGCATTTGCGAGCGTGGCCACGATCTTCTCGCCGCTTTTCAGCACCACCTCCACCGGTCGTCCGATCAGTTTGCGGTACTGGCGCAGCAGTTTCAGCGGGCGCCCGATGCCGGCCGAGGCGACGGTCAGCTCGAAATCTTCGGCCTCGCGGTCCAGTTCGGCCTCGATCCGGCGGCTCAGCTCGACGCAGGCGTCGATCGAAACCGACTCATCGCTGTCGATCACCACCTCGATCTCGCTGGCCGGCGAGCAGACCACCTCCACCACGAACATATCGCCCCTCTCGAGGCAGCGCTCGGCAATTTCGCGTATTTTGGCTGTGTCGATCATCGTAATTTGTTGTTAACCAATGTTAAACCTACAAAAACAGGGGACTCCTGTCCCCTGCTCGCCCTCCGTTAACGCCACAAATATAGCGCTTTTTCGCAAAAACACAAAAAAATCCCGAATTATTGCGGAATAAAAATGTAGTCGATCGTTCCGTTGTGGCGCTCGGGGGCGGATGAGTCGACGTTGAAGCGCGAGGCTTTGGCCGCCGCGAGGGCCGTGTCCCACATGCAGCGGTCGGTGGACGACGAGGCGCGGTCGACCGAGGCGGCCGTCACCACCCCGTTGCGGTTCACCGTGACCGACACGATCACCTCGCCGCCGCCCTCGCACTGGTAGGCCGGGACCACCGGCTTTATGGCCGTGCGCACGGGGTTGGAGAACGAATAGGCCACCGTCACGCGCCCTTTGATCTTCACGTCCTGCGGCGTTTTGTCGCCCGCCGCGGCCGTGTTCGCCGAGGCGATGGCGCGGTCCTCGCCCAGACCGCGCTCGTAGGCCTCGCGGTTCGAACGGATGCGCTCTTGAAGCTTCTCGGCTTCGTTGTAGAGGTCGGCGGCGGCGGTTCCGCGGTCGTCGCGCAGGCGTTCGTTGAGCCCGGCGGTCGTGGTGGCGTTCTCGTTGGATATGCGGTTGCGGACATCCGAAAGGTCCTGCTCGGGGATGCGTTCCAGAGGGCGCTGCTCGGGCAGGGGAAGGGGTTTGTTGTCCTGCATCTCGATGTAGATGCCCGCCCGGGTGGCGCGCCCGCCGATGGCGAGCCTGGCCGACACGAAGACGATCCCCGCGAGGAGGTAGGCGATCAGCGTGACGCACAGCCCCACGCGGTGGTCGAACGCCCACTCGCCCGCGTCTTTGGTCCGGTGCTCGAAGGGGAGCCTCAGGGGAGGTTGTTTCTCTGTTTTTTTAACGCTTTCCATCGTCCGAGGGACAAAGTTATACAAAAGTTGGATTTTTTTCAAAATATTTGAATTACCTTTGTGTCCGGAAAATTCTTTAAGGAACTGTATGTCTGCAAAACAAAAGACCCTCAGCGCACCCATAACTTTTAAAGGAAAAGGGCTCCATACGGGTGTCAGCGTTACGATGAACGTGTTGCCGGCCGAAGAGAACACCGGGCTGGTTTTCCGCCGCACCGACCTCGAAGGATCGCCTGCGATCGAAGCCCTGGGAGATTACGTCACCGACACCTCGCGCGGCACGACGATCGAGAAGAACGGCGTGCGCATCAGCACGATAGAACATATCATGGCCGCCCTGTGGACCAGCGGGGTCGACAACGCCGTCATCGAGATCGATGCCCCCGAAGTACCTATCATGGACGGCTCGGCGCGCGAATACGTGAAGCGTATCGCCGAGGCGGGGCTTACCGGGCAGCAGGCCGACATCAAATATTTCGAGGTGCAGGAAAAAATGCTCTTCGAAATTCCCGAGAAGGGAGTGAAGGTCGAGATCTATCCCGACCAGGAGTACAGCGTGTCGGTGCTGATCGACTACAACTCGACCGTGCTGGGCAACCAGTATGCCGTTTACGACCCCTCGAAGGACGATTTCGCCGCCGAGATCGCCCCGTGCCGCACGTTTGTGTTCCTGCACGAATTGGAACCCCTGCTGAAACTCAACCTGATCAAGGGGGGCGACCTGGACAACGCCATCGTGATCGTCGAGAAGGCCGTTTCACAGGAGGAGATCGACCGCCTGTCGCAGATTTTCAACAAGAAAAATATCGAAGTCACCTCCAAAGGGTACCTCAACAACCTCGAACTGCGCTTCGGTAACGAAACCGCGCGCCACAAGCTGCTCGATATCCTGGGCGACCTGGCGCTGCTGGGGATGCGCATCAAGGGACGCGTGATGGCTTCCCGCCCCGGCCATTTCGCCAACACCGAGATGGTCAAGTCGATCCGCAAGGGGCTGAGAAAAGAGGGGGTGCGCCCGGCGGTGAAGTACAACCCCGAGGCTACGCCCGTTTACGACATCAACCAGATCCGCGGCATCCTGCCCCACCGCCCGCCGTTCCTGCTGGTGGACAAGATCATCCAGATCGACAACAATTCGGTGGCGGGGATCAAGAACGTGACGATGAACGAACCTTTCTTCGTGGGGCACTTCCCCGAGGAGCCCGTCATGCCGGGCGTGCTGGTGGTCGAGGCGATGGCGCAGTGCGGAGGCATCCTGGCGCTGCACAACCTCGAGGACCCCGAGAACTACTCTACCTATTTCATGAAGATCGACGGGGTGAAGTTCAAGCGCAAAGTCGTCCCGGGCGACACGCTGCAGTTCGAGCTGCGCCTCACCGAGCCCATCCGCCGCGGTATCGTGATGATGGAGGCCAAGACCTTCGTCGCCGGTCAACTGACTACCGAGGCCTTCCTGATGGCGCAGGTTGTCAAAAACAAAGCCTAACCCTATGATAAGCAAATTAGCCCACGTCGACCCCAAGGCCCAACTCGGCCAGGACGTTACAGTAGAACCTTTCGCGTATATCGCCGGCGACGTCGTCATCGGCGACGGATGCTGGATCGGCCCCGGCGCCGTGGTGCTGGACGGTGCCCGCATAGGCAAGGGATGCAAGATCCACACGTCGGCCGTTGTGGCCGGGGTGCCCCAGGACCTGAAATTCCGCGGCGAGTACTCGACGCTCGAAATGGGCGACAACAACGTGGTGCGCGAGTGCGCCACCCTCAACCGCGGCACGGCGGCCCGGGGCAAGACGGTGATCGGCGACAACAACCTGATCATGGCCTATGTCCACGTGGGGCACGACTGCGTGGTGGGCAGCAACTGCGTGCTGGTCAACCGCGTTTCGCTGGCCGGCGAGGTGGAGATCGGCGACTGGGCGATCCTGGGCGGCCACACGGCCGTGCACCAGCATTGCCGCATCGGGGCCCACGCCATGCTGAGCGGAGGCTCGCTGGTGGGCAAGGACGTGCCGCCCTACGTCAAGGCGGCCCATTACCCGTTGTCGTTCGTGGGCAGCAACTTCATCGGCCTGCGCCGCCGCGGCTTCAACCCCGAACAGATAGCGCATATCCACGAGATCTTCCGCATCCTCTTCCAGAGCGGCTACGGCTACGGCAAGGCGTGCGATATGGTGATCGAGCAGGTGCCCCAGAGCGAGGAGCGCGACCAGATCATCGACTTCATCCGCACCTCGAAACGCGGCGTCCTCAAGCCTTACAATCCGAATAAGGACGGCGAAGAAATGGATTAACTGCGCATAGCGCACAGTCTCATAAACAAGCGCGGCATCCTATGAAGGGTGCCGCGCTTGTTTTATTCTGCGGTTACAGGCCGTCGAAGAAATCTGTCAGCGAAATTTTGTAGAAATCGCACAATTTCGACAGAGTACTGATCGTGATATTTACCTGGGCGAGTTCTATCCTAGCAATAGAAATATTTGTTTTGCCGCTCACATAATCTTGCGACATATTTCTCTCGTGCCTGATCGCTTGCAGCTTTTTAGCCACAGCCTTTATCAATTTCTCGTCGCGAATGTAATTTTTCATATTACAAAGAACTTAAAAAATATTCATTTTGATACTAGCAAATTTGCTAGTAAAAGAATTTTTACTTACATTTGTGCTAGTATGATATGCCAAATCTGAAAAACTACCGAATATGTTGATACGGATGGTTGGGCTGAAAATGAAATATTTAAGGGAAGAGCAGGGGCTGTCGCGCTGGCGGGTGTGGCGCGAAACGGGCGTAAACGTATGGCGTGCCGAGAGCCTCAGGCGCGATAAACCGCTGGTAGCCGTTGTGTTACTTTGCGAGCGCTACGGCGTCACTCCCGACGATTTTTTTCGAAATATCAAAAACGATTGACACACAAGAATAAAGGCGCGATCGGGTACAGGAAGCCCGTCCGGAAGCGCGCCTGGCCGCGCTACCTTTCGGGTGGCGCGGCTGTTCTTTAATAGTAATTCCTTTGCTCAGTCTGAGTCGCGCCCGTCCCGCCCCCCCTCGGGGCGGGCGCGGCGGTTCTGCGAACCGCAATTCACACTACTTAAAATGTCCGACCGGGTGGTTGAGGTAGGGGATGCGTTTGTCCGAGAGTTTC
>JAVBRR010000040.1:0-4118 GCA_031547705.1 Rikenellaceae bacterium | reverse complement strand
CCCCACGTTGGCGGCGATGCGCAGCAGTTGGCCGGGCTTGTCCTCGGTGTGGCGCACGGCGTAGGAGAGGTTGGTCCGCGCAAAGGAGCTGCGCAGGATCCGCCGCCCCTCGAATTGCAGGTGCAGCATGATGTCCTGCGCCACTTCGTCGGTGGCCGAGGCGGTCAGGGCGAGTACCGTCGCCGAAGGGGCCAGGCGTCGCAGCATGGCGATCTTGAGGTACGAAGGCCGGAAATCGTAGCCCCATTGCGAGATGCAGTGTGCTTCGTCGACGGCGATCAGCGAAATGTGCATCCGCGAGGCCCGGAGCCTGAAATCCTCGCTGCCGATGCGCTCGGGGGCGATGTATAGGAATTTGACGTTGCCGTAGACGCAGTTGTCCAGGGCGATGTCGATCTGCCGCTGGGTCATTCCCGAGTGGATGGCGATGGCGGAGATCGACATCCGCCGCAGGCGGTCGACCTGGTCTTTCATCAGGGCGATCAGCGGCGTGACCACCACACAGGTCCCCTGCGTAACCATCGCCGGAAGCTGGTACAACAACGATTTTCCCGCACCCGTGGGCATCAGCGCCAGGGTGTCGGTACCCGCGCACACGCTCTCGATCACCTCGAGTTGCATCGGACGGAACGAGTCGTACCCCCAGTATTTTTTCAGCGTATCGTGCAACTGCTGCCTCATAGCGCAAAAATACGAAAAATTTTGCGCACGGCCGCTACAGCCCGACCGTCACCGTCCCCAGTCCCTGCGATTTTACGGCCAGCGTACCCCGGCCGCCTTCGGGCAACGCGACGCAGATACGCGCCACTCCGTTGCACGCTCCCACGCGCCGCGAGGCCCAGGGGGTTCCCCGGTCGCAGACCATCTCCCCGTCGCCGGCATATTCGAACTCGACGAACCGCCGCGAATCGAGGCAACGGACACCCCGCGCGTCGACCACCTCGACTTCGACCCATACCTCGCCCGCCGTGCGCTGCGCGATACGCGCCGCCAGGGCCGCCTCAGCGCCCCAGGGTTCGGTATGGTATTCGAACGCGACCACATCCGACAGACCGCCGGCCCGCGCTTCCAACTTGTGTGCGCCCCCGTGCATCGGGACCTCCCACACCAGGCCCATGGCCGGGACCGCCAGCGGATCGCGCCGCCTCACGCCCGCCGACCTGCCGTCGACAAAAAGCTCGACCTCGGGACAGTTCGAGTAGACGCGCACCTGCTTCCGTTCGCCCTCCGCGCCCCAACGCACTTTCCATCCGTGTCCGAAAATGCGCAACATCGGCTTCGTGGCCCAATGTGCCTGGAAGACGTAGTAGCTCTCCTTGGGCGTGAGGTCGCGCGCCACGAGGCCCTTCTGGTTGACGTAGGGAACCGGGTTTTCGGGCCGGAGCGGCGTGGAGAAATCCTTGAAGGTCCAGTTGGCGCCCCCCGCGATCCAGGGCATGGTCTTTTGCTGGGTGAGCGTCCAGTCGAACAGGTCGCAGATGTACGATTCGCTCCAGTCGCTGCGCTCGGGGACCTTTATTTTGCCCGTGAAGGGGCGGGTTTCGTATTCGGGTGTGTATTCGACGTGGATATCGACGCTGTCGATCGTCGCGTAGGGATTTTCGGCGAACCGTCCCGCGTGGCTGTCGCCGCCCCATTCGACGTGCATCATCCGGGGGGTGCGCTGCGAGTAGTAGCGCATCACGGCCCGGTAGTCGGTGTAGCGGCCCGTGTACCAGCCCGGCCAGATCGACGGCGAGTAGACGTCCACCACGTCGGCACAGAAGTCGCACCGCCGGATCGAGGTCAGGCGCGTGGGGTCGAGCCGGTGGCTCAGTGCGTTGAGCTCGGCCATGAACGCCCGGATCGAGTCGGATTCGAATTCGGGGAAGTCGCCGGGCCAATCGTTTTCGTTGCCCAGGCCCCAAAGGATGACCGACGGGTGGTGGCGGTGCTGGGCGACCATGTTGCGCAGCATCTGCCGTGCCTGCTCGCGGTACGATTCGCCGCCCAGGCCCCCGCGGCACCAGGGAATCTCTTCCCACACCATCATCCCGAGCGAGTCGCACAGCTCGAGCGCCAGTTCCGACTGCTGGTAGTGCCCCAGGCGGATGAAGTTGGCCCCCATGGCACGGATCATCGCCAGCTCGCGCCGCGTGACGGAGTCGGGCACCGCTGCGCCCACCCCCGCATGGTCCTCGTGGCGGTGGGTCCCCCGGATCAGCAGGGGTTTCCCATTCAGTATAAATCCACCGTGTTCTACGAATTCGTACTTCCGGAACCCGAATCGCTTTTCGTAGGTCTGCCCGGCGAACTCCACCCGGCAGGTGTAGAGCGCGGGCGAGTCGGGGCTCCACAGCGCGGGCTTGCGGACGGAGTGTTTGACCGTTGCACTGCCGCCCACCTCGACGGAATAGGTTTTCTCGCCGCCGGGCCCTGCGAAAGTCACCTTAACCGGGTATTTTTTGCCGGACTTACACGTCAGCGACACTTCGACCTCCCCCTGGTCCATCCGCTCGTTGAGCGTGGCGGTGACGGCGATTCCGTCCAGCACAGCTTCGGTCAGGTAGGCCAGCTCCAGGGGGCGGTAGATGCCGCCGTAGAGATTAAAATCCGAGAGGTCGGAGGGGATCACCTCGCTGCGGCGGCTGTTGTCGCAACGGATCGACAGGGGAACCTTGCCCCCGAAGCGCTCCTCGGCCGGAAGCCGGCGGAAAGCCTCCACGGCATCCGTAATGTCGACCCACCAGCGGTCGTAACCTCCCGTGTGGTGCGCCACGAGCGTCGTGTGGATATACACGTCGGTCGTCTGCCCCGCCCCTTCGAAAAAGAGGATCGTCCGCCCGCCGGGGTGGGGGTTGCGCACGTCGAGCAGCCTCTTGTACCAGCCCGGGCCCTGGTAATAATTTATATAGGGATTCACCGCATCCACGGCGTTGAAGCAATGGGGCAGGGCGACCGTGTCCCAGATGGGAACGTCCTCTTTCTGCTTGGGCCGCACGGCTTCCCATGCGCCCCCGATGTCGCCCCGCACAAAAAGCCACCCGTCCGTGAGCCTTTGGCGCCCCTCGATCGGTAATTCGATCGCCGAAGCATTCAGGGCGCAGGCCAGCAGCAGGACGAGGGCGGTGCGTTTCATTTTCCCAGGACGTTTTCGCCGCGGGCCAGGCGTTGGTGGCGGGTGATGGCTTCCACGAAATAGTAGTCGGCGTAGCACAGCGGCACGTCGATCTCGTCGCCCGCCGGTTTGTTCCCCACGTTGTGGATCAGCATGAAGCCGTAGTTGTAGCCTTTTTCGATGCGGTAGTTGTTCTGCAGCGATTTAAGGATCTGCACCGCTTTCGCGTGCAGGGCTTCGCCATCGGGCACATAAGTACTCAGTTCGTAGAGCGCCGAGGCCGTCACGGCCGCCGCCGAGGCGTCGCGCGGGGCGTTGGGGATGGCCGGGTCGTTGTAGTCCCAGTAGGGTACCAGGTCTTTCGGCAGGTTGGGATTCGCGAGGATGAAGTCGGCTATTTTGACCGCCTGGTCCAGGTAGCGCTGGTCCTTGGTGAAACGGTAGCACATCGTGAAGCCGTAGAGTCCCCAGGCCTGCCCGCGCGCCCAGGCCGAAGCGTCGCTGTAGCCCTGGTGGGTGCCGTGGAAGATCGCCTCGCCCGTCGCCGGATCGTAGTCCACCACGTGGAACGAGCTGTTGTCGTGGCGGAAATGGTTTTTGAGCGTGGTGTTGGCGTGGCTCACGGCGATGTCATAGAACTGCTTTTCGCCCGTGGCCTGCGCGGCCCAGAAGAGCAGCTCGAGGTTCATCATGTTGTCGATGATCACGGGATATTTCCACTTTCCGAAATCCCACGAACGGATACAGCCCACCGTGGGGTTGTAGCGCTGGATAAGCGTGCGCGCCGTCTGGACGAGGATGTTTTTGTACTCCTCCTTGCCCGTGAGGCGGTAGGCGTTGCCGTAACTGCAATACATGATGAAGCCCAGGTCGTGGGTGTTGGTGCGCCACTGGGCGTTTTCGAGCGCTTCGGTGTGCTTGGTGGCGTTGGCGAGCAGCTTCTGTACTTTGCTCGCCTCGTAGGCGTACCACAGCGTCCCGGGGAAGAACCCGCAGGTCCAGTCCTTGATCGAAACCAGGC
>JAVBRR010000148.1:0-7474 GCA_031547705.1 Rikenellaceae bacterium | reverse complement strand
CGTCGCACAGGGCGTCGATGTAGAGCCCCGAGCCCCCCACGGCGACCACCACGTCGCGCTGGGCGAACAATTCGTCGAGCAGTTCCAGGGCGTCGGTCTCGTACTGACCGCTGGAATAGAGGTCGATGACGTCCAGGACGGCGACAAAATGGTGGGTGACCGTGTTGAGCTGAAGGCGCGAAGGCTGGGCCGTGCCGATGGCCATCCCGCGGTAGATCTGGCGCGAGTCGACCGAGAGGATATCGGTGTTGTAGCGGATCGCCAGGTCGACGGCCAGGTCGGTTTTGCCGCTCGCCGTGGGCCCCACGACCATGATGAGGGTCTTACCGCGCATATTTACATATCTTCGTCGTAGGAGTCGTCGCCCTCGAAATCGTCGAAATCCGACATCACGTCGTCGAAAATCGAACCCGTGTCGTCGCTCGCCCCGGGGTCGAACTGGTCGGGGGCGGCGCCCGAAGAGGAAGACACACGCGGGTACGTCACGCCGGCTTCGGCAGCCTTGGCCTCGACCATTTCGAGGAACAGGGCGCGGTCGCCCATCGTGTCGAAAACATAGATCAGGCGGTCGAATTTGTTTTGGATCAGCTCGTTGACCGCCGCACCGGCCATCACCGCCGGAGTTTCCTGGTCGTCTTCCCCGGGGGCGAATCCCATGTCGATCAGGGTGTATTCGCGCAACTTTTCCCACTGCTTGTTCGAGGCGAAGAACGAAGCCATCGCTTCGGGGTCGAATCCCAGGTCGCGGCAGATGAACCGGTGGAACTCCTCGAGGTTCATATCGTAAGCGACTTCGTACCCCCGTTCGAAGTTGTCGTTCTCGTCGCTCAGCATCCGGAATTGGAATATCATCATAAGCCTTGAATTTTATACTACAAATATAGTGAAAGCCGAGCGCAATCTTGCGAACTTGCTCGCAAAAGATTGCCGAGGCGCCTCCTATACTCTACAAATATATAAAATCCGGATGAAATTGTCAAAACCAAAAACCGGCGCGGATCGCTCCGCCACCGAAAAACGACAGGTCCTTGGCTTTCCCGGCAGGCAGGGAGGTTCCCGAGGTGGCGACGGTCGTGTGTTCGATCGAATCGTGGACCGTCCGGGCCCAACTCACGCGCTCGTAGTCCATCTGCTCGAATCCCAGACGTGCCTCGAGGCCGAAATAAAGACGCTTCCATGCGTGGAAATCCGCCCCCAGGAGCAGGTTGCCGCCCAGCGAAGTGAAAGCCCGCTGGGAATAACCCTCCTGTGCGGATAGCCCTTCGAGCGTGGAACCGCCTGTCACCCAGGCCCCTTGCACCGCCAGGTGATTGTACGTAAGGACGGTTCCCTGGTATTGCGTATAACTCTCGTACCACGAGCGGGACGATTTTTTGCGGTAGGAGAACTCCACCCCGGCGTAGGGCGACACCCGGGTCCCTTTCAGGAAGCGGTATTCCACACCCGGACGGAGGGCGAAAACCGACATCTTTTCGGAATAGAGCAAATTATTGAAACTCTCGTCCTCGTAGACCGGCTCGGGGACCCCGTTGCTGCGCCAGCCGTAATCGGCGCCCAGGCGCAACACAAAACGGTCCGAAAGCCAGTATTTGGCCGTCAGACCCGGCGAACAGAGAAAGCCCTCCTGGCCGGAGAGGTCGGCCGACGCCTCGATCATAAATGCACCCCGTGCGGGTGATTTAGAAACATCGCCCTGGGCCGAAACGACGGCAGGTAGCAGGGCGAATACAAGGGAAAATAATTTGATATACTTCATGTTGTTTTATTGATTAGAACCAAACGCCGAAACGGATCGCGCTATTGCTGTAGAACGACAAATTGGCCGGGCTGCTCGAGGGCTGAAGGGTCGAAGTGGTCGTGGAAGTCGACTTATCATATTCATAATAGTACTCATATACCTGTTCCACACGCTTAAAATCAATCTTACTGTAACCCAGGCCCACTTCGAAACCGAAATACATGTTTTTTACCAGGTAGAAATCGGAACCTAAGACCAGGTTGAGCCCGATCGAGTTGAAGGCCCTTTCCGGGTAAGTCGTAACAGTACTATAGGATGACCCCGTTGTCAAAACCCACGACCCGTCTATTTCCTTATGAGTACTGAAATTAAGTTTGTTCTTATCATAATAATCCACATTATAAGCTTCGTACCACGAACTCGAGGATTTTTTGCGGTAAGCAACCTCCAGGCCGGCGTAGGGCGATACTTTCGTGCCTTTCAGGAAGTGAAATTCCACCCCCGGACGGATGCTGAACATCGAAGTCTTCTCGGAATAGACGTTTTTGTACTTCTCGTCCTCGCGGTAGTCCGACGGGCTGACGCCGTTCTTGCGCCAGTCGGCGTCGACAGCCAGTCGCGCGACCAGGCGATTGGTGATCCGGTATTTGACCTGCAGGCCCGGCGAGGAAAAAACACCCTCGGAGCCGAAAGGATTGGCATTCAACTCGAGCATCCAGTTGCCTGCGGAGGGCGATTTGGATGCGTTGCCCTGGGCAAAAACGGCGGCGGGGACAAGCGCGAGGGCAAGGATAAGAAGTCGGAATTTTTTCATATCGTTCTGTCTTTAATTTATACAATGTTAAAACCACACCCCCAGGCGCAGCGCCTTGTTGGCCGCGAACCCGAAATTGCGGGAAGTTGTCGATGGTAAATGTTCGGTGGATGTCCGCTGGTCGTAAGTCTCTGTAATCTCGACCGGTTTGTATTTAAGGGTTTCGAACCGCAGGCCCAGTTCGAAACCGAGATAAAGATGCCCGGTCACATAAAAATCCGATCCGATCAGCAGGCCGGCCCGAAAGGAGCGGTAGGCCCTGCTGTCGACATCGTAATATATAACAGTGGAATAACTCAGGTTGCCAGGCTCGTCGTAATAATAATCCTCCCTGATCCGCCACATCCCGTCGACCTTTACCGTTGAAGCCGCTATTTCAGTATTCGTGTAATCCAGCCACCTGATATCGTGATCGGTGTATTCGGCAGAGGCGGTTTTGTTACCGAAAGCCACCTCGAACCCCACATAGGGCGAGATCCGCGACGAGGGCAGCAACCTGTAGTGGGCGCCGACGTTGAATTCGCACAGGTCGGAACGCTCGGACAGCCTGACCACACCCATCTTGGGCGAGAAAGCGTCGTCAGCGTGGGAATTGCGTTTGAAATCAAGCGACACCCCGGCACGCAGGGCGATCCGGTCGGTGAGCAGGTAGCGGGCCTGCAGGCCGTCGAAACGGACGATCTTCTCGCCGCCGAACGTCATTCCCGTCTCGAACATCACGCGTCCCGCACCGGGAACGGCCTGCGAAAACGAGGGCTGCACGGCCAGCAACAACAAAGACAAAAGAATCAGGTATTTATTCGTCATCCGGCATCGATTAGATCGCAGAACAAATATATACAAATTTATTTGTCATGCAACGATTTACCTGAAAAATAACACAAAAAGGCGCGTTTCAGATCCCGCACAGGAAGTCGAGGACGTCCACCGCATCCGGATAGTCGGTCAGCGACGGCGACTGGGTGGTCCCGAGGGGTACGGCGCGGGGATGGGAATAGAAATTCGTCGCCACGCACTGCACTTCGTGGTCGTGGGCCGCGAGCCAGGCGTCGACCTGCGCGGGCGAATCGTAGCGGATGCAGTTGATCTGCGATATTTCGGCCGGAAAGTCCGCCTCTTCAACCAGCGCAAAGCGGCCTCCGTCGATGAAATCCACGCCCTCCATTTCGAGTACGGCGCGGCGCTGGCGGTAGTTGTCGGCATAGCGGGGATTCCCGGGCGGACGCTGGGCCAGGGCGCGCATCAGGACGGCCAGGTCGTAGCGGCGCGGCACGAAAACCACGCTTACGTTGCGGCAGCCCAGGCCCGAGTACATAAACACGTCGTCGGCCAGCAGGCGCAGCACCGCCCCGCTCTCGTCGCCCCGGAGCACCGCCACCGACGAGCGCGAAGAGCGCAACAGCGAGGGAACGCCGGCATACCGGGCGCGGAAATAGCGGTTGGTGTTGTCGCTGCCCGTGGCGATCACGGCGTCGACCGCCTGCGCCCCGGCCAGTTGCACGGGGCATTCGACGCCCAGCGCCCGGCTCTCCTCGGCCAGCAGCGAGGTGAGGTAATAGATAAGCACGTAGTCCTTCGACGACGCCTTCACCAGGGCGCGATGCCCGGCCATGGCCACACACAGCAGGTCGAAGAAACCCACGGCGGGGATGTTGCCGGCCATCACCACCAGCACGTTGCGGCGCACACGCGGCAAGCGGTCGCGGTAGGGCGCGATCCACGTTTCGAGTTTGACGGGATCGAGCATCCGGGTGCGGATGGCGGCCATGGCAGCCATGATCTCCTCGCGCGTGAACCACCCATTGACCTCCACGGCGCGCGCGATGACCTCGCCGGAGCGTTCGTCGTCGCCGAATGCCGAAAGCCTGCGGCCCAGGTTTGCAAATAGTTCGATCATTGAATTTTACGCGATTGAGAGCGTAAATTTAGTGAAACTTTTTGGGTTTTCGGGCAAAATGCGGCATATTTGTGGACGAAAATCCGATCGACGCCCATGACAAAGTTCCTCGCCCTGATCCCCGCCCGTTACGCTTCGACCCGTTTCCCGGGTAAACCGCTTGCCGACATAGCGGGCAAGACGATGATCCACAGGGTGTACGAACGGGTAGCGGCGCATTTCGAGCACACCTGGGTGGCTACCGACGACGAGCGGATCGCCCGGGCGGTGCGCGGTTTCGGGGGGCGCGTGGCGATGACCTCCACGGAGCACCGCAGCGGCACGGACCGTTGCGTCGAGGCCCTGGCGGCGGTCGAGTGCGAAAGCGGCATCGCTTTTGATGTGGTGGTGAATGTGCAGGGCGACGAACCGTTCGTGAGCGACGAGCACCTGACCGCGATCTGTTCGCTGTTCGACGATCCGGCAACCCAGATCGGCACGCTGGTGAAACTTTTCGGACCCGGAGAGGACATTTTCAACCCCAACACCCCGAAAGTGGCGGTGTCGGCGGCGGGCGAGGCGCTCTACTTCAGCCGTTCGGTGATCCCCTACCTGCGCGGGCAGGAACCGGGGGAATGGGCGGCGGGGTATCCCTACCGCAAGCATATCGGGCTGTATGCCTACCGCAGCGAGGTCCTGCGGCGCATCGCGGCGTTGCCCGTGGCCGAGCTCGAAGCGGCCGAGTCGCTCGAACAGTTGCGCTGGCTCGAAAACGGCTACCGGATCCGCGTGGCGGAAACGACCACCGAGACCGTCGCGATCGACACCCCCGAAGACCTCGAAAAAGTGCTCAAAAGCCACTTCGGTCTGTAGCCGGATTGAAAACACCCGGTGAAAGATGAAAAAAATCGCGGTGTTTTTTGCAGTTAACGAAGAAAATTATACATTTGTCGCGTCAAATCTTTTGCGACACCCTGCCGTCCGGCAGGAATCCATCCCCAATAAAATAGAAAATACACCACTGTATGCAGGATGATCATGCCATGGAGGGCAAAAGCCTTTCCCTTGGAGGGGAAGTAGGCGAAACGCCCCGTACCGATAACGCTGAGAAATCGACCGAAACGGCGCCCCGCAGGCGGGGACGTCCGGCCAAAAATACGGCGGCGCCGACACCCGAGCTTCCCCTGGAAGGGCCGTCCGCCGGGGCTCCGGCCGAATCACGCCGCGGCAAACGCCAGCGGATAGGCCAGGGCGCAAAGTCCGAGGGCCAAGCCTCCGGCGCCCCCGAAACACAACAGCAGGGCAACCCGCGCGACAACAACCGCCGCGGCAACAAATACCACAAGAACGCTCCGCGCGAGATCGTCTACGACACCAACCCGGTGAACGAAGAAGAGGTGGTCTCGGAAGTGGTCACCCTGGACGAGAACGGCAACGGGAATGGTTACGGGAGCGGACACCAGCAGCCTGCGCCTGTGGAACCCGCCGCAGCCGCAGCCGAAGCCGCAGCTACAACCCCGGCCGAAACCCCCGAACCGCAGCAAACCCCCGCCCCGCAGCGCAACGACAAGAAAGGCCGCCACAAAAAGCACGGCGAAGGCAACGAATCCCACGCACCCCAGAACCAGAAAGAGTCGCGCGAGGAGTACCTCGGCGTGGTCGAAGGCGAGGGCGTGCTCGAGGTGATGCCCGACGGCTACGGCTTCCTGCGCTCGGCGGACTACAACTACCTCAACTCGCCGGACGACGTCTACGTGTCGCCTTCGCAGATCAAGCATTTCGGCCTCAAGCCCGGCGACACCGTCGTGGGTACGATCCGCCCCCCGAAAGAGGGTGAGAAATATTTCCCGCTCATCAAGGTGAGCCGCGTGAACGGCCTCACACCCGAGGGGATCCGCGACCGCGTGCAGTTCGAATTCATGACCCCGCTGGTCCCCAACGAGAAATTCATCCTCACCGGCAACGGCCACAACAACCTCTCGACCCGCGTGGTCGACCTCTTTTCGCCCATCGGCAAGGGCCAGCGCGGGCTGATCGTCGCCCAGCCCAAGACCGGTAAGACGATGCTCCTCCAGGCCATTGCCAACGCCATCGCCGACAACCACCCCGAGGTTTACCTGATCGTACTGCTGATCGACGAACGCCCCGAGGAGGTGACCGAAATGGCGCGCAACGTCAAGGGCGAGGTCATCGCGTCGACCTTCGACGAACAGGCCTCGCGCCACGTGAAGGTCGCCGAAATGGTGCTCGACAAAGCCAAGCGGATGGTCGAATGCGGCCACGACGTGGTGATCCTGCTCGACTCGATCACGCGCCTGGCACGCGCCTACAACACGGTACAGCCCGCCTCCGGCAAGGTGCTTTCGGGCGGTGTGGATGCCAACGCGCTGCACAAGCCCAAACGTTTCTTCGGCGCGGCACGCAACACGGAAGAGCGCGGCTCGCTGACGATCATCGCCACGGCGCTGATCGACACGGGCTCCAAGATGGACGAGGTGATCTTCGAAGAGTTCAAGGGCACGGGCAACATGGAACTGCAGCTCGACCGCAAGCTGGCCAACAAGCGCATCTACCCGGCGGTGGACATCATCGCCTCGGGCACGCGCCGCGAGGACCTGCTGCTGAGCAAGGACGTGTTGCAAAAGATGTGGATCCTGCGGCGTTACTTCGCCGATATGACCTCGGTCGAGGCGATGGAGGAGCTCAAAAAGCACATGGAAAGCACCCGCAACAACGAGGAGTTGCTGGTGACGATGAATTCGTAGCCGCGCTGACATGTATCGTATTCGGGCCACCCCAGAGGGTGGCCCGTGTTTTTTGCTTATATTTGCTCCATGTCCAACTCCGAAAAATCCCAGAAAACCGTGCTGGTCGTCACCGGGCCCACCGGGTCGGGCAAGTCCACCTTGCTCGGCGTGCTCTGCGGGCTCATCCCGAGGTTCTCCGGCGGTCGGCTGACCGGCGACGTGCTGCTCGACGGCGTGAGCATCGCGCGCACCCCGCCGCGCGAGCGCGCCCACCTGATCGGCTACGTCGGCCAGGACCC
>JAVBRR010000146.1:0-3023 GCA_031547705.1 Rikenellaceae bacterium | reverse complement strand
CGTCGCCGCTGCGGGCCGCTTTGCTCAGGTGGAGTTGCTCGCGCAGGTGTTCGCCGCGGGCTGCGATCGCCGCCGCCGAAGCCGCGCAACGCGCCAGAATACTCTCCTGTACAAGTTGTTCGGCTTCCAGCACTTCGATCTCGTGCCCGATTGCCGCAGCGGTAGTCGTGGGAGGTTTCAGTTCCTGGACGTCGATCCCCACCTCCCCGTCCGGCGCGGTGATGACCGCGAAATAGACCATCCCGTTCGCTTCGGTCAGGGGCTCTATGTGGTACGTGTCGCCGTACTCCTTTTCGATTTGCGCGAACTCCTTGGCGTAGACCGCGAAGTAGCGCAACATCACCCCTGAGCGCAGCAGCCCTGCGAGTCGCTCGGGCGAAAATTCGCCCCACACCCGCGCTTCGTCGGCCTCTTTGGCCAGGCGGGCGACGTGGGCTGCGATGCGTTCACGCTCGGCCCAAGCCTCGTTATAGCGCTCGAAAGCCTCCTTGCCCGTGGGGTAGGGTGCGGCATCGGGCGTGGCGAAGCCGGCGAGCCTTGCCGCGGCGGTTTTGTGCCGGTCGATCGCCGAGATCAGCTCCAGATCCTCGTCCGAGGCCTCCCAGCGCGAGGTGGTGATGTCCACCAACCCCAGCTCCTGAAGCCGTTCGAGGAACTTTTTGTAGTCACCGTGGTAGACCACAAAGTCGTATTTGGTCATCGGAACTATCATACCGCTTGCTCGTTTTGTGCCTGTTCCTGGCGGTTTTTAACGATCTTCTGGGCACTTTTCGAGAGGTTTTCCTCGTCCTCGAGGAAACGCTTGATCTTGCGTATGGCGTCCTCGTAGCCGGGAATCTGCACCTTTTCGTAGAGGTTCACTTTCTGGGTGGTCTTCTTGCGCGCATAGTCCAGCAGGCGCATTTTGTGCGAGTAGAATTCGTGCTCGATGCCCAGTCGCGCCATCTCTTTGAGCATCGCCACCCCTTCGGCCACCCACGAGGGGGTGCTGAACAGGTCGTAGGGCGCTTCGGCGAAGACGATATTCTTCAGCACGGGGATACTCACGCCGGCGATCTTGATCGCCACCATCTCCACGTCTTCGATGCGCAGCAGGTCCGCGTCGAACTCCTCCCACAGCGCCGACATATAGTCCCACTGCGCGGAGAGCCGCTCCATCTTCACCGCATACTCCGCCGCCGCTTCCTTGGCCTTCGACACCTCGACACGCAGCGCCGACTCCTTGCTCTTGATCGTGGGGAGCGCGCGCGTGCGCATCCTGAGTTGCTTGCCCAGGTCGCCCAGCGACGTTTTATTGAACTGATATTTTATAGCCATTTTCCGGCGTTTTTAACACTCTTTCGGCCAGTATTTTTCCACCAACTCGTCTTTGATCGACACTTCGCTGCGGCTGAAATACTTGGCGAACAGCTGCCAGGCCGTGTCGAGCATCGATTCGATATCGATGTTGACGTCGATCGCCAGCAGGCTGCGCGAATAGTCCGAGGCGAACTTCAGCGTACGTTCGTCGTAGTCCGAGAGGTCGAAACCGTTCTCGAGCTTCGTCTTGGCGTTGGCGGCGTCGGCGTAGAGGCGCACCGCGGCGTTCATCACCTGGGGGTGGTCTTCGCGGGTCTTCTCGCCGATCACCAGCTGTTTGAGGCGCGAGAGGCTGCGGAACGGGTCGACGATCACCTTGCCCGTGTCCGAGTCGTTGCGCAGGAACAGCTGCCCTTCGGTGATGTACCCCGTGTTGTCCGGCACGGCGTGGGTGATGTCGCCGCCCGAGAGGGTGGTCACGGCGATGATCGTGATCGAGCCGCCGTTGGGCAGCTGCACCGCCTTTTCGTAGATCTTCGCCAGGTCGGAGTAGAGCGACCCGGGCATCGAGTCCTTCGAGGGGATCTGGTCCATGCGGTTCGACACGATGGCCAGCGCATCGGAATAGAGGGTCATGTCGGTGAGCAGCACGAGCACTTTCTGGCCTTTGTCCACGGCGAAATATTCCGCCGCCGTGAGCGCCATGTCAGGCACCAGCAGACGCTCCACCGGGGGATTTTCGGTCGTGTTCACAAAGCTCACGATGCGGTCCAGCGCCCCGGCGTTTTCGAAAATGTTCTTGAAGAACAGGAAGTCGTCGTTGGTGATCCCCATGCCGCCCAGGATGATCTTGTCGGCCTTGGCCCGCAGGGCCACCATCGCCATCACCTGGTTGTAGGGCTGGTCGGGGTCGGCGAAGAAGGGGATCTTCTGCCCCGAAACGATCGTGTTGTTCAGGTCGATCCCGGCAATCCCCGTGGCGATCAGCTCCGAGGGTTGGATGCGCTTGAAGGGGTTCACCGTGGGGCCCCCGATCTCGCGCGGCTCGCCTTCGACCTGGGCGCCGCCCTCGATGGGCTCGCCGTAGGCGTTCAGGAAGCGTCCGGCCAGGTCGTCGCTCACGTTGAGCTTCGGAGGTTCGCCGTGGAATACCACTTCGGAGTTGGTGGCGATCCCTTCGGTCCCGGAGAACACCTGGAGGGTGACGTTGTCGCCGGTGACCTTCACCACCTGGGCCAGTTTGCCGCCCACCGTGGCCAGTTCGTCGTTGCCGACCCCCGTGGCCCGCAGGCTGACGGTCGCTTTGGTGATGTTGTCGATCTTGGTGAATATTTTTTGAAATGCCCTTGTTTCCATCGTTTATTTGGTTTTTTGCGCCACGGTGTCGCGTATCGTATTTTCGTATTCGCGGAATTTCGCACTCTCGAACTGCGAGTAGTTCATCTGCTTGAAGGTGTTGATCAGGCCTTTGAAGAAAGTCGAGCAATCCTCGAAGTCAGCGAGTTCGAAGTGTTTGTCGCAGATGTCCAACACCATTTTGTACATGTATTTCTGGCGTTCGAGGGGGCAGTTGGCGTCCGTAGTGTCGAAGGCGTCCTGCTGCAGGATCACGAAGTCGATCAGTTCGCTCTTCCAGAAACGTTCGTGGTATTCGAGGGGCACGCCGTCGTCGCCCAGGATGTTGATCTGTTCGTAGGCCTCCTTGCCGCGCTGCACCAGGGTTT
>JAVBRR010000061.1:0-3046 GCA_031547705.1 Rikenellaceae bacterium | reverse complement strand
ATACTCGCCGACATGGCGGAAAACCTTCTCCATCAGGCATTCGGTCAGGAAGCGGTAGTTGTCGTTGTTAGCGATGTTGGCGTGTTCGAAAAACGTGACGCTGCGCTCGGGGTAGAACGTGTGCCCTGCGTCGCGGCGCTCGAGGGTGAACATGATCCAGATGTAGGCCGAGAAAAAGTAGTCGCCCGCCTCGGCCACCGGCTTGAATTTCTGCAGTTCGAGCGCAAAGGGAATGCCCAGCGAGGGCTGCGACATGCGCGAGAAGAAAGGATAGCTCCCCTCGTCGATCTCGGCGGCGTGGCGGTTGGCATAGCGGTCGGTGCCGACCAGCCGGCCTGTGATCGGCCCGTGCATCCCGAAGCATCGGCGGGGCCCCTGGTGCTGCTCGCGGAGCTGCTGCCACACGGGGTCGCCGCCGCCCACGATCACGTTGATCGAGTTGGCCTCGTCGCCGTAGCCGTAGAGGATCAGGTGGCGTTTGGGCGAGGCGTCCTGCATCGAAACCCGGTAGCTCGGGCCCCACATCAGCCAGTTGTAGGAGAAGAACAGCTCCTCGGGCAGGACCTGCTCGCCGGGCCCGTAATTCTCGCGCCCGGCGGCCTCGAGGGTGGCATAGTAGTTGACCAGGATCTTTTCCCAGTTGTGGTCGAAGCGTTGGGCGAGGCCCGAAATGAACGACATCGGCGCCAGGTAACCGTCGAGGATACGCACCGGGAGCAGGAACGACACCTCTTCGTCGCTCGCATGGGATGCCATGAACCGGCGGAAACGCGCCTGTCCCAGGGCCTCGAAATAGCGCTGCACGGCGCCCGAGAAATCTTCCGAGGTGAGGTCGAAGCAGTTGCCCACCACCAGCTCGGCGCCCTCGCCGCCGTCCGCCTCGATGGCGCCGAGGTATTTGGACAGGCCCCGCGAGAAAGCGCGGCAGTGGCCGTTCCACCAGGCGCGGTTCCGGCACTCGCCCTTGGTGGCGATGATCGACGCCTCGACAAAAAGACGGATGCGGCCGAAGGTCTTGTGGCGCTTGAAACAGACTACCAACATCCACAGGCAGTGGCGCATACCGATACCCAAGGGTTTGAGCACCGTGCGCTGCAGGTTGATCAGCGGGCGGAAATAGGACCAGAAAAAATAAAACCCCACAAGGGCCGTGGCCAACAGAATATAATTGAGCGTCAAGTCAATGAATTGCCCGACAGGAGCATAGACATTGGAATAAAAATCGGTTAGCGTACAAACTGTCATAATTTCCGCGTTATATAATAGAGTTGATACAAAATTAGTATTTTTGCAAAAGTAAGTATTTTTTCATGAAGCGTGTTACGGTAATAACCCTTTTACTGGCAGTAATATGCTGCCTCGATGCCGGAGCGCAAAGACGCGGCAGGGGGTATTACAATGCCTACTACGAACCCGATCCCGAGCAGGACTCGATCCTGGTGCTCGAAGCGTGGGCCATTCCCGTTTTCAACCGCCCCATCGACGCGCGCCGGTATGCCAAACTGATCGAAAACCTCAAGAAGGTCTACCCCATCGCCAAGCGGGCGCAAGCCGAACTCTACGTAATCGAGGAGAACATGATGATGCTCCCCACCAAAAAAGAGCAGCAGGCATACATCAAACAGGTCGAAAAAGACCTCAAGAAAGAGTACACGCCCATCCTGCGCAAGATGACCTATTCGCAGGGCAAGATCCTCATCAAACTCATCGACCGCCAGACCGACCACACCTCCTACGAACTCGTCCGGCAGCTCCGGGGAAGTTTCAGCGCCTTTTTCTGGCAGGGTATCGCCCGTATCTTCGGCGCCAACCTCAAGGAGCGCTACGACCGCGAGGGCGAGGATAAAGTGATCGAACAGCTGATCTTCCTTTACGAAGCACAACTGATATAAACCGATCGAGGCTGCCCCTGGGGGCAGCCTCGATCGGTTTATATCAGTTGTGGTTACTCCTTGTTTTCCTTGCGGAGTTTGCGCAGCATCAGGTCGTAGGCCAGCGGCGTGGCGACGAACACCGACGAGAAGGTACCCATCACGATACCGAACAGCAGTGCGAAGACGAATCCGCGGATCACTTCACCGCCGAACAGGAAGATCGCCAGCAGGGTCACGATCGTCGTCCCGGCCGTGTTCAACGTACGCGCCAGGGTGCTGTTGATCGCACCGTTGATGTTCTCACGCAGGCTGCGTTTGGGATAGAGCGACGAATATTCGCGGATACGGTCGAAGATCACCACCGTGTCGTTGATCGAGTACCCGATGATGGTCAGGATCGCCGCGATGAACGACTGGTCGACCTCCATCGTGAAGGGCAGGATGCCGTAAAGCAGCGAGAAGACCCCGATCGTCAGCAGGGCGTCGTGGGCCAGCGAAGCCACACCGCCGAAGCCCCACTGCCATTTGCGGAAGCGGATGATGATGTAGAGCGCAATGGCCAGCAGGCTGAATACGACGGCGATGATCGAGTTGACCTTGATGTCGTGCGCTACGCTCGGGCCCACCTTGTCGGACGAAATGATCCCGTTGGGGTTGTCCTGCGTGGTGGCGAATTCCGGGAAGGTGAGTTTGGTTTCGTACAGGTCGCCCAGGGCGAGGTAGAGCATCGAGTCGATCTCGGCGGTAACCGCTTCGCCCGTGTCGTCGTACTTATACTGCGTAAGGATACGCTTCTGGTTCTCCTTGCCGTACTGCTTCACTTCGATACTTCCCTTGCTGGCGCTCTCGGCGGTGAAAATACCTTCGAGGCGGTCGCGGACCTGGTCGTCTGTGACCGGACCGTCGAAGCGCACCACGTAGGCGCGGCCTCCCGAGAAGTCCACACCGTAGTTCAGCCCGCGCAGAGCCAGCGAGCCGAAGGTCACCAGGAGCAGGGCGATCGAGATAACATAGGTGTATTTGCGGATGGCGATGAAGTCGATGTGGGTGTTGTAGAGGAAGTTCTCGGTCCACTTGTTCGAGAAACGGATCTTGCGTCCCTTTTCGAGCAGCGTCGTGAAGATGATGCGCGTGATGAAGATCGAGCAGAACAGCGAAGTGATGATACCGAT
>JAVBRR010000117.1:0-7337 GCA_031547705.1 Rikenellaceae bacterium | reverse complement strand
GTGATCACCGTCGATACAAAAAAGAACTGATGTTGCGTATCCTGCTGGTCGACGACCATTCGCTGTTCCGCTCGGGGCTCCGGGGATTGCTCGAAGCCTCGGGGCAGTGCGAGGTCGTGGGCGAAGCGGCCAACGGCTCGGAGTTTATCGCGCTGCTGCCTGCCGCCCGCCCGGATATCGTGCTGATGGATATCGACATGCCCCTGATGAACGGTTTCGAGGCGACCTCCCGGGCGCTGGCCCTGGTGCCCGACCTGCGGATCATCACCCTGTCGATGCACGGCGACGGGGAGTATTACTACCGGATGGTCGAGCAGGGCGTCAAGGGTTTTCTGCTGAAAAGTTCGAGCCTCGACGAGGTGCTCGCCGCGATCCGTATCGTGGCCGAGGGGAACACCTATTTCTCGCAGGACTTGCTGCGCTCGCTGGTGGACGGTTTCCGCCCCGAGCCTGCCGAGGCCCCGCAGGAGAGTGTCCTTTCGGAGCGCGAAACGGAGATCCTGCTGCTGATCTGCCAGGGATTTTCTACCCAGGAGATCGCCGAGCGCCTCTTTATCTCGAAGCGCACGGTCGACAAGCACCGCGCCAACATCCTCGAAAAGACGGGATGCCGCAACACGGCCAGCCTGGTTTCCTATGCCATCCGGAATTCCCTCGCCGGAATTTAATCCCTCAGGACTACATCAGGTGCCCGACCAGGCTGTTGAGGTAGACTTCGATGTTGTTGTAATCCGGGTCTATGGTGTTTTGCGTTGCGTCGCGGGGATCGCGGGGGTTCAGTCCGTGTGCCTTTTCCCAGGCGTCGGGCATGCCGTCGCCGTCGGTGTCGGGCTGCGGTGCTTCGGAACGGAGCAAAGGCCATCCGCCCACGTCCTCCTGCGAGTCGATGATCCCGCTCCCCGCACCGTAGGAACCTCCGTAGGTGGCCGTTCCCGTCCGGGTTTCGCGGATGATGCGCTCGTCGATCGCGTCGCGGCGGAACGACGCGCCGGCTTTGACCAGCACCGCTTCGAAAGCCTCCCGGGCCGTTTGGTCCGTGGCGATCTCGTAGGGGAACGGCCTCGATACCCGGATCGTGCCGAGGATGCTGTCGCGCTGGCTTTTGGTGATCGGCGCGATGTCTGAGCCTTTGACCGAAGATTTAACGTCGACACCCCGCCAGTTGTCGCGGGTCACCTCGTCGCTGCCTTCCATCACGTTGCCGGCGATGTAGAACCGGCCGTAGTCGTGCAGCCCGTCGCCGTTGTCGCGTTTCCAGGGCTGGACGATCCGCTGGCGCGGGATTTTGCTGGTTGCAGGCCCCGGTTTGTAGCAGTTGGCCACCATGTTGGCCTGGCCGCTCTCGCCGCCGTAGGCGCTGTTGTTGCCCCAGTTGTAGACGACGTTGTTGCGAAAATCCACGATTTCGGTTTCGGCGGTCGCTTCGTGGTAACGGGCCCCGCAGAAACGCGGGTTGCGGCTCGTGTGGTGGGCCAGGAGGTTGTGGTGGAACGAAGCCTTCATCCCGCCCCAGATGCCGCCGTAGCCGTGGTTGCCTTTGTGGTGGAGCGATTTACGGAGGCTCTCGGAGAGGATACACCATTGCATCGTGAAGTTCTCGTTGTCGTAGAACGAGCCGGTTTCGTCGACCGACCAGCTCATCGAGCAGTGGTCGATGATGATGTCGCGGTGGCCCGACCCGCACATGGCGTCCTCTTTGGTGGGGAGCAGGTTGCCGAGGCGCGAGCGGACAAAACGCACGATCACGTTGTCCGCCTCGACGAGCAACGCCCTGCCAGCCAGGCAGATTCCGTCGCCCGGGGCGGATTGCCCGGCGATGGTGATACCGGGCTTGGTGATCTCCAGGGGTTCTTCGAGGCGGATGGTCCCCGACACGTCGAACACCACGATCCGCGCACCTTCGGTGTCGATGGCTTCGCGCAGGCTTCCGGGCCCGGAGTCGTTCAGGTTGGTGACGTGGATGATGCGGCCTCCCCGGCCGCCGGGGGTGTGTTTTCCGAATCCGTCGGCCCCCGGGAAAGCCAGGGGTTTGCTGTTTTGCGCCGTCGCGCCGAGCGCCGACAGGAGCATCAATGAAACGAGCGATTTCTTCATGATAACGCAAAAATAGTGAAAAATATAGCCTTGCGATGGTGCCGGAACGAAAGTTATTGCTATTTTTGCGATGCAAAGCATAAAATACTAACCTAATAGCTATGAAAAAAACTATTCTGACCGCTTTGGTCGCTATTTTCGCATGCGTTTCGTCTACGTTTGCGGCTTCTCCCGACAAAGTGGAAACTTTTGTATTCAATCCCGCGGAAAAGGATATGTTCTACCTCGCAGCGGGTGAGAACAAAGCTAACCTGGAAGCACTGCTGAGTTTCATCGCCCAGCACCGCGACGCTATCGTGGCTTCTTCCACGCCTTGCGTGAAGGTCAACGGTTATTGCTCGGCCCTGGAGAGCCAGAGCGCCAACCTCGCTTCGGTAAAGCTGCGCAGCAACCGTGTGAAGACCGAGATGATCCTCCAGGGAGGTCTGAAAGAGGAGAACTTCAAAACCAGGAACAGCAGCAGCTCCTACGGCAATCAGAAATCGGTCGTGGTGGTCGAGATAACCCTTCCCCAGGATAGCTACGTGGCGGCCGCACCTGCCCCTGCCCCTGCCCCCGCACCCGCACCCGCCGCCAAACCCGCCAAGCAGCCCGAGAAACCCGCGTACGTCAAGCCTGCGCCCGTTCCCGAACCGTACGAGGTCTATGGCCCCACGCTCTACCCCGAAGAAGAGGCGAAGTTCCGCGCAGGAAAAACCAAAGTTGTCCGCAGCGGCGACGAAAGTTTCTTCGCTTTCCGTACCAACCTGGCCTACTGGGCCGCACTCACTCCCAACATCGGCCTGGAAGTCAAACCCGACAGCCGTATCGGCATCCGCCTGAACGGAGCCTGGGCCCCCTGGAAATGGAGCGACGGAGCGCATTCCTACCGCATCTGGAACGTCGAAGGCGAACTGCGCTTCTACCTGGGTGAGAAAAAACGTACCCACGTGGGCGTCGAAGCGCACACCGGCAAGTTCAACTTCCTGCTCAACGGCGACGGCAAGCAGGGTGACTACCTCGGCGGAGGCGTCGTGGGCGGTTACAAGTTCAACCTCAGCCGCCGCCTCGACCTCGACCTGAGCGTAGGTGTGGGCGGAACCAACATCGAGTACGACACCTACACCCACAGCAAGGTAACGGGCAAGGATACAGACAAAGACATGGGCCTGAACAAGAATTTCTGGGGCCTGAGCCACTTCGGCGTCGACCTCTGCTGGAAGATCTATTAATATAGGCATACTATAAAAAAGCGGGGCCCGAGGGTCCCGTTTTTTTGTTATGTAAAATTTATTACTACCTTTGCGCTGTATTTGTGGAAAGATTTGGCCGATTGCAACCACGTAAAAAAAGTGCTAAAGAAGCGACTTTCTTACCGTATTTTATTTATCGACCTGTTTTTCCCGTAAGTAGTGTTTAATCCTAAAACCTATCATTATGGGATTTTTATTTACATCGGAATCGGTGTCCGAAGGGCACCCCGATAAAGTTTCAGACCAGATTTCCGACGCCATTCTCGACGAATTCCTCCGCCGCGACCCCAATTCGAAGGTTGCGTGCGAAACGCTGTGCACCACGGGCCTGGTGGTCGTGGCCGGCGAGGTCAATTCCGAGGCCTATGTCGACGTACAAGGCACCACGCGCCGGGTGATCAACCGCATCGGCTACACCAAGAGCGACTACCGTTTCGACGGTGAGAGCTGCGGGGTGTTGTCGGCGATCCACGAACAGTCGGCCGACATCAACCAGGGTGTCGAACGCGAAGTTCCCGCCGAGCAGGGCGCCGGCGACCAGGGTATTATGTTCGGTTATGCGTGCAGCGAAACGCGCGAGCTGATGCCCGCCACGCTCATCCTGTCGCATGTGATTCTCAAAGAGTTGGCCGTGATTCGCCGCGAGGGGAGCGCGATGCCCTACCTGCGCCCCGACGCCAAGAGCCAGGTGACGATCGAGTACGACGACCAGGGCCGTCCGGCGCGCGTCCACACGATCGTGGTTTCGACCCAGCACGACGAATTCATCCTGCCCTCGGCGGGCATGAGCGAAAAGCAGGCCGAAGCCGCCATGGGCGCCCGCATCAAGGATGACGTCCGCAACATTTTGATCCCCCGCGTGAAACAACGCCTCGAGCGGGCCGAAGACCGCCTGGCCGACCTGATCGGCGACGACTACATCCTGCATGTGAACCCCACGGGTAAATTCGTGATCGGTGGTCCCCACGGCGACACGGGCCTCACGGGGCGCAAGATCATCGTCGACACCTACGGCGGCCGCGGAGCGCACGGCGGCGGCGCCTTTTCGGGCAAGGACAGCTCGAAGGTGGACCGCTCGGCCGCTTACGCCGCACGGCATATCGCCAAGAACATGGTGGCTGCGGGCCTGGCCGACGAGGTGCTGGTGCAGCTGTCCTATGCCATCGGGATCGCCGAGCCGCTGAGCGTCTACGTCGACACCAAAGGCACGAGCCGCCTGGGCGGTGTGAACGACGGCGAACTGGCCGAACGCGTGGCCAACATGTTCGACCTGCGTCCGGCAGCCATTGTGAAGCGTTTCGGACTGAAAAACCCCATCTTCGAGGCCACGGCTTCGTACGGCCATTTCGGCAACCGCCCCTACACCCGCAAGGAAACGGTCTGGGAAAAGGGCGTGGCGGTCGAACGCGAAATAGAGTTCTTCGGATGGGAGAAACTCGACGCGGTGGATATGCTGCGCAAGGAATTTTTGTCGTAACGCGATGAAGGATAAAAGTTTGGTTTCGGTCGTCGTGCCGTGTTACAACACGGCCGCCTACCTGCCCGAAACGCTGGAGTCGGTGCTGGCCCAGACGTACCAGGTGTGGGAGTGCGTGATCCTGAACGACGGCTCGACCGACGACACGGAAGCCGTCGCGCTCGAATGGTGCGCGCGCGATCCCCGTTTCCGTTACGTCAGCCAGGCCAATGCGGGCCTTCCGGCGGCACGCAACGCCGCCATTGCCGCGTCGAAGGGGCGCTACATCCTGCCCCTCGATGCCGACGACCTCATCTCTCCCACCTACATGGAAGAGGCGGTCGCCGTGCTCGACGCCGACCTCCGGGTGAGGGTGGTCTATTGCCATGCGGAGTTTTTCGGGGCTTACAGCGGGCACTGGGAGTTGCATCCGTTCGACTACGACCGGCTGTTTTTCGAAAACCAGATCTTTGCCTCCTGTTTCTACCGCCGCGAGGATTACGACCGGACGGGGGGCTACGACGACTCGATGCGCAACGGGTTGGAGGATTGGGATTTCCTGCTGAAACTGATCAAACGCGACGACCGGGTGGTGAGGCTCGAGGGAGTGCATTTCTTCTACCGCCAACACAAAGACCAGATGACTGCCGCGATGACAGCCACCGATGGACGTATCGACGCGGCCCACCTCCAGCTTTTCCGCAACCACCTCGACCTCTACCTCGAACGTGTCAATCCGGTGTCGCTCTATCGCCGCTATATTCTGGGACTGGACATTCCGCCCGAGCCGCCGGCGCCCAAACGCAAAAAGTTCCTCGGGATTTTTTGAAAGTTTGTTCGTTTACGCCACATACCGCAGTTCGCACCGAAAGTGCGAACTGCGGTATGTGGCTGTTGTCGTCCCTATCAGCGCACGCAACGGACGGAAAAGCCGTAGTTACAATAGCTGCTGCTGGCTGGAGAAACAAGCTCGTCGCTGAAACGCAGATGGCGGGCGGTGTTACTTTCGTTTTTCGTAACCGACCAGTAGTTTCCGCGAATACCCTGACCGTTGGATGTGCCATCGATGTGGCGGAGGGCCCCCGCAGCGGGGAAGAAGATCGAAGCACTATTTTTTTTGTCAGTAAACCGGCAACCGACCACGCCGTTCTGAGTAGTCATCATATTGGCCACTCTGGCTGCGTCGCCCAGGGTACCATACTCCTCTTTGGTCGGAACGCGCCAACCTGCAGGACAGGGATCGTTACTCTCTGTCCAACTCTCGCCCGTAGGCATTGACTTATCCCAACCGGATACATCGTCGGTATTGCTCCAGCCCGTTTTGCGATTCCATTGGAAGTACCTCCCGTAGCTTTCGGGCTCGGCGGCAAAAGCACCGGACTTGTCGACATTGCACTCGGCCCAGACAACGCCATTGATCAGTACGCCCGCTCCTCCTGGTTTTTCATTGCCTTTTTTAAACGAAAAAAACACCACGGCGAAGGCCAAAAGAAAAGTTAAAAGATAGAAAGTTTTCATACACTGAATTTTAATAGGATTATTATTCGGTTATCCGGATCAGATAGATCAAATAATTGTATGGAAAATCTATTTTGCAGAGGCGCTGGCGAAGATATGCCTTTGCCATACTTGTTTTGTTGTAAAGGTATAAAAAAAACGGCATTTCCCAGTTTCAGGTACACAAAAAGTTAACGCACCACCAGTGCAATCCAATTATTCATCCGTTCAAACTTTGGAGTGCGCTTCAATTTTTTTGAGGTATGTTTTTTGCTTATCCATCAATCAAAACTTTATCAGGATGAGCAAAAAGAGAGCTAAGGCTGCCGGCCCTGCCGCGACGCGCGAGGGGATCTATATCACGATCGAAGAAAACGGACCTTATATGGTCTACGGTGCGCCGCCCCTGGCCCAGCACTTCATGCTGCCCAACGCCGAGGGCAACATCTGGCACTATGCCCGGGGCGAGACGTTCCGCCTCGACGACCCCGTGGCGTTGTGCCGCTGCGGCCGGTCGGGTCACAAGCCTTTCTGCGACGGGGCACACGTCGACGCCGACTGGGACGGGGAACTCACCGCTTCGGAGCAGCCGCTGCTGGAAGGCGCCGAGTTTTTCCGCGGCCCCGCGCTTTCGCTCTCCGACAACAGGGAATATTGCGCCTACGCCCGTTTCTGCGACGGCAAGGGACAGGTATGGAACCTGGTGGGGCGCTCCGACGACGAGCAGGCGCGCGAATGGACGATACAAGAGGCTAATAATTGTCCGGCAGGGCGCCTGAGTGCCTGGGACAACGAGGTGGGAATGGCTTTCGAGCCGCACCTCGAACCGAGCCTGGGCCTGCTGGAGGATCCCCAGATAGGGTGCAGCAGTGCGTTGTGGGTACGCGGCGGAATTCCGGTGGTGCGCTCGTCGGACGGGTTCACCTACGAGGTCCGCAACCGCGTGACGCTGTGCCGTTGCGGCGAATCGACCAACAAACCCTACTGCGACGGCACCCACGCCTCCATGCGCTTCCACGATGGCTTGCCCGCCTTGCCGCAGGACGAGTAATGTTTAG
>JAVBRR010000165.1:0-9940 GCA_031547705.1 Rikenellaceae bacterium | reverse complement strand
CGTCGGGCGAGGTCAGCACCTGCGAACCGATCTTGACGACTATACGTTTGTATTTCATATGTGATTTATCTACTTGCCTTTAATCCTTTGCGCACCGCCTGCGAGAACCCGGCCTCTTCCATCGCTTCCAGGCCGCGCAGGGTGATCCCGCCCGGGGTGGTCACGCGGTCGATCTCGGCCTGGGGTTCTTCGCCCCGGCGGTCGAGCAGCGTCAGGGCGCCGCGCACGGTTTGCAGCACCGCCTCGCGCGCCACCTCGGGCGAAAGCCCCATTTCGACACCCCCGTCGATCGACGCGCCGATGTAGCGCAGCGCATAGGCTATGCCGCACGAGGAGAGCGCCGTAGCCGCCGTAAAATCCGCTTCCGGGATCTCGAAAACCTTTCCCAGCGGCTCGAACAGCGACACCACGCGCGCGGTTTCTTCCGCCGTCGCCCGGCCGCAGACGAACGTCACGCTCCGGGCGAAGGTGATCGCCGTGTTGGGGATCACGCGAAACACCGCGTGGCGGTCGGCGCTGTCTGCCAGGTAACTATCTATCTGTTCGAGCGTTATTCCCGCAGCGATCGAAACGACCGACGCCCCCGGTTTCAGCCCCGCCGCGACGCTGCGCACCACGTCGCCCGCCAGCCACGGCTTCACGGCCACCACCACCACGTCGGCATCCGCCGCGGCCGCGGAGTTATCGTCCGTAAAGGACACCCCGGCGGAAAAAGTCCCGGCCTGGCGGAGTTTTTCGAACGCGGGGTCGGCCACCGTCACCGCCGAAGCCTCCACACGCCCCGAAGCCACTAACCCACAGGCGATCGCTCCGCCCATGTTGCCTCCTCCGATCACTGCTATTTTCACAATTTGTCTAAATTTATTGGCCAAAGTTATTATTATTTTGGGGAATTATACAAATATCCATAATTTTGCCCTCAACCTACCGTATATAAGAACGAAACTATGGGAGAAAAAATAGGCGCCAAGATACGCCAACTGCGCGAAAGCGCCAATGTAACCATCGAAGAGGCCGCCCTGGCCGCCGGGATCGACGTTTCGCAAATGGCCCGGATCGAAACGGGCGAGATCGCGGCCTCCATGTCGACGCTCATCAAGATCGCGCGCCGCATCGGCATCCGTGTGGGGACGATCCTCGACGGCGGCGAAAACCCCGGCCCGGCCATCACGCGCCGCGACGAGCAGGTGCCCTCGATCAGCACCTCGAACGCCAACACCGCCGCGCGCGAGCACCTCAACTTCTTCGCCCTGGCGGCCCGCAAGACCGACCGCAACATGGAGCCCTACATCGTCGAGGTGGAGTACGTCGAGCCCTCGAAGGAGAACATGTCGCACCACGAAGGCGAGGAGTTTTTCTACGTCTTCGAAGGCAAGGTCGAATTCCGCTACGGCGCCCACAGCTACACGCTCGGCCCCGGCGACACGATCTACTACGACTCGATCGTGCCCCACTGCGTCACCACGCCCGCCCCGGGCGACAAGGCCAGGATCCTGGCCATAGTATACATACCTTATTAATGTAAGACAGCTATGACCGAACATACCTTGGGCAGCATACTCGAAAAATATGCCGCCGAAACCCCCGACCAGGAATTCATCGTCTACCCCGACCGCGACCTGCGGTTCACCTACGCCGACTTCAACCGCCGCGTCGACAACATCGCCAAAGGGTTGATATCCATTGGGGTGGGAAAAGGCTCGAAGGTGGGCGTATGGGCCAAGAACGTCCCCGACTGGCTGACCTTTATGTTCGCCGCCGCCAAGACCGGCGCGGTGCTCGTAACGGTAAACACCAACTACAAAGCCTCCGAGGTCGAGTACATCATGCGCGACGCCGACATCCACACCATGTGCATCGTCAACGGGTACCGCGACAGCGACTACGTGCAGATCATCAACGACCTGGTGCCCGAGCTCAAGTCGGCCCAGCGCGGCTCGCTGCGCAGCGAACGCTTCCCCGAACTGCGCAACGTGGTCTACATCGGCCAGGAAAAGCAGCGCGGGATGTACACCACCGCCGAGCTGATCATGATGGGCAGCCACGCCGACGACGCCGAGCTCACGGCGATCAAAGCCTCGCTGTCGTGCTACGACGAAACCAACATGCAGTACACCTCCGGGACGACCGGTTTCCCCAAGGGGGTGATGCTCACCCACCACAACATCCTCAACTGCGGCCTGGCCACGGGCGACGCCATGCGTTTCACCCCCAAGGACCGCATCCTCACGCCGGTGCCCCTGTTCCACTGCTTCGGCTGCGTGCTGGCCACCTGCGCGGCGGTCACCCACGGCTCGACGCTGGTGCTGCTGGAGGAATTCGACCCCCTGAAAGCACTCGCCTCGGTACACAAGGAGCGCTGCACGGCGATCTACGGCGTGCCGACGATGTTCATCGCCGAGCTCAACCACCCGATGTTCGATATGTTCGACCTCACGTCGCTGCGCACGGGCATCATGGCCGGTTCGCTCTGCCCGATCGACACGATGAACCAGGTGATGACCCGCATGCACGCCCGCGAGATCATCATCGTCTACGGCCTGACCGAAAGCTCGCCCGGGATGACCCTCACCAGCACCGAAGATTCGCCCGAGATCCGCTGTACGACCGTCGGCAAGGCCTATCCGGGCGTGGAAGTCAAAGTCAAAGACCCCGAAACGGGCCTCGAATGCCCCCCGGGAGTGCAAGGCGAGATGTGCTGCAAGGGCTACAACGTGATGAAGGGATATTACAAGAACCCCGAAGCCACGGCGGCCGTGATGGACGCCGAAGGGTTCCTGCACAGCGGCGACCTGGGTGTGATGGACGAAAACGGCTACTTCCGCATCACGGGACGCATCAAGGACATGATCATCCGCGGCGGCGAGAACATCTACCCCCGCGAGGTCGAGAACTTCCTCTACGGGCTCGACGCCATCCAGAACATCGAGATCGCCGGCATCCCCAGCCCCAAATACGGCGAGGAAGTGGGCGCCTTCATCCAGCTCAAAGCCGGTAAAACACTCACCGAAGAAGAAGTGCGCGACTTCTGCCACGGCAAGATCGCACGCTACAAAATCCCGAAATACATCTTCTTCGTCGACGCTTTCCCCATGACCGCCAGCGGCAAGATCCAGAAATACAAACTCAAAGAAATAGGCCTCGAAAAACTCCGCACCGCAGGCGTCACCGTGGTCTGATCGAAAATAAAATAACCAAGGGGAGTTTCGTAAATTCGCGAAACTCCCCTTGGTTATTTTATGTCGGATCACTTGTCCAGCGAGAGGTATTTGTCGCCGGAATCGGGGAGGAGGACGACGATTGTTTTGTTGCGGTTTTCTTCGCGGCGGGCGAGTTGGAGGGCGGCGCACAGGGCGGCTCCGGAGGATATGCCGACGAAAAGTCCTTCGACGGCGGCTTCGTGTTTGAGGGCGTAGGCGTCGGGGGTGGCGACCTGCACGATTTCGTCCACTACCGTGGGGTCGTAGACGCCGGGCACGAAGCCTGCGCCGATGCCCTGGATGCCGTGGGGGCCGGGTTGTCCGCCCGAGAGGACGGGCGATTCGGCGGGCTCCACGGCCACGATCCGCACCGACGGTTTTCGTTCCTTGAGCCTGCGTCCCACGCCGCTCACCGTGCCGCCCGTGCCTACCCCTGCGACGAAGATATCGACCCCGCCGGCCGTGTCGTCCCAGATCTCGACGCCCGTGCCCAGGTAGTGCGCCTCGGGGTTGGCAGGGTTGGTGAACTGGCCGGGGATAAACGCCCCGGGGGTGGCGGCCTGCAGTTCGTGCGCCTTGTCGATGGCGCCCTGCATCCCCAGCTTGCCGGGGGTGAGGATCACCTCGGCACCCCGCGCACGCAGGATGGCGATGCGCTCGGCCGACATCGTTTCGGGCATGGCGATCACCAGGCGGTAACCGCGCGCCGTGGCCACCATGGCCAGTCCGATCCCCGTGTTGCCGCTCGTGGGCTCGATGATCACGCCCCCGGGCTGTAACAGCCCGCGCCGCTCGGCATCGGCCACCATCGCCAGGGCCGCGCGGTCCTTGACGCTCCCCGAGGGGTTGAGGTATTCCAGCTTGGCGTAGATCCGGGCCAGGGCGCCGTGGCGGGCGGCCAGCGACGGAAGTTCGACCAGGGGCGTCTTCCCCACCAGGTCGGTCAGCGAACGGGCGATATCTTTCATGGTGTCGGTATTGTAGAACAAAAGTACAAAAAACTCCGGCAAAACGCTTGCCGGAGTTTTTTCGTGTTTTGCGATTATGGAAATTACTGCAACTTCAGCGCGGCACACATGCGCTTGTTGAGGTCGGTGTTGTCCATGATGCCGGTAAAGTTCTGCGAACCTGCTCCGTAGGCATACACGGGCACCATGATCCCCGAGTGGCTCTTGGTGCCGAATTCGTAGCCGAGTTCCTTGCCTCCCGATTTGGCGGGCAGCGACAGGCCGCCGGTTTCGTGGTCGGCGGTCACTACGACGAGCGTCCCGGGGTTCTTGTCGGCGAAGTCGAACGCCACTTTCACCGCGTTGGCGAAGTCGAGCGTTTCGGAGATGATCTTCTCGGCGTCGTTGGCGTGCCCCCCGCCGTCGATCATCGAGCCTTCGATCATGATGAAGAATCCCTTGGGGCTGTTGTTCTTCAGCACCTGGAGCGCCAGGGCAGTCGCCTGGGGCAGGTAGTCGCCGCGGCCCTGTGCCATGGAGGGCATGTGGCGGTCGGCCATCAGGCCGGCGATTTTGCCCTTGGTGATCTTCTGGGCGTCTTCCATTTTATATACCACCTGGTAACCTTTGGCTTCGAGCTTGGGGATCAGGTTGTCGCCGTCGGAGCGTTTGGCGAATTTGTCGCGGCCTCCGCCGATGAACACGTCGACGTCGGTCTTGAGGAAGTCGGCGGCGATGTCCTCTTCGTTCTTGCGGCTCGCGTTGTGGGCGATGAAGACGGCGGGTGTGGCGTTGGTGATCTCATAGGTGGCGATGATCCCCGTGGCCAGTCCCTTGTCCTCGGCCTTTTCGAGGATGGTTTTCAGGGGTTTCTTGTCCACGTCCACCGAGATGGCGCCGTTGTAGGTCTTGGTTCCCGTTGCCAGGGCGGTACCCGAGGCGGCCGAGTCGGTCACCTTGCTGCTGGCCGAGAAGGTCTTGGCCAGGCCCACATACTGGGCGCGTTCGAACACCAGGGGTTCGGGGCTGGCGTCCATCGCCGCGTAAGCCTGGGCGAGGCCCATGCCGTCGCCGATCAGGAAGATCACGTTCTTCACCGGAACATTGGTTTTGGGTTGTGCGTTGGCGCCGGCGGCCAACAACGCAACTGCGGAGAGAATCAAAAGTGCTTTTTTCATGTTTGTTTTTATTTGGTTTTTAGGTTTATGGTTCTTTTATTGGTGCCGGCGGTCGCCGTACACGCTCGTTTCGAGGCGGTTGATTTCCACCGCGTCGACGTTCTTCACCAGCAGCACCTCGCGGATGGCCGACAGGTGGGTCGCCAGGCGTACCTTCACTTCGTAGTAGGTGCCGTTGCTGTTCAGGGCGTAGCTCTCGACCGTGCCCACCGTCATCCGGGGCGGGAAGAACGACGAAAAGCCCGCCGTGACGATCGTGTCGCCCCGGTGGATGTCGGCGTATTTCTGCAGCTCCTCCAGGAGCACGAAGTCGGGACTGGTACCCTCCCAGCGGATCGAGCCGATGTAGTCGGCGTCCTTGGGGCGCCCCCCGGTGCGGAAGTTACGGTTGAGGATCGACATGCACACCGCGAAACGGTTGCTCACGGCCACCACGTAACCCAACACCTCGCCGCGGGGCGTCAGCACCCCCATGTCGGGCTCGATGCCGTCGCGCTCGCCCCGGTCGACGGTGAAAAAATTCTCCTGGTGGGTGGTCGAATTGTTGATCACCCGGGCGGTGGTGTAGACATAGGGGGCGATCTCCTTCGTCCCTGTGCCCGAAGCAAAGTCGTGCACCACACCTTGCAGGCGGGCAAACTGCCCCCGCAGCGAATCGCCGCCATAGCTCCCTCCGACTGCGGCCAGTTGGTTGCGCAGGCCGGCGATCTCGTCCACCAACTCGCGGTTGCGGCTGCGCAGGCCGAAGTATTCGCGCGTACCGGCGATGCGGCCGAAAACCCCGCCCACCACTTCGTTCGAAACCGCCAGCAGCTTGGCGCGCGTATAACTCGTGCTGTTGGCATAGCGGTGTATGGCCAGCGACTCGATAAGGATAAAGAGCAGCGGCACAAAAACACCCCTAAGAAACATCAAAAACCGGTACACGAGAAAATAAATTATATATTACTTTGCCGTCAAGCGGCGGATCAGTGCGTTGAGGTTGTCGGTACCCCGGATGGCGTTGGCGGGCAACCCTTCGCCTTTGGGTCCGAAGGCGTAGAGGGCTTGCTCGGGTTCGATCGTCAGGACGGCCTCGTCGATCTCCCCGCCGGCCCCGCGCATGGCGTCGAGGTCGAGCCCCAGGCGACGGGCCATGAATTCGTAGACCGCCTTGCGTTTCGAGAAGCCGTAGTCGTGGGGTTCGTCGCCGAAATGGGCGTTTTCCACATTCTCTCTCCGGTCATAGAATCCGTAAATGCGTTGTATGTAAGGAAATTCCAGTTCGGGCACCAGCGCCGTCTGGTCGGCCCCGCACGAAACGATCATCACCGGTCGCGGGGCGATCATCGCCGTGATCTCGGCCTGGTTGGTGCCGCGGCCGCAGAGGTGGATCGGCAGACCCGCCTCGCAGGCACACAGGCCCACGTTGTAGCTCGACACGTTCACCACGGGCGCCGCCACCTTGATCCGCTCGTCGAGGGCCGCGAACAGCGAAGATTGGCCCCCGCCGCCCGAGCAGCCCGTGATCCCCACGCGCCCGGGGTCGATGTAAGGCGCTGCCAGGAAGTAGTCCAGCAGGGCCAGCACGTTGAGCATCTGGACGGTCATGCCCACGCTGCGTGTGCGGTGGTCGGCGGGGTCGAACTGCAGGCGCTGCTCGCCGAAGGCGTAGAGGTCGAAGTTGACCGACACGGCGCCCATCCGCGCAAAGGCGGCCGAACGGGCCTGGATGTCGGGGTCGTAGCGCCCGTCGTCGTAGTGTCCGTTGGGGTTGAGGACGAGCGGGTATTTTTTCTTGGCGCTTTTCACGGGGGTCAGCAGCATCCCGCGTGCGAAATCGGCCGGCACGTAGATCGACCCGGTGATATAGAGCCCCGGCAGCGTTTCGAGGGCGAAGTTCTGCACCGAGTAGCCGTTCATTCGCCGCACGGGCGTGAGGGCTGCGGGGCGCAGCGTCATCTTGTCGCGCAGGGGGGCGACGTTCATGTTTTCGTAGATGCAGCCTCGGAGCTCCCTGCGGCGCGCTTCCCATTCGGCGCGGTTGCCGTAAAGCCCCGCGAGGTAATCCAGCCGCTCCTTGCCCACTTCGGGCGTGCGGCGGTTGAGGTGGTAGGGCGTGATGCGGTACGAGCCGTCGGCGGGGCGGTAGGCGGCCGAGAGGTCCTGGTTGTCGAGGATGTGGTCGAGCGTGGCCTGGAAATCGTACTCGAAGCGGAACATCGCATAGGTCACCTCGCGCCCCTCGACCAGATCGGCCGGGTAGCTCAATTTAACCCCGAAACGGCTCTGGATCGAGTCCAGAACCGCTTTGAGCGGCATCCGGTACTGGGTTTCGAGCGTGGCCTGGGTTTGTGCGTGCGCTCCCGCAAAAAAAATCAATGCGGCGAGGGCTCCGAGCAGGATTTTTTTCATAGTGGTATATTTAACCCGACGGCCAGCCCGGGCGCTATTTCATCAGGAACGAGAACTTGCCGATGTTGCGCAACGCGATGCCCGTCCCGCGCACCACGGCCCGCAACGGATCTTCGGCCACGATAAACGGAATGTTGGTCTTTTCGGTCAGGCGCTTGTCCAGGCCGCGCAGCAACGCGCCGCCGCCCGCCAGGTAGACGCCCTTCTTCACGATGTCGGTATACAGCTCGGGCGGGATCATTTCGAGCACCTTCATGATCGTCGCGTCGATCTTCACCAGCGACTTTTCGAGCGCATAGGCCACCTCGCTGTACGAAAGCGACAGGGTCGAAGGCAGCGAGGTGAGGATGTTGGGCCCCGTGACCACGAAGTCCTCGGGGGCGTCTTCGAGCTCCGACACCGCCGCGCCCACGCCGATCTTGATGTCCTCGGCCGTGCGTTCGCCGATGCGGATGTTGTGCTGCTGGCGCACGTAGCTCTGGATGTCCTCGGTGAAGACGTCGCCGGCCACGTTGATGCTCTCGCTGCACACGATCCCGCCGAGCGAGATACAGGCCACTTCGGTCGTGCCCCCGCCGATGTCGACGATCAGGTGCCCTTCGGGGGCTTCGACGTCGAGTCCCGAACCCAGGGCCGCGGCCATCGGTTCGTAGATCATCCACACCTCGCGCCCTCCGGCGTGCTCGGCCGAGTCGCGCACGGCGCGGATCTCGACGTTGGTCGATCCCGAGGGGATGCAGACCACCATTTTGAGCGACGGGCTGAAGAAATGGCCGCTCAGTTTCACCTTGCCGATCATCCCGCGCAGCATCGACTCCGTGGCGTTGTAGTCGGCGATCACCCCGTCTTTCAGGGGGCGGATCGTGCGGATGTTCTGGTGTGTCTTGCCGTGCATCTGGCGCGCCTGGTTACCGATGGCCACCATCTTGCCGGTGTGCTGGTCCATGGCCACGATCGAGGGTTCGTCGACCACGATCTTTCCGTTATGTATGATCACCGTGTTGGCCGTACCAAGGTCGATGGCCAACTCCTGTGTCAGTGAGAACAATCCCATATTTATATCTATAAGTAGTTTGTATTCTAATGTTTGAAATGGCGCAGGCCGGTGAAGACCATCGCCACGTGTGTCTTGTTGCAGTAGTCGATGCTGTCCTGGTCGCGGACCGAACCGCCGGGCTGGATCACCGAGGTGATCCCTGCCTCATGGGCGATCTCCACGCAGTCGGCAAACGGGAAGAAGGCGTCCGAAGCCAGCGCCGCCCCTTCGAGGGCGAAACCGAAGCTGCGCGCCTTGTCGATGGCCTGGCGCAGGGCATCCACGCGCGAAGTCTGGCCTATACCGCTCGCGAGCAGCATCCCGTCACGTGCCAGGACGATCGCGTTGCTTTTGGAGTGCTTGACGATCTTGTTGGCAAACAGCAGGTCGCGTTGCTGGGCCGCCGTTATTTTGGCGTCGGTCACGGGGGTCATTTCGCTATCCTTGCCGCCCAGTTTGAGGTCGCGGTCCTGCACGGCCGCGCCGTTGAGCAGCGTGCGCATGACCCGCGCGCTGCGTCCCGCCTCCTTGCGGCGCAGGATGATGCGGTTCTTTTTCGCCGCGAGGATCTCGACCACGCCGGCCTCGTACGCCGGGGCGATCACCACCTCGCAGAAAAGTTTGGTCACCTCTCCGGCCGTCGCCGCGTCCATCGGGCGGTTGCAGATCAGCACCCCGCCGAAGGCCGACACCGGATCGCAGGCCAGGGCGGCCTCCCAGGCCTCCCGCAGCGTCGGGCGCGAAGCCACCCCGCAGGCGTTGTTGTGCTTGAGGATCGCAAAGGTGGGCTCGTCGAATTCGTCGATCAGCCCCAGGGCCGCGTCGACATCGAGCATATTGTTGTAGGAGAGCTCCTTGCCCCCCAGTTTTTCGAACATCGCGTCCAGGTCGCCGTAGAACTCGGCCGCCTGGTGGGGGTTTTCGCCGTAGCGCAGCACCGTAGCGCGGTCGTAGCTTTCGCGCACGGCGGGGATCGCCTCGCGGAGGTTGAAGTAGTTGAAAATGGCGCTGTCGTAGTGCGAGCTTACGCCGAAGGCCAGCGCGGCGAAACGGCGGCGCTGTTCGATCGTGGTGGCGCAATCCTGCGACTTGAGCAGTTCGAACAGCTCGCCGTACTGGGCCACCGAGCCCACGATGACCACGTCCTTGAAATTCTTGGCCGCCGCGCGGATCAGCGAAATGCCG
>JAVBRR010000162.1:0-8567 GCA_031547705.1 Rikenellaceae bacterium | reverse complement strand
CGCTCAGGAAAACACCTATATAGGCTGCTTTCTTAGCTCCCCGGTCGGTCTTGGCGGCCAGGTAGCGCTGGACGATGGTTTGGTCGGTGCCGTATTTCTGGAGGGCGTAGAAAACGCCGTTCAGCGCCATGACGATGAAGGTCAGGTGCGTGAGGTCCCATTCGTAGGGGCCGAAGCTGATCTTGTGGAATTCCTTGGCCGTGGCGATGAAAGTCGACGGGCCGCCTTCGGGGGCCACGAACAGCAGGATGGCGCACACCAACCCTCCGACGATGAGCATCAATCCCTGTACGACGTCCATCCAGATGATGGCTTCGATCCCGCCCAGCAGTGCGAGCGAGATGATCGTCACGCCCAGGATCAGGATGATCGTCGAGGTGTCGATGCCCATGAACGACGACAGCGCCAGGCCCACCAGGAAGAACACCGTCCCCATCTTGGTGAAGTGCATCAGCGCGAAGGCCAGCGAGGCGTAGAGGCGGGCGAAGAACCCGAAGCGTTTTTCGAAATATTCGTACGTACTGAGTTTGATCACCTTGCGGAACATCGGAACGACGAACCAGATGATCCCCACGAGCACGATCGGGACCATCAGTCCCTGCACCAGCAGGATCCAGTTCGAGGCGAACCCGGCGCCGGGGTAGGCGATAAAGGTGACGCTGCTGATCAGCGTGGCGAAGATCGAGAGTCCGATGGCCCAGGCGGGGATGTTGCGGCCGCCGGCGAAGTAGGTGTCGGTGTTTTTCTGGCGATGGGCGAAATACATTCCCATTCCGATCGCCATGACAACGGATACAACTACGATCAGGTAGTCGACCCAGTGGATGAGAGATCCTTGCATGGCGTACTATTTATTAAGGATGAGTTCCTGGGTCTTGCGCGTGATCTCGGCCAGTTCGTCGTCCGGAAGGCGCGTCAGGGGGTAGAACATCTCAGGTTCGCAAAATCCTATGGCGCTCATCATCGCTTTCAGGCCCCCGAGCGATTCGCCCAGCGAGCGGCCCGCCTGGTAGACGGTGGCGATCACGTCGGTTTCTTTCTGGAGCCTCATAGCCTCTTCTGCGTCGCCGCGCAGGGCAGCTTCGTAGAGGTCGGTGAACATGCGCGGGACCATGTTGCCCGTGCTGGGCACGATCCCGTCGGCGCCCAGCAGCAGGCTCTGGGCGGAGTAGGCGCCCCAACCGCAGAAATAGGCGAAGTCGTCGCGCCCTTCGGCAAAGTCGCAGCACTCCTTGATGCGCACCTCGTCGCGTTCGGAGTCTTTCAGCCCCACGATGTTGGGGTGGTAGCTCAGTTCCTTGATCGCCTCCATCGGGATGGACATGCCGGTCGTGGCGGGGATGTTATAGATGATGATGGGGCCTTTGATGCCGTCGGCCATCATCGTGTAGTAATTCATTATCTGCTTGGTGTTCAGCTTGTAGTACCCGGGCAGTAGGGCGGCCACCACGTCCACGCCGGCGTCGAAGTAAGCGTTGCCGCGGCGGATGTGTTCGACGGTCGAGCCGCCGCCGTTGACTGCGGCGTAAAGGGTTGCGCGTCCGGCGACCGCTTTGGCGGCCTCAGCAGCCAGGATCACGGACTGTTCGGGCTCCACCGAGTTGCCTTCGCCGTTGGTACCCATGATCATGGGGTTCACGCCTCCGGCGACCAGGTGTTCGACCAGGCGCGCTACGGCGGCTTTGTCGATGATTTGGTTTTTGTTGGTGGGGGACACCATGGGAACGACCGTTCCGCGGTACTTTTTGAGGTTCTTCATAATCGGATCAATTCAGTTATTTTTGGTTAGTTAGTTTTTCTATTTGCAATATTAGCCCTATTCGGTCGATTTTTTTTGCTGCGCATTAACGGGTGTTAGTGGAGTTTTTGTTATTTTTAAGATTTTATGGGTGGAAAATTGACAATTCGATTGATAATTATAGACACATCCCCGGAAAAACGCTAAATTGCGCGCTGCACAAAATGCGTAGAATGAAAAAATTGAAAATTGTCTTTCTCGACGAATATTCGGTCGATGCGGCCGACACGGCTGCGATCCGCGCCTTGGGCGATTATACGGGTTATGAGTATATCCCGGACGATCAGATAATTGAGGCAAGCTGCGACGCTGACGTGGTGATTACCAACAAAAAACCTTTGGGGGCCGATGCGATCGCCGCCTTGCCGCGCCTGAAACTAATCTGCGTCGCCGCGACGGGAATGAACAACATCGATCTCGAGGCGGCCGCCAAAGCCGGGGTGGTGGTGAAAAACGCCATCGACTATTCGACCCATGCCGTGGCGGAATCGACACTGACGGGAGCGCTGGCCCTGTTCAAGCAGATACTTTATTACGACAATTTCGTCAAGAGCGGAATCTACGCCGCTTCGCCCCGGCTGTTCGATTTCGGACGCCCGACCTACCAGTTGCACGGCAAGCGGTGGGGGATCATCGGCCTGGGGAATATCGGGCGCAGGGTGGCGCAACTGGCGCAGGCGTTCGGTTGCGAGGTAGCCTATCACTCCACTTCGGGCAAGAACCACAACAACGATTATCCGGCCATGGGGCTCGATGAGCTGCTCGCCTGGGCCGATGTACTTTCGATCCACGCTCCTTACAGCGAACGCACGCGCAACCTGATCGACTATCCGCAGTTGCAACGGATGAAGCCCGCTTCCATCGTGATCAACGTGGCGCGGGGCGGCATTGTAAACGAGGCGGGGTTGGCCAGGGCTCTCGACGAAGGGTTGGTGGCCGGCGCGGCAATGGATGTTTATACGGCCGAACCCATTGCGACGGACAATCCGTTGAATTTCGTCCGGGACAAATACCGTCTGGTGCTCACACCCCATTCGGCGTGGTCGACCAAGGAGACGCTACAGGTGTTGGTGGACAAGATCGCCGAAAATATCCGGACTTTTATCGCGACAGGGCAATAAGGCGCATGATCTGCCCCACGGTGCGCTCGATATTCGCGCGGGCGTAGCCGTTCTCCATCGCTTTTTCGAGCGCCACGGGAGCCGGGACCACGGGGAACACCGCGGCAAAACCCTGCCGGAGGAGCTCTTCTGTTCCTTCGACCGCACCCCCTATAGCGATTACGGGGATTCCCTGCCGGGCCGCCGCGTCGAGCACCCCCCGCGGAGCCTTGCCCATGGCGGTCTGGGCGTCGAGCCGGCCTTCGCCCGTGATCACCAGGTCGGCGTCGTGGAGCATTTCGTCGAAGTGGATCGCCTCGAGCACCACGGCGATCCCCGGGACGAGCGAAGCCCCGAGCAACGCTTTCCCCCCGCCAACCACGCCCCCGGCCGCCCCGGCCCCGGGAATACGGTCGCTATCTGCGCCGTTATGGTGTTTGACGACTCCGGCAAAACGGCGCAATCCTTCGTCTAATGTCGCAACCGCTTGCGCGTCCGCCCCTTTCTGGGGAGCGTAGACGTGCGCTGCGCCGTCGGGTCCCGAGAAGGGATTGGTGACGTCGCACGCCACGATGAACTCCGCTTCGCCCACGGCGGGTATCACTTCCGAGGGGTCGATCGAGGCGATGGTCGACAACATTCCCCCGTTGGCCCCTTCGGGCAACGGATCGCCGTCGGCATCCAGGAACCGGAACCCCAACGCCTGCAGCAGGCCCGTGCCCGCGTCGTTGGTGGCGCTGCCGCCGATGCCGATCACTATGCGCCTGCACCCGCGCTCCAAAGCGTTGAGGATCAATTCGCCTGAGCCGAACGTGGTGGTGAGCAGGGGATTCCTCCGGTCGGGTTCGACTAGGGTGAGCCCGCTGGCCGAAGCCATTTCGACGATCGCCGTGCCGCCGTCATCAACAATCCCGTAACGGGCCGCCACGGGCCGCATCAGGGGGTCGCGGACGGTGAGGCCGACGTAGTTGCCCCCGAGCGTTTCGACCAACGCCTGCGCGGTGCCTTCGCCCCCGTCGGCCACGTAGGCTTTGCACACGCGGCAACCGGGAAATACGCTCAGTATCCCCCGCTCGACGCTTTGGGCCACTTCGCCCGATGTGACCGACCCCTTGAAGGAATCGGCGGCGACAACGATCTTTTTCACGACTGTCAGTTTACCGCTTTTTGCAGTTTCTTGGCGTTCTCCGCCTCGTCTTTGCCCAGGTTCTCAGCTCCGTACGCCTTGATGGGGATCTCCACTTCGAGGCATTTGCCGGGTGCGATCCATGCATTCTTTACCTTGAGTTTGATCGATTTGGGTGCCGACTTCCCCTTGGTGGTGGCCGACATGCCGGTCGTTTCGTAGGCCCGGATGTTGAACACGCTTCCGTCGAGGCTGATCTCCTGGGCGGGGGAGGTGACCTCGAAATAGAAAGGTACGCCTGCGATGTTGGTGATCTCGCAGAACATTTTGCCGTTCTTCGCCACCCGGACCAGCGAACTGAGCGAAGCCATGACGAGGGGTTTAAGGTGTTCTTCCCGGCCGATCAGCGTGTTGTTCCACAGCGCGATGGTGCGGCGGGCCTTCAGGGCTTCCAGGATGGCGCTCTCGCTCTGTTCTTTGGCCAGCACGAGGGTCATCACTTTCGAACCGTCGGCGTCGCGTTTCTGGGCCATTGTTTCGTGGGCGTCGGTATTGGCCATGATCGACAGGTTATTATCGAGGCACCATTGGAACGCTTCGGGGTAGTAGGTTTCGCCGTTGGCGACCTCGATGCCGCCGAGTATCTTTTTGTCGATCATCGCCTGGGCGGGGGCGAACATCTTGTCGCCCGGGTGGTTCCATTGAATAAAGGCGCCCTGCTTGTAGGCCAGTTCCATGATCTCCATCAGGCCTTTTTCGCCGTGCCAGTCCTCGTCGCGGCTCACGAAAGGCCGGAAGGCGTTGGCGTCCTTGATGCCGATGGTGCAGTAGTGTCCGAAGGGGTCGTCGCGCGAAACCTCGGCGCTTTGCAGGATGGTCAGCCCGAGCATTTCGGCCGACGATTTGGCCTCTTTGTAGCCCTTGTTGAAGTCGTACGCCGGGTCGTTCAGCACGGCCAGGTGCCAGCGGCTGATGAAATGGTCCGAGATGGCGAAACAGTTCATATCCTCGGCGTAGGCCTCTTCGGCGCGGGTGAGCGGTTTGACGCTGCCGTCGGAATGGAGGGTATGGAGGTGGAAATCGCCTTTGAGTACCTTGTAGCCCATCACATCGGGGAAGGAGAGGGGCGGGCGCCGCAATTGGCCTTTTTGAGCCGAGGCACCGAGTGCGAGCATGCACAGCACGACTTGCAGGAGGATGATTTTTTTCATGGGGTGGGTGGTTTAAAAAGATCTTTATTTTTATTCGTCGTCCGCCGAATCGCTGCGCATGTTCTGCGGCTCGTGGAAGTCGGCGCGTTTACCGTATTCGATGCACCGGGCGTACTCGCGTTTCATGCATTGCGCGAACAACGCTTCCATTTTCTTCTGATCCGCCCGATAGCCTTCTTTGCCGATTACGCTCTCTTTTTCGAGCGGATCTTTCTCGTAGTCATACATTTCGCGCCCCACGACGTATTTCCCGTCGTACGGCATGTAGGTCCGGAATCCACCGCTGAGCCATTCGGTATAGCGGAAGCGCGCCGTGCGGATCGTGTAGCCCATCACGTTCTTCCCCCGCGGGTATTGGCTCATCGCGTATTCCTTGATGAACGAAGAGGGCTTTTCGATGGCGGGCACCAGGCTCACGCCGTCTATCCATGCCGGGGTGGGCACGTCGGTGAGTTCGCACAACGTGGGGAAAATGTCGACGAATTCACTCACGCCCGTAGCCTGGACGCCTGCCGGCATACCGGGAACGCGCATCATGAACAACACGTGGGTGGTCTGTTCGAAGTTGGTCATCTTCTGCCACATCGAATGGTCGCCCAGGTGCCAGCCGTGGTCGCCCCAGATCACGACGATCGTGTTGTCGGCCAATCCCTTGCGGTCGAGTTCGTTGAGCAGCTTCCCGATCTGCGCGTCGGTGTACGACGTGGCGGCATAATAACCGTGGAGGATCTCTTTTTGTTTTTCGACCGAAAGACGTTTCGACGGATCGATCGACCAACTCTCGAACTGGGGCATGTCGCTGTATTTTTTCATCCCGTTAGAGGCGTGGTAAGCGATGTCGGGGCTGTTGACCGCCTTTTCCTGGTAGGGAGCGAGTTCGAATTTATCTCTGTCGTAGAGGTCCCAGTACTTCTTGGGCGAAGTGAAAGGCAGGTGGGGGCGGCTGAAACCCACGGCCAGGAAGAACGGCTTGTCGCCTTTGCTCACCCGGTCGAGCAGTTTCATGGCCGTTTGCAGCCGTCGGCCATCGGTGTAGGCGCTGTCGGGCACGTCGGCGCACTCGACAATGGGATAGTGGGATTTACGCTTGCCGTCGACGTTGATGTAGGTCACCGACTTGGGGGTTTCGTAGGGTACGCTCCACGACTGGGGGTCGTGGCCCGGGGTGCTCGACATGTGGTAGAGTTTGCCGGTCGCCGCGGTTTCGTAGCCCTGCGACATGAGGTATTCGGGCAGGGTCACCACATTGGGATTCAGTTGCCTGAAATAGGTGGCCAGATCCCATATCCGCGTCCGGTCGGGGCGCAGGCCCGTCATCAGGCTGGCCCGGGTGGGACCGCTCACAGCCTGCTGGCAATAGGCGTTGCGGAAAACAATCCCTTCGCGGGCGATGCGGTCCATGGCAGGGGTGATCGAGTAGGGATCGCCGTAGGCGCGGGTGTTGGCTTTCAGGTCGTCGACAGCGATAAAGAGGATGTTCATCTTTTTCTGCTGTTTCTGCTTCGGGGCTTTTTGCTGGGCTGTGGCCGGTGCGGCCGAAACGCTTATTTGCGCGGCCGCCAACCCGATGATCGGAAATAATTTATTCATGATAGGGTTAGGTGTTAGAGTGGTTCAATCAATCCGATTTGCGAAAACATGGCTTGGTATACGGCGGCTTTTTCTGCAAGCGGTTTGGGGTAGGCGCGCGACGAGGAGGGCATCCGCCAGAGTGTCATCGTGCGCCCCGCGAATTCGAATTCCACGTTCCCGCCCACACGCGGCTCCGGTGCACCGGTCAATGACACAAGTGTTTGCGTGGCTTTTTCGCCGGTCGTTACGATCGCCTCACAGCAGGGGATCTTCGCCAGCAACGCCTCCAGGTCGACCGCCTCGGTTACCTGCAGGAATTTATCCGACGCGTTGTCCTTGAGGCGCACTACTGCCCGGGCCGTGTCGCTCAGGGCGATTCCTTTGTCTGTCAGGAATTTGATTATCGCATCCCTGTCGAATTTACCGCTTGCCGGGTCGAGGAAATGGTTCCGGTCCCCGAAAAACGCCAGTCCGAAAATCCGCCACATATCGTTCTGGAGGTTGGGGTAATAAAATTCCATCGACCACCGTTCGCGGTTGGGAGGAAAACTCCCCAGCATCAGAACCTTAGCTCCGTCCGGAATAAAAGGCTCCAGGGGATGGCGTTCCGATGCGGGGGAGTTGGGCATACCTATTTAACGTAGATCTTGCTTACGCTGCTCCACTCTTTGCCCGGAGCAACGGTTTGAAAACCTGTGACTTCTGCCGGAAGTTTCACGTTCGGGGCGTTGATGGCCCAGCTCTGGGGCTCGGGGCAGATCCAGTTTCCCGAAGCGCCGTTGTTCCAGATCGTCCAGTGGCCCATCTGCTTGTCGACTTCATAGAACACGCTGGTTCCGCTGGCCGTGTCGGTCAGGATGGCGCCGGTGTACGCTTTGCCGCCGACTTCGATAGGCTCGGTCGTGAAGGCGTATTCGACCGCTTCGGCCAGGGGAACGATCCCTTCGCCGCGCAGGGGCTTTTCGCTTTCGCCGAGCGGCAGCAGGTTGCCCGTAGGCAAAGTCCTGTCACCCAGCTCCCAGCGTTTGCCCACCGAAACCCGCAGGCGGTATTTCGAAGCGTCGCCGCCAGGGATGAAAGGCACCATCAGGGGCGTGTGGTAACCGACGCCGATGGGCATTTCCGTGGCGCTGAGGTTGATGAAGGTCACCTTGTGCTCCAGCCCCCGGGCCGAGAGGCGGAAATTCATCCGGCACTCGAATTCGTGGGGGAAATATTGGTAGATCTCGTCGTTGAAGATATTCGAGAAATAGTTTGCCTCGATCTCCACCTCGCCGTTCTTTTCTTCGCACTTGGTCACGGTAAACGGCTGGGACTTAATGTTTCCGTGGTGGTAGTTGTTCTGGTCGGGAATGGTGATCGGGAATTGGTAGGTGCGTCCGTTGTAGGTGTAGCGCCCGTCCTCGATGCGGTTGGGCGGCAACAGCAGCGGAAGGCCGAATATCTGGGGGCGCGAGGCGAATGTTTCCATATCTTCGGGCTTCGGCGTACGCAGGATGTCGGCGTTTTTGGCTGTGTTTTTGAGCTTTACGACGTTGGCCCCGACCGAGGGCACCAACAGGGCTTCGTAACCTCCGGCGGCGAATTCTATCGCGTCCAGACCGTTCCAGGTGATTTTCTTTATCATGATGTGCTCGATTTAAAGTAACGCTTTAATTTTGGCTTCCAATTGGTCTTTGCTGCAGGCGCCTACCTGCTTGTCGACCACCTCTCCGTTTTTCAGGAATACGAGGGTGGGGATGTTGCGTACGGCGAATTTG
>JAVBRR010000142.1:0-2678 GCA_031547705.1 Rikenellaceae bacterium | reverse complement strand
TGCTCCCGGCGATGGGACTCGGGATCGGATTTTCGCTCAGCCAGCCGGTATTCTTCGCCGTGATGGGCGTGGGACTGGTGCTGATGCTCTTCGTGAACAGCCCGGGGAAAAACCCGCTGGTGAATTTCGGCAACGGGTTGTGGAACACGTACAACGACCTGATCGGCTTCGCGGGCGACATCCTGAGCTACATCCGTCTGTTCGCGATCGGCATCTCGGGCGGGACGCTGGCCTTGGTATTCAACGAGGTAGCGATAGGCCTGAGCCCCGATATTCCGGTAGTGAAGCAACTGACGATGGTCATCATCCTGCTGATCGGCCACGGGATCAACCTGTTTATGTCGATCCTCAGCTCCTTTGTGCACCCCCTGCGTCTGACGTTCCTCGAGTTCTACAAAAACGCCGGGTTCGAGGCCACGCAGCGGACGTTCACTCCTTTGAAAAAAACGAATAACTAATAAAATACTAACTTAAAAAACAAACAATTATGTCACCAATCTTATTAGCCTATATCGGCGTTGCGATCATGATCGGGGTTTCGGGTGTAGGCAGTTGCTTCGGAACGACGATCGCGGGGAACGCAGCGGTGGGCGCCATGAAAAAGAACAGTGCAGGGTTCACCAACTACATGATCCTCTCGGCCATCCCGGGCAGCCAGGGGCTGTATGGCTTTGTGGGTTACTTCATGATCAGCGGCGTGCTCACATCCGACATTACGATGTTCCAGGCGGCGGCAGTCTTTGGCGTAGGTCTGGTTATGGGCTTGACGTGCTTCTACAGCAGTTTTCGTCAGGGCCAGGTGTGCGCCAACGGCATCGCCGCGATCGGCAACGGCCACAACGTGTTTACCAACACGCTGATCCTCGCCGCATTGCCCGAATTGTACGCGATCCTGGGCGTGGCAACCGTCTACGCAGTAAACGGCGTTATACAATAATCGATTTACTCCGCGACGAAGGCCGCCTCTCTGTGGACGAGGCGGCTTCGTCCGGCTTTAGACTATGGCAAAGAGCGAGAAAGTAAGGTTTCGGGACTCGGTCGGGATGTACGACCGGATCCGGGGGGATGTCGCCGCAGGGCGCATCGCTCCGGTCTACCTGCTGATGGGCGCCGAAGGGTACTTTATCGACTCGCTGGCCGACCTGCTGGCCGACAAACTCCTGCCCGAAGAGCAGAGGGCCTTCAACCAGACGATCGTCTACGGCAAGGACGTCGAGGCGGGCGCGGTGGTGAACCTGTGCCGCCAGATGCCGATGATGGGCGGGCGGCAGGTGGTGATCGTGCGCGAGGCGCAGCAGATGAAGAAACTCGACCAACTGTCGCTCTACACCGCCTCGCCCGGCGCGACGACCGTGCTGGTGCTGTGCCACAAGGAAAAGGCGATCGACAAACGCCTGCAACTCTACAAGCAGATCGCCGCGGCGGGGGTGGTGTTCGAGTCGGTGGCCCCCTACGACAGCGAGATCGGGGGCTGGCTCTCGGACCACATCCGTTCGCGCGGGTGCACGATCGAGCCCCAGGCGCTGCGAATGCTCACGGACAACTTAGGGGTGGACATCGCCAAGATAGCCAACGAGCTGACCAAGCTGCTGACCTTCCTGCCCGAGGGCACGGTCAACATCACGGCCGACCACGTAGAAAACAACATCGGCATCAGCAAGGAGTTCAACACCTACGAACTGACCCGCGCCCTCTCGGAGCGCAACGCGTCGAAGGCCATGCTGATCGCCACCCATTTCGCACGCAACCCCAAGGACAATCCGCTGATCGTGACCCTCAGCACGCTGTTCACCCATTTTCAGCGTATCTTCACGCTCAACTACCTGGGCTGGAGTGCGCGCAACCGGGGGCAGGCGATGCCTTCGGATATGGAGATCAGCCGGTTGCTCAAACTGCCCAATCCGTTCTTCCTGGGGGAATACAAACAGGCGGCCGCGCTCTACCCCAACAAGAAAGTGTTCGCCATCCTGGGCCTGATCCGCCAGTACGACCTGCGGGCCAAGGGCCTGGACAACGGCAACACCTCCGAGGGTGAGCTGATGAAGGAGCTGCTGCTGAAGATCTTCGCGCTTTAATTACCTCCCCTACTCCGCATTCAGGATCGCTTCGCGGTAGGCCTTGTAACGGTTTTCCTGTGCCGTAAGTTTCGGGGCGAAGAGGCCGCCGCGCACTTTGTCGGACAACTTACCGAAACGGATTCCGAAAATATCGAGCGGCTGGTCGAGCAGGTAGTAGGCCGCCAGGTCGGCGTCGGGATGGGCTTCGACCCAGGAGAGAATGCACGAATCCTTCGAAGCAAGCCGATCGAAGCGCTCGCGGACCAGCGCACCGACCACCGAGTCGCGCTGCGGGGAGGCTTCCTTCGTAGCGATCTGCACGGCCACGAGCAGTTCGAGGCTGTCGGCGGCCACATCGAAGGGGCGGTAACTGTCGCGGTGGGCGGCGTAATCGTGATTGAATCCCGTGCCGGACACTTCGTAACGGACATAAGCGGGGTCCTCGATGCTGCCCGTAACGACCGGCGACTCCCCGGCGTGGACGATCAGAAATACGACCCGCGGCATCGACTCGAACTCGCGCCCGTCGGGAAAGCGGCGGGACTGCTTCTCGAAGCGGAAATAGACCATCTGGTCGGTCGGGGCGGGAAGTTGGTACGTAAACCGGTCGCCCGAAGCGAG
>JAVBRR010000132.1:0-5638 GCA_031547705.1 Rikenellaceae bacterium | reverse complement strand
AGGGTTTTTTCTACGATCTCCGCAATTTTTGTGAACGGAATGCGTCCCGCCAGGAACGCGGCCACGGCCACTTCGCCCGCCGCGTTGAGCACACACCCGGCGTTGCCGCCGCGGCGCAGCGCCTCGTAGGCCAGCGCCAGGCAAGGATAGCGCGCCGGATCGGCCTGGGAAAAGGTGAATGTGCCGCACCCGGCAAAATCGAACGGGCGGGCACTGGCCGGCAGCGGCAACCGCGCCGGGAATGTAAGCGCATATTGGATAGGCAATTTCATGTCGGGCGTGCCGAGTTGCGCCTTGATCGCCCCGTCGGCGAACTCCACCATCGAATGGACCACAGACTGGGGGTGGATGAGCACTTCGATGCGCGAGGCGTCGACCCCGAAGAGCCAGTGCGCCTCGATCACCTCGAAACCCTTGTTGAGCATCGTCGCCGAGTCGATCGTGATCCGGTTGCCCATTTTCCAGTTGGGGTGCTGCAGGGCCCGCTCGGGGCTCACCCCGGCCAGCGCGTCGAGGGGCACGTCGCGCAACGCCCCGCCCGACCCGGTGAGGATGATCTTTTCGACCGCGCTCGTTTCCCCTATGAGGCATTGCAGAATGGCCGAGTGCTCGGAGTCGATCGGAAGCACCGGAACGCGGCCCTTCCGTGCCAGGCGCATCACCAACTCGCCTCCCGCCACGAGGCTCTCCTTGTTGGCCAGCGCCAGTTTCTTGCCCGCTTCCAGGGCGGCGACCGTGGGCGCGAGCCCTGCGTAACCCACCAGGGCATTGACCACCACCGCCACCTCCTCGCTGCGCACCACCTGGCTCGCAGCCTCGTGTCCGGCATAGACCTTTATATCCGTGTCGGCAAGGGCTTCGCGGAGCGCGGGGTAGTGCTCGCGGGCGGTGACCACCACGCTGTCGGGACGGAATTCGCGCGCCTGGGAGGCCAGGCGTTGCCAGTTGTTGTGGGCCGTGAGGGTCGATATCGCAAACCGGTCCTCCAGGTTGCGGACGATCTCCAACGTCTGCTCGCCGATCGATCCCGTGGAGCCCAACAAGGCTATGTGTTGTTTATCCATGCCGTAAATCAGAAGACCACGTAGCCCTCGGGGTCGACGGCCGTGCCGTTGTGCCAGAGCTCGAATTCCAGCAGGCCCTTGCTTTTGTCGTCGGTGGGGCTTTTGCCCGAGTAGCCGATCACCTCGCCCGCTTTGACGCGTTCGCCGATGTTCTTGAGCGACTGTGAGCAGTGGCGGTAGATCGACAGCAGGTTGCCGGCGTGCTGCAACTGGATCAGGTACCCCTGGTCGGGCGACCACACCGAAACGACCACCGTGCCGTCGGCCACGGCCATCACCTGTTCGCCTACGGCCGTAGCCACCACCACCCCGTAGCGGTTGTCGCGGGGGCTGAAGCGCGACGCCACGACCCCTTTGGCCGGAGCGATCAGGTCGAGGTTCGTGCGCAGGTTTTTGCGCGTAGCCACCGGGTCGTCGAGGCGGTAGGGCCCCGGGTTCTCCATCTGGCCGCGCAGGATGGTGTCGTAGAGGCTCGGGATGACCACTTCGAAGGCCGAAACCTTCATCGAGTCGCCCGCCTGGCTGACGTTGCGCATCACGGGCGTTTTGCCTTCCATGATCATGGCGATGTTGTCGCCGTAGACCTGTATTTCGGCCAGCTGTTTCTCGAGCGAATCGAGGCGCAGGATGTTCTCGATGAGCATCTGGCGCGACTTGTTGCCCGGGTAGCCGGGGATCAGGTCGAGGATCGAGGTGTAGGCCACCGTACTCAGTATGATGATGAACAGCACCAGGATGAGCGCCAGCAAACTGGCAAAGATGTTCGCCGGGCTGATGTGCATATACCACACCTCTTCGTCGTTGTGCTGGTTGCGCACACTCAGGCGGTGCTTTTCGCGCAGGTTGCGCAGGAAATAGGTTATGTTTCTCTTGGATTTCATAAATTGATACAAATATAAGGTTTTTAGCGAAAATAATGCCGCCGGGGTTTGTAAATAATTTTAAAATCCTATTTTTGTACTCCGATTACCAACCCTATTCGAATGATTAAACCTACACTCCTGGTCTTGGCGGCGGGCATGGGCTCGCGCTACGGTTCCCTCAAACAAATGGATGGCGTCGGCCCGGGCGGCGAGGCGATCATCGACTATTCGGTCTACGACGCCATACGGGCCGGTTTCGGCAAGGTGGTTTTTGTGATCCGCCGCTGTTTCGAGGCCGATTTCCGCGAAATATTTTCGCCGGAGCGCTTCGGCGGGAAAATCGGGGTGGAGTACGTTTTCCAGGAGCTCGATTCGCTGCCCGAAGGTTTCGCGGTGCCCGAAGGACGCGTGAAACCCTGGGGCACGAACCACGCCCTGATGATGGCCGCCCCGGTGATCCGCGAACCTTTTGCGATGATCAACGCCGACGACTTCTACGGACGCGAAGGTTTTGCCGTCATGGCGGATTTCCTGCGCGGCCTGGCCGGCCGGCACGACCAATATTGCATGGTGGGCTACAAACTGGGCAACACCCTGTCGGATTACGGCACCGTGGCCCGCGGCGTGTGCACCGAAGATGCGCGGCATAACCTCACTTCGATCGTCGAGCGCACCGACATCCAGCGCCTGGACGGACGGATCGTCTGCCACGACGATGCGGGCGCCGAGATCACCCTCCCGGAAGATACCATCGTGTCGATGAACCTGTTCGGGTTCACACCCGATTATTTCGAGCATTCGCAGGAGTATTTCCGGCGTTTCCTTTCGGAGAATATCGACAATCCCAAGGCCGAATTCTATATCGCCACGATCATCAAGGACCTGATTGCCACAGGGCACTCCACGATGCAGGTGTTGCGCAGCGACGCCACGTGGTTCGGGGTGACCTACAAGGAGGACCGCGAGAAAGTCGCCGCCAGCATCCGCGCGCTCGTCGGGGCGGGCGAATATCCAGCTTCGCTGTGGAAATAGAACAACATATCTGGGGCTTTACCGAGGCGGGCGAGGCGGTGGTGCTCTACACCATGCGCGGTGCGCGGGGTGTGGTAACCATAACGAACGCAGGCGCTTCGGTGGTGGGGATCTCGGTCCCCGACCGCAACGGCACCCCGGGAAATGTGGCGCTGGGCTACGCCGACTGGCAAAGCTACCTGGCCGACCCGGCCACGATGGGCAAGACCGTGGGACGCTATGCCAACCGCATTGCCGGGGGGCGTTTCACGCTCGACGGCAAGGAGTTCCGGCTGCCCCTGAACGATGGGCGCAACCACCTGCACGGAGGCCCCGGGGGCTTCGGCAACCGCCTCTGGGCGTCGCGTGTCGAAACCGACCGCGTGGTCTTTTCGCTGGTCAGCCCCGACGGCGACCAGGGTTACCCGGCCGAGGCGGGCGTCGAGGTGGTCTACGACTGGAGCGACGACAACCTGCTGGAGATCACATTTTTCGCCCGCAGCGACGGCGACACGGTGATCAACCTCACCAACCACACCTATTTCAATATGGCGGGCGGGGGCACCATCGACAACCACCTCCTGCGACTCAATGCTTCGCACTACCTGCCGACCGACGCGGCGCTGATCCCCACAGGCGAATTGGCCCCGGTCGAAGGCATCCCGATGGATTTCCGCATGGCGAAGGTTTTCGGGTCCGACGCTTACGACAGTTGCTGGGCCGTGGACGACTGGCACAAAGGCGCGATGCGCGAGGTGGCGTCGCTCGGCGATCCGGTGAGCGGACGGGCGGTGGTCGTCTCTTCGACCCAGCCCGGCGTGCAGGTCTACACCGGCGAGTGCCTGGCGAACGCCCCGGCGGGCCCGGACGGCGGTTATTTCGAAGCCCGCGCAGGTGTGGCCATCGAGTGCCAGGGATTCCCCGACGCGCCCAACCGGGAGTCCTTCCCTTCGCAAACGCTGCGCGCGGGTGAGCTCTACAACGAAAAGATAGCATACCGGTTTACACTCATCTAAAGAATAAAAGCCTATGAAATTCGGAATTTTAGACACTGTCGTTTTCGTATTCTACTGCGTGTTGGTCGTCGGGTTGGGTTTGTGGGTATCGCGCGAGAAAAAAGGGGTCCGCAAAGACTCCAAGGACTACTTCCTGGCCAGCAAGGCATTGCCCTGGTGGGCCGTGGGCGCCTCGCTGATCGCCTCGAACATCAGCGCCGAGCAGTTCATCGGCATGTCGGGTTCGGGCTTCGCGATCGGGATGGGCATCGCCTCCTACGAATTCATGTCGGCCCTGACGCTGGTGCTGGTGGCGGCCTTTTTCCTGCCCATCTACCTCAACCGCGGGATCTACACCATGCCGCAATTCCTCGAACAGCGTTTCGACGCGCGGGTCAAGAGCGTGATGGCGATCTTCTGGCTGGCGGTGTTCGTCTTCGTCAACCTCACCTCGATCCTCTACCTGGGAGCGCTGGCTATCAAGAATATGATGGGCGTCGACCTGCTGTGGGGCATCGTGGGGCTGGCGTTGTTCGCTGCCGTATATTCGATCTACGGAGGGCTGAAAGCCGTGGCCTGGACCGACGTGATCCAGGTGGTGTTCCTGATCGGGGGCGGCCTGGTGACGACCTTCGTGGCGTTCAAGATGCTGGGCGGCGGCGACATTTTCGCCGGTATCCGCGAACTGGCCGACAAGGCTTCCAGTAAGTTCGACATGATCCTCGAACGTGGGGCGATAATGATCCCCGACGGAAAAGGCGGAACCGAGGATGCCTATCTAAAACTGCCGGGGATCAGCGTGCTGATCGGCGGCATGTGGGTGGCCAACCTCTACTACTGGGGCTGCAACCAGTACATCATCCAGCGCGCCCTGGCCTCGAAATCGATCGACCAGGCGCAAAAGGGGCTCATCTTCGCCGGCTACCTCAAACTGTTGCTTCCGCTGATCGTCGTGATCCCGGGGATCATCGCCTGGGTGATGGTCAACGACGGAATGATCGGCGGCATCGGCAAAGCCGACGACGCCTATCCCGTGCTGCTCGGCATGATCCCCCAAGGGATCCGGGGGCTGGCTTTCGCGGCGTTGGTGGCGGCCATCGTCAGCTCGCTGGCCTCGATGATGAACTCCATTTCGTCGATCTTCACGCTGGATATCTATAAGCCGTTCTTCAATAAGAAAGCTTCGGAGACCAACCTGGTCACCACGGGGCGCATCACGAGCATCACGGCGCTGGTCGTCGCCTGCTGCGTGGCGCCCGTGCTGAGCAACCTCGACCAAGCGTTCCAGTACATCCAGGAGTTCACGGGCTTCGTGAGCCCCGGGGCGCTGGCCATCTTCCTGGCCGGGTTCTTCTACAAGCGCGCCACCTCCAACGGCGCCCTGGCCGCAGCCTTTGGGACGTTCGTATTTTCGGTGGCCTTCAAATGGTTGCTTCCGGGACTGCCCTTCATGGACCGCATGGGGCTCGTGTTCCTGCTCTGCTGCGCGCTGATCTGGATCTTCGCCGTGGTCGAGAACAAACCCGTCGAGGCTGCCAAAACCGAATACCCCGCGGGATTGTTCCGCACCACGACAGCCTTCAAGATCGGCGCTGCGGGCATCATCGCGATCCTGGTGGCGATTTACGCTATGTGGTGGTAATATTTTAGAGCAATAAAAATACCCTGCTCCTGGGCTTCGGGGCAGGGTATTTTTATTTAGACC
>JAVBRR010000126.1:0-14917 GCA_031547705.1 Rikenellaceae bacterium | reverse complement strand
AGCTCGCCGATCTTTTCGAGGTAGTCGAGCATCCGCACCAGGTGCTTGTCGTAGGACTCGATCTCGACGCCGTAGTCGAGCAGGTCGCCGCGCACCAGGTCGGTGTCGGGCAGGTATTCGGGCACCAGGGCGTCTTTCTTGTCGCGGCCCTCCTTGACGTGCGAATCCTGTTCGTAGGCGCGGTGGGGTTCCTTGGCCCCGAACCAGAAGCAGAAAGGCTGGCCGGCCTTGCGGTCCTTCATGAAGGCCTCGAAGTTGGCGGCGTAGTCGTTGTTGAGGATCCCTTTGTAGGGCGGCTTCCAGGTGATGTCGCTGTAGGCGGGGCCTGCGGGGTTCCACGGCCATCCGCACTCGGCGAACTGTCCCGGGCCCCAGCCCTTGCCCGTGTGGCCGATGTGGTAACCCACGGCCTGGAGCATTTCGGGATAGGTGTGCAGGTCGCGCGGGAAATCGCTGGCGTGGGTCCCGGCCTCGCGGTTCTGCCAGGGATAGCGGCCCGTGAGGATCGAGGCGCGCGAAGGGGCGCTGCCCGGGGAGGTCACGTAGGCGTTGTTGAACAGGATCCCCATGCCCGCCACACGGTCGAAGCCCGGCGTGCGGGCGGTGTTGTTGCCGTAGGCCGAAGCGTAAGGATAGGACTGGTCGTCGCTGATGACAAAGAGGATGTTGGGCTGCTTTGCCGGGGTGGCCGGTTTGGCTTTGGCCGTCTTCTGGGCTGCTGCCGGCAGGACGGCGGTGGCCGTGAGCAGCGAGGTGATGAAAAGATTATGGTTCATTTTCAGTGGTGGTTTTTGGATTTTTCTGTTTTATTCGCCCCCTTTGGCTTCGCGGTCCTTGGACTTGGTGCGCTCGATGCGGCGCAGCGCGTCCTCGGGCAACGGGGGGATTTCGCCTGTTTCGGGATGCGGGAAATAACGGTTGCCGCTGTAACGCGGATAGGTCTCCCATATTTCGGGATCGGATCCCGTCACGCGGGAATCTTCGGTTTCGCGCAGTTTCCTGTCCATCATGCCCCGCAACCGGGCCAGATCGGCCTGTACGGCGGGAACGTCGATGATATTATACCTGCAATAAGGGTCCTTCGCGATGTCGAAAAGCTCCTCTCCGGGGCGTTTGGCCATCGAGAGTTCGAAGTAGTTCTTCACCTCGGGCTTATCCCAGTTTTCCTTGAGGTAGAGCACCGTGGGCCCTACGTCGATGTCGTGGAAGGCGCTGTTCACGGGCCCCAGCGTACCGTCCATCGCCACAATGGCCCGGGGGTCGCCCATGGGCCAGCGTTCGGGATGGAGGTTGCGGATGTAGACGTAGCGCTCGGTGCGCATCATCCGCACCGGGTAGCCCCAGTTGTCGTAGCGTACGCTCGAGTGGCGTTCGCGGTTCGAGTAGACCGCCTGGTCTTCGGGGGAGTTGACCCAGCCCTGCCTGTGCGACATAAACAGCGGCATCATGCTCTTGCCCGAGAAGGGGTGTTCGCCCAGCTTCGGGGCGCCGGTGGCGTCGAGTACCGTAGGCGCAACGTCCACCATGCTCACCAGGTCGTCCACCACCCTGCCCCCCGGGATCACGCCCGGCCAGGCCACAGCGAAAGGTACATGTACTCCCTCGTCGTAACAGTTGGCTTTGCCGCGCGGGAAAGGCATGCCGTTGTCGGCGGTGATCATGATCAGCGTATTGCCCAACTCGCCGGCATCCTCGAGCGTGCGCAGGATCTTGCCCAGTTGCTTGTCGAACCACTCGATCTCGGTGGCGTAGTCCAGTACATCGCCCCGCACCAGGTCCACGTCGGGCAGGTCGCCCGGGACGATCGCCTCGGAGAGGTTGCGCCCTTCGCGTTTCCACGAATCCTGTTCGTAGATGCGGTGGGGTTCCTTGCAGCCGAACCAGAAATAGAACGGCTGGTCCTTGCCCCGGGCCTTCATGAAGTCCTCGAAATTACCGGCGTAGTCGTCTTCCCAGATACCGCGGTAAGGCGGCGTGAGGGTGCGCTCGCCATACTCGGGACCGGCGGGGTTGTAGGGCCACTTGTAGTTTTTCCAGTTGCCGGGGCCCCAGCCCTTGCCCGTGAAGCCGATGTGGTAGCCCGCCGCCTGCAGCATTTCGGGGAACGAACGGTAGGCGCGCGGAAAATCGCTCCCGTGCGTCCCGGCCTGCTCGATGCCCCACGGATAGCGTCCCGTGAGGATCGAAGCCCGCGAGGGGGAGCTGCCCGGCGAAGTGACGTAGGCGTTATTAAAGAGTATCCCCATGCGGGCCACCCGGTCGAAATTGGGCGTGCGGGCGCACGAGTTGCCGTAGGCCGAAGCGTAAGGATAGGATTGGTCGTCGCTGATAACAAACAATATATTGGGACGCCGCGGCGCGGAAGCGGGCTTCGCGGCCCCCTTCTGCGCAAGCGACGGCAGGGCAACCGAAGCTGCCGCCAGGGATGTTATCAGCAACCGGCGGTTCATTGCATCAGTTGTGTCAGGTCGATGATGTAGAGCTGGCGTGCGCCCTTCTCGTCCGAGGCCTGGATGCTCACCCGGCGGTAGTCGCGGCTCCAGACGGGGTGGCCGTCGATGCGGAACACGTTGTCCTTGGCGAACGACTCCCAACGCAGCGTGGGCAGGGTGCAGACCGTCACTTCCTGGTCGGCGTGCAGGTCGACCAGACGCAGCGAAACCGTCTTGTGGTCGGGATAGAGCCTCTGGCTGTCGGTGATCAGGAAACGGCCCGTGGGTTCGGCGCTGGGGTGTCCGCCGCCCTCGCAGTTGAGCGACATCTTCTCGAAGGTGCTGCCGTCGTACTTGAACTTCACGAAATAATCCTTGCCGTCCTCCAACTTGAGGTGGCGCACCAGGTGGATGCCGTCGCCGTGCCAGTTGGGATGGCCCCCGACGCTGCCGAAGACGGGGTAGTTGGGCGTGGTGTAGTAGAGTTCCGAGCCGTCGGGCTTGAAGGTGAGGTTCACCGGGTTGTGCTCGATCTTACCCTTGCCGTAGAGATCGTTGTCGATGCAGCGCAGCACCTGGTAGACGCGCGTGCCCTGGCGGTTGAACTTGCTGTGCCAGAAATAGAACGTATAGTTCTTGAAAGGCGGCTGGGTAGGCAGCATGGCGGCTGCGTCGGCCAACGAAACGATCAGTTTTTTGGTGTTGGTCTTCAGGTCGGTGCGCCAGATGCCCTCGGTGGTCGAGGCGCCCTGCGGCAGGGACTTGTACTCGCCCAGCTTAACGGGCGGGCAACCGTAGCCCAGCTGGGTGACGTCGAAATATTCGAGCGGGAAACCCACCACGCACGAAGCGTCGTCGGGTTTGATCGAGTACATCGGGCCGCAGAAAGCCGTGCTCTCGCCGGTGGTGATGTCGACGCGCACGCAAACGGCCGTGCCGTTGATCACGTCGTTGCAATAGACATACTGGTCGGTGTTGCCCCACTGGGCGTTGGTGCCGGTCTGCAGGCCCCAGCTGCGGGTGGTGTAGACCGTGCGGATCGTTTCGTTCTCCAGGTCGATGATGCACACCTCGGCCAGGTCGCCCTGCACCGGCATGCGGTCCTGGAACGGGAACTTCGAGGTCACCAGGTACTTCTGCGAGGGGCTGAAGGGGCAGACATCGAAATAGGTCTGCTGGTAATAGCCGTCGTCGGGCGTTACGCGGATGACCGGGGCGAGGAATTTTTTGTCGGTCACCTTCTGGAATTTATACTTCCGGGGCTTGGGTTCCCCGGCCTTGACGATGTTGAACACACCCGGGACGAGCGTGAAAGCCAGCATCCCGGCGCTTGTTTTCAGAAATTCTCTACGATCCATAGTCGGTTATTTTACAATTTTCACTTTGTCTATCGTGGCGCCGTCGGAGCAAACGACCTGCGAGGCGTCTTTCAGGGCGTCGACCCCGAGGGTGATATTCTTGTTGCCTTCGCCGCGCAGGGTCACCTTCAGCGGCGAGGGGGCGATCACCCGCACGTTCTTGCAGGTCAGGCCGTCGGCGTTGTAGATGTTGATCTGCGGCGCCTGGGTCGTCGAGAAAACGACGCCGTCGAGCGTTACATTGTGTATGTTGTTGGCATTCCACAGGCGGTCGCAGTTGAACGAGCTGTTCTTGATCGATATATTATCGAAATTCGACTCCCTGAGCCCCTCCATCGAGACGCCGATGCCGGCGCTCATCGAGTAGATGTTTTCGAAATGCATGTTGCGGAAGAAGGGGGTCCCCTCGTTCACGGGATAGACCGTCGCTTCGGGATTATTCTTCTTGCCACGGGCGCTGTTGTCGACCACACCGTCCTCGACAGGCGAGGTACCGGCGTAGTAGAGGCTCATCGTGATGGCCGCGTTGCCGATGTCCGACATGACGATGTTGCGGAAATAACAATTATCCACAACGCCCCCGCGTCCGCGCGTGCTCTTGAAACGCAGGCCGCTGTCCGTGGAGCTGAACTGGCAGTACTCGACGTAGATATCCTTCACGCCGCCCGACATTTCGCTGCCGATCACCACCCCGCCGTGGCCGTTGAAGACCGTACAGCGGCGCACGACCATCTTTTCGGTGGGGATGCCGCGCTTGCGGCCGTCGGCGTCGCGGCCCGACTTGATGCAGATCGCATCGTCGCCGGCGTCGACCACGACGTCTTCGACCAGCACGTATTTACACGACTCGACGTCGATGCCGTCGCCGTTGGTGGCCCAGTCGTGGTTCTTGACCTTGACGTTGCGGATCACCAGGTTCTCGCAGCACGAGGGATGGATGCACCACGCGGGCGAGTTATAGAACGAAGGACCGTCGATCAGCACCCTCTTGCAGTAGGATATGCCCACCAGCACCGGGCGCAGGAAGTCGTGGACCTCCTCGACCGAGAAGGCGCTGCCGTCCTCTTTCTTGAGTTTGTCGTAACCGCGGCGGAAGCTCAGGCTCGGGTACCACATATCCCCTTTCTCGTTCACGAAACCGATACCGGTGATCCCGCCGTCGGCCGTCTTGTCTTTCCACTCGGCCTCGGTCATCTTGAAGCGCTTCAGCAGGCGCCACACTTCGCCGTTGCCGTCGATCGTTCCGCGCCCCGTGATGGCGATGTCGGTGACGTCCTTGGCGTAGATCGGCGGGGTGCAACGGTACTGCTCCTTGCCCTCGTAGATCGTTTTGACGCGGGGGTACTTGGTTTTGTCGGGGGTGAAATAGAGCATCGCGCCGTCCTGGAGGTGCAGGTCGATGCGGCTTTTGAAGACGATCGGGCCCGTGAGCCACGCCCCGGCCGGGACGATCAGGCGTCCGCCACCCGCAGCGTTTATCTTTTCCATGGCGGTGGCGAAAGCGGCCGGGTTGTCGGTCACGCCGTCGCCCACACCACCGAAATCGGTGATCTTGTAGTCCTTGGCGGGGATCGCCGGAAGTTCGATGTCGGGCATCTCGAACGGCAGGCCTTTCATGCTGATCTTGGAGGGCTTGACCTGTGCAAAACCCGAGAGGCAGGCGAGAACGGCTGCCGCGAATACTATATTCTTCATTTTAGAGTGGTTAGTGGAAACAAGGCCCGCTCCCGGAGGGGAACGAGCCTTGTATCACGGGTTATTCTCCGGCAACGCCGGCGTTCGGGTCTTTTTTGTCTTTGGTTTTGATCTTCGTACCTACGGGGAAGTCGAGGCCTTCGGAGGGGAACTGCTCGCTGGGGGTGTGCATCGTGCGGAACAGCTCTTCGCCGCGGGTCACCAGCTCGGGCATGGCGGCGGCCAGGTCGTTGGTTTCCTTGTAGTCCATAGCGATGTCGTAGACCTCGGTCGGCAGGGTGAACCCGTAGCGGACAACTTTGTAGTCGCCCAGGCGGACGGCCTGGTAGGTCTGGCCGTTGGAGCCTTTGCCTTCGACGTGGAATTCCCAGTAGAGGACGTCGTGCTTCTTCTGCTTGGCGTCGTTGCCCGTCAGCGTCGGCAGGATCGAGATCCCGTCGGCACCGGCGGGAACCTTGGCGCCGGACACTTCACACAGGGTGGGCATGATGTCGTAGAACGCGGCCACATGGTCGTTCACGGCACCTGCGGGGATCTTACCCGGCCAGCGGGCGATGAACGGAATGCGCATCCCGCCTTCGTACATGTCGCGTTTGATGCCGCGCAGACCGCCCGTGGCGTCGAAGAAAACGGGGTCGGCGCCGCCTTCCTTCGCGGGACCGTTGTCGCTCGAGAACATCACGATCGTGTTGTCGTCGATACCCAACTCCTTCAACAGGGCCATGATCTCGCCGATGTGGCGGTCCATGCGGGTGATCATCCCAGCAAACGAAGCATAGGGCGTCGGCGACTCGCGGTAGGTGGCTCCGGGCTTGGGATACCACGGGGTTTCCTCGCCGAACTTGCCGTCGAAAGGAGCGCGGTCGTCCTCGGGAACCAGGATCTCGGCGTGGGGAATGGTATAAGGCAGGTAGATGAAGAACGGTTTATCCTTGTTCTCGCGGATGAACTTCTTGGCTTCGGCCGTAAAGAGGTCGTTGCCGTAGACATTCGCAGCGCTGTCGGCGTTCTCGACAATCTCCATCACACCTTCGTCCAGGTCGAGGCGCGGGGGATAGTGGCTGTGGGCGTCCTTCTGGTCGAGGAAGCCGAGGAAGTGGTCGAAACCTTTCTTCAGCGGGGTGGCGTGCTGGCCCGCTACGCCCAGGCCCCACTTACCGAAGATACCCGTGGCGTAACCCCGGTCCTTCAAAACCTGGGCGATGGTCACGTCTTCGGGCAGCAGGTTGGGGCGCTTGCCGGTGAGCTGCTCGGTGTTGCCGCGCACGGTGCAGTGGCCCGTGTGCTTGCCGGTCATCAGCACGCAGCGCGAAGGCGCCGAAACGGGGCAGCCCGAGTAGTGCTGCGTGAAACGCATGCCCTCGTCGGCCAGGCGGTCGATGTTGGGCGTCTGGAATTTCGACTGTCCGTAGCAGCTCAGGTGGGCGTAGCCCATATCGTCCGCGAGGATGTAGATGACGTTGGGCTTGGGGGCTTCCTTGCTTTGGCAGCTGCAAGCCACGGCGCCCAGTGTTGCGATGAGTCCTAATTTGTTGTTCATTGTCAGTTGGTATTTTAGATTCGTTTTTATTTGATTTCAATTCCCGCTTTGGCGGCTTCGACCCACGCCAGCAGGTAGGCGCCCATGCCCTTGGGGTCGTTGGTGAGGATCGGTTCGGAAATATAGTATTTGTAGGTTCCGTCGCGGTCCAGGGAGCGGTTGCCGCCCAGGCCGGCCGCTTCGCACACCTGGGTGAGCGACAGCAGGCCCTTGTCGTCCTTGCGGACAAACTCTTTTTCGAGCGCGGCAAGGCCCTTTTCGGCGTTCTTGCGGTACGCCGCGGGAAGGTAACCCAGCCGCACCCCTTTCAGGTAAGCGTAGGTGAACATGGCCGTACCCGAGGCTTCGAGGTAGTTGCCCTCGCGGCCCGGGAAGTTGGGCACCTGCCACCAGGCGCCGCTCTTGTCCTGGTATTTGGCCACCCCGGCGGCAACGTCGCTGAATATCTTCAGCAGCTCGGCGCGGCGCGGGTGTTCGGCGGGCAGGTATTCGAGGACATCGACCATCCCCATCATATACCAGCCGATCGAGCGGCTCCAGTAGTTCTTCGAGAGCCCCGTGACGGGATCGGCCCAATACATCGAGCGGCTCTCGTCCCAGGCGTGGAAATTGAGCTGCATCTTGGGATCCCACGTGTGTTTCTGGGTGACGGCGAACTGGGTGACCACCTCGTCGAAGATATCGGCGCGGCCGTAAGCCGCTGCGTAACGGGTATAGAACGGCGACCCCATGTACAGACCGTCCAACCACACCTGGTGGGGGTAGACGTCCTTGTGCCAGAAAGCGCCCTCCTTGGTGCGGGGGTAGGCGGCGTACATCGAGTAGATCAGCTCGATGGCCTTTTCGAACTTGCCGCTCGGATCGCCCATATCGAACAGGAAGGGGCAGGCGACGTTATCGAGCCACGACTCCTTGGGATCGAAAAGTTTCAGTTTGCCGTTGCGTTCGCTGAGTTTGATCACGCCCTCGGGCGAGATGAATTCGTCGGTGTAGGCTTTGACGTAGTTGTAATATGTCTGGTCGCCGGTGACTTTCCACAGCTCGATGTAGGCATTGGACATCAAATTCAACGGGTAGTTCCAACGGTACCACTTGTTGGGTTCCGAGTCGCCCAGGCGGGGATAGCGGGTCATGTGGTCGGCGGCCATCCGGGTGGCGTAGTCGAGGGCTCGGGTCTGGGCCGTTACCGTTCCCAGCGAACAGGCGGCCAGCACGACCGCAAACAGGATCTTCTTCATTATTTTACTCTTTCGGAATAGGTGAATTGATAATTGGAATAGTTGTAGAGCGGGTTGCGTTTGTATTTGCAGATCTGGTCTTCGGGCAACTGGTTGTCCTGGGTGTAGACCCACATCGAACCGGCGTCCCAGACGACCACTTCGTCGCGCGAGTCGCCCGTCACGTCGAGCACCGCGTAGCAGAGGTCGGGGTGTCCGTCGGCGGGGAAGGTCACCGTCTTGCGGCCCCAACCGTCGTACATGCCCCCGTCGCGCGGGTTGCCGTTGAAGACATAGAACTCTTCGGTGCCGCCCGTCCAGTTGATCGGCAACATCATGCTGCCGGCCTGGAGGGGTTCGAACACCTTGTAGACCTTGCCCGTGCTGTCGAAGAAGTGGACTATCCCCTGGTTGCTCCAGAAGTTGATGGTGATGATCTCGCGTCCCGGCAAGTCGTCGCGGAAGCTGCCGATCACGGGGTTCTGGACGTGGCCGATGTGGTAGTGTTCCTCGATGTTGCCTTTCAGGTCGATCCGCAGGAAGCCTTCGTCGCTGGCGGCGATGTAGACCTTGGGTTCGGCGTTGGGGTCGTCGCTCAGGTTGGCGATCATCACCCCGTCGGCGTGGTCGTTGAGCTGGGAATCGAGGCTCCACAGCCGCTGTCCGTCGGGCGAGTAGAGCGAATAGCCGATCAGGATTTCGTCGCGGCCGTCGCCGTTGATATCGGCGGCGTAGGGGTAGTGGCCCGTGTTGCATTTGTCGGTCCACAGGAGTTTGAGGTCGCTGTTATAGACCCAGAACTGCCAGTAGCGGTCCTTGATGACGATGTCCGAGTCGTAGCCCTTGCCGCTCACGTCGCACATATAGATGCAGTCGCCCAGGATGCGTTTGAACCCGTATTTCTGGCCCTTTTTCTCAGGGGTCGGAACTTTGCGGATGGTCTTGCCCGTGGCGCCGTCGGCGACGATGAGCTCCATGTTCATCGTGTAGACCACCTCGTTGCGTCCGTCACCGTCGATGTCGACGATCTGGAAGGCCACATCGTTGGAGACCATCGTGTTGAACGGATCGGGCTCGCCGATGCGCCACATGATATCGCCCTCGAGGGTCATGGCCGTCATGCAGCCCACTTCGGCGTAACCGTCATACGGGTAGTCGTGCTGCTTCATCTGGCAGATCAGCACGTCGTTGCGGCCGTCGCCGTTCATGTCGCCGAAGCGGACGTTGCGGTGGGTGCCGAAGCCCGCCGTTTCGAACTTGCTGTAAAGCACCGGTTTGGGATTGGCGGCCTGGAGCGCGGCCCATTCGGCGGCTTCGGCGTCGCGTTCGCGCTTCATACGATTCATCTCGGCATTCGAAGTCCGGGCTTCGACCTTCAGGAAGTAGGCCGGCTGGTCGGACAGGATGGCGATGGGGCCGGAAGCGTAGGTGTCGTCCTTGAACTCGATCACCTGCACACCGTCCACGGAGCACACGAAATGGTTGTCGCGCGCTTCGACCGAGAGGGTGTAGGCCTTGCCGGCTTCCCAGGCGAAGGGTTCGATGGCCAGCACTTTTTCGTTGGCCAGGCGGAACGCCTTACCGTCGTCGACCAGCACCACGGCCACGCTGTCGTTCTGCATCCCGAAGTAGTAATAAGCCCGGTCGGTGAAGTAGCGGAAAGCCAGACCCGCGCGGTTTTTGATCGCCGTGGGGACGACCGTCACCTCGGCGCGGTAGTTTTTCCAGAACCGGTCGCCGGTCAGCAACATGGGATGGGTGTAGTCGTAGCGGTTGTTGTTCTTGAATTGCTGGAACAACGTGTTACGGCCCTCGTAGCTCTTGATCACAAAAGCGGTGTCGGCGACGCGGCTCGTAAAGGCGGTGAGCACCCAGTCGGGGTCGGTGAAGCGCTCGGCGATGTAGTGGTACTCGAGTTCGGGCCCCACCGAAGGCGCCATAATGCCCAGGGGTTTCTGCGAAAAGTCGTCGGAGATGATGACCTTGTTGAAACTCTGGCACGAAGCGAGCGTCGAGGCCAAAGCCATACCCGCCAGAAGCGTCAGAAAGCCGGATTTTGCTGAAAAAAGTTTCATAAATGCACTATGTTTTTGTCGTTTTGATTAAACTAGTGCAATATTAAGGCTTTATTTCCGGATCGACAGGTGTTTTTTTGTCAGATATGGTGGGGCTAATTATCACATTTGGCTTCAGGGCCCTATTCGGGCGAATTTCCCGCCGGCATCAATAGGAGCGGGCGAAAAGGACGCGGCGCGGCGAAGGCTTGCCCGAATAGATGCACACACCTTTCTCGGCAGGCGCATCCCAGGGAATGCAGCGGATCGTGGCCTTGGTCAGTTCCTTGATCTTCTCCTCGGTTTCGGCCGTGCCGTCCCAGTGGGCCAGCACGAAGCCGCCCTTTTCGTCCAACGTGCGCTCGAACTCCTCGAACGTATCGACGCGCGTGGTGTTGGCCGTGCGGAAAGCGAGGGCCTTGTCGTAGATCCCCTGCTGGATCCGGTCGAGCAACGACACGATGTGTTGCGCGAGCCCCTGCTGGGGCAAAGTTTCTTTGGTGAGCATGTCGCGGCGGGCGACCTCGATCGTTCCGGCGGCCATGTCCCTCGGTCCCATCGCCAGGCGCACGGGCACCCCGCGCAGCTCGTATTCGGCAAACTTGAAGCCCGAACGCACGTGGTCGCGATCGTCGATCTTGACGCTCACGCCCGCGGCGCGCAGCTCGGCGGCGATCTCCTTCAGGCGGGCGCCGATGGCGACCAGTTCTTCTTCACCTTTATATATAGGGATCATAACCACCTGCGTAGGCGCGAGGCGCGGGGGAAGCACCAGGCCGTTGTTGTCCGAATGCGCCATGATGAGTGCCCCCATCAGGCGGGTCGAAACCCCCCACGAGGTGGCCCACACGTAATCCATCTGCCCTTCGCGGTTGGTGAACTGCACGTCGAAAGCCTTGGCGAAATTCTGGCCCAGGAAATGCGACGTGCCGCTCTGCAACGCCTTGCCGTCCTGCATCAGCGCCTCGATGGTGAGCGTGTCCTCGGCGCCGGCGAAGCGCTCGTTCTCGCTCTTGTGGCCTATGACCACGGGCACCCCCATCCAGTTCTCGGCGAAATCGGCGTAGACCCGGATCATGCGCTCGGCCTCCTGCTCGGCCTCCTCGCGGGTGGCGTGGGCGGTGTGGCCCTCCTGCCAGAGGAACTCGGCGGTACGCAGGAACAGGCGCGTGCGCATCTCCCAGCGCACGACGTTGGCCCACTGGTTGCACAGGATCGGCAGGTCGCGGTAGGACTGGATCCAGCCCTTGTATGTATTCCAGATGATGGTTTCCGAGGTGGGGCGCACGATCAGCTCCTCTTCGAGCTTGGCGTCGGGATCGACCACCACGCCACGGCCGTCGGGGTCGTTCTTGAGGCGGTAGTGGGTCACCACGGCGCACTCCTTGGCGAAACCGTCGACATGCTTGGCCTCCTTGCTGAAAAACGACTTGGGGATAAAGAGCGGGAAATAGGCGTTCTCGTGCCCCGTCTCCTTGAACATACGGTCGAGGGTCTGCTGCATCTTTTCCCAGATGGCGTAACCATAGGGTTTGATCACCATGCAGCCGCGAACGGCCGAATATTCGGCCAACCCGGCCTTAACCACCAGGTCGTTGTACCATTGAGAATAATTCTCTTCCCTGTTAGTCAGCTCTTTGAGTTCCTTTGCCATGCGATTCCGATAATTTTGTACGCAAAGGTAGGATTTTTTCGCAAAATTCACTATATTTGGCAAAAGCTATGCAACAAAAAGGGTGTAGTCCACATCTTTCAATCAGAAGCAATAACAGCAAACGCACGTACGTTCCGGGTATAATTAAAGACAAGGGAGGAAGCACTATGAAAAAGTTGGTAAATTACGGGTTGATATCGCTCTCGGCACTGCTGCTGGGAGGATGTTCGGCATCGCTGTACGCACCGGCCACCGCCTACGGCGACGACATGTACACCACCCACAACCGCCAGGAGATCGCCCGCCAGGTTGCCGCCGAGCAGGCCGAAAAGAACGCCGCGATCGCCGCGGCACGCGCCCGGGAGCAGGAAGAACTCGCCCGGTTGCTGGCCGAATACGACGCGGACGACATTCTTTCGGATTCGTATGAAGAGTCCTACGAACGCCGCCTGCGTGGTTTCCAGTCGCTGACCTACAAGCTGCCGTCGAGCTACTACGACTACCGCTATGGCAGGATCTACAACATGACCACGGCCTACGACCCGGCCTTCTACAAGGTGATCGTGATGGGCGACCAGGTGTGGGTCGAACCGCGCTACATCTCGGCCATGTTCGGATCATGGGGCTCCACCGCCTTCAACTTCAACTGGGGCTGGAGCTATCCCTACTACGACAGCCACTACTCGTCTTACTGGGACCGGTACTACCACTGGAACCGCTACTGGGACTACGGGTGGGGCTGGAACTCCCCCTACCGCTACGGATGGGGATGGGGCTATCCCTATTACGACGGCCACTACCACGACCATTACTATGGGCACGGTGGTTACGGCTACGGCTCTTACAACAACCGCAGGGTCTACCGTTCCAGCTACGGCAGCTACGGCAATAACAACAGCTACCCGGGACGCCAGAACAGTAGTCCGACCTACCGTTCGCCCAACAACCCCGACTCGCGCAGCACGACCCGCAACAGCTCGGGATCCTCGACGGGAACCTACCGCCGCAACAGTTCGACCGGCAGCTCCAGTTCGGGATACTCGCGCGGAAGCACCAGCCGTTCGTCCTCGGGATCGTCGTCGGGCAGCTACAACCGTAATTCGGGCGGCAGCGACAGCGGAGGTTACAGCCGTTCGAGCGGAAGTTCGTACGACGGAGGTTCTTCGTCGGGCGGAAGTTCGTCGGGCGGAAGTTCGGGCGGCGGAAGTTCGTCGGGCGGCAGCGGCAACAGCTACGGTTCGCGCAGGTAAATGAACAAATGGACAAGTTCTAAAATGACGACTATGAAAGCAAAACTCATAACAACGTGCCTCGCAGCGGCAATGACCCTGGCGGCCCAGGCGCAGGAATTCGGAGGAAGGGTATTGATGGCAAGCGATTTCGCCCCCACCGACATGATCACCCTCTCGCAATACAACTACATCTACGGCACGGCGCGCTCGTCGGCCATGGGTGGAGCTTTCTCGTCGCTCGGGGCGGATATGGCCTCGATGACGCTCAACCCCGCGGGACTGGGAATGTACCTGCGCAGCGAGGCTTCCATCTCGCTCTCGTACGCCCCCACCTCGATGAGCAACACCTTCCAGAACGGCAAATATACCTACAAGAGCGACCGATTCCTGTTCAACAACGCCGGGGCGGCGATCAACGTCTTCCAGGGCGGCAGCGCCCTGACGAGCGTGACCCTCGGGTTCGGCTACAACGTGCTGGCCAACTTCTACGGGGTGGGCACCGTGGGGCTCGACAACCAGTCGCTCACGATAGGCGACGTTTTCGCGCAGTCTGTCAAAGGAATCCCGAATACGGACTTGCGAACGGCGTCGATCCCCTGGTACAACAACAGAATCCAGCCCAACGAATGGGGCGGCACGCTCGCCTACCAGACCTGGCTGATCGACAACCCCAGCGGTTCGACCAGCCTGTACGAAGTACCCCAGGTGGGCAACGGCGTGAAAAACAACGGCTTTCTCAAAAGCTGGCGCGACGGCTACGTGAGCGAGTATTCGTTCGCCATGGGGATGAATTTCAGCAACGTGGTCTATTTCGGCCTCTCGATCGGCCTTCAGGACATCTACTACGAAGCCCTGGAACAGTACGAAGAGGAATACATCAACAATCCGTTGGAAATGAATGGTCTGTATTACGACCAGCGGACCATGATGGCCGGTACGGGCGTCAACGCCAAATTCGGGGTGATCGTCCGTCCGCTGGACATGCTGCGCCTGGGAATCTCGGTTCAGACGCCTACCCGTATTTCGGTCGACAGGGTATACAATGCCGAAATGACCACCTTCGCCACACCCGCGGCAGAACCTGACGAGAACATACCGACTTTCGCCGACACCTACGATCTGGAATACACCTACAAGTTCAACACCCCCGCCCGGCTCAACGTCGGCGCCTCGGTGACCCTGGGCGAGTACGGCATCCTGTCGGTGGACTACGAAAAGGTGTGGTACGACAAACTCCGCCTGCGCGACAAGGACTCAGGCGTCAACCAGGACTTTGCCGACGACGCGGCCGAATTCCACCGGGCGGCGGACAACGTCCGTGCCGGGATCGAACTGCGTCCCTCGACGGCCTTCTCGGTGCGCGGCGGGTTCGGCTACTACGGATCGCCCCTGGCCGACAAGGACATCATTCCAAACAACCCCGTGGCGACCGAAACCTACACCTACTCCGCCGGGCTGGGCTACCGCTTCCGCAGCGTGTCGTTCGACCTGACATACAGCCACCTGAAATCGAACTACTCGGCCTACGACCTCTGGTACTACAACGGCGAGGACAACGACGGGACGGTGCGCACCTTCGGACAGGGGCTCGACGGATCGCAGGCCGATGCCACCCCCGACTACATCTCGCAGTTGCGCAAGCAGCACAACATCATCTTTACGGCAAGCTGGCGGTTCTAACGCGAATTTCGGATAAGCACTCCCAACCCTCCCCGAACCGTAGGGGAGGGAGTTT
>JAVBRR010000084.1:0-4271 GCA_031547705.1 Rikenellaceae bacterium | reverse complement strand
GCAGCTCCCGCGAAGAAATAGTTCTAATTCTTTAAGCCCAAAAGAAAGGCGGCCCTCATCGTGGGCCGCCTTTCTTTAATATTATCAACGTCGATCAATCCAGGTCGAAGGCGACCGTGGGGGCCGCGGCGATCGAAAGAGGCTGGGTTCTATAACGGCTCTGCTGGCTACCGGCGGGCTGGTAGTACGAAAAGAAGAATTCACTGCCCGAAGGAGCGGTTTCGGCCGTGGGGAAAAGGCAGACCAGGCCGGGGACCGGCGAGGATTCGAACTCGACATCCACCGGATCGCCGAAAACACCGTCGGCGTCGACCGAACCATAAACATCGCTCACGTACAGGCCGATGGCGCTGTCGTATTCGCCCGTAACGGCCACCGTAACGCGGGCCGTAAGCCGCTCGAGCACACCGGAGATCGTTTGCGAGCGCGGCCGGATGGTCACATCCTGAACGGGCGAGAGCAGGTAGTCGCCACCCGCAACGCCGTTGCGCATCGAAAGCGTCGCCCGGTCGATGGACAGCACCGACTCGTCGGCCACATTGCCCCACAGCCACATCCGGTAGCTCCCTTGGGGCAGGCCCGTGACCGTGACGGCGAAATTGCCCGTCACAACGTCCCAGTCCACCGACGGCGAACTCCATCCCGGGTTGGGATCTTCCGGATCGCCCCAGGGGTAGGTTTCACCTGCGCGGGTCGAAAGCAACGACACGGCATAAGCACGCGTCCGGATCGTCGACAGATCGACCTGGTAGGCCGTGACGCGGTTCTTCACCTCGTCCAGCAGGAAAACCTGCAGGGCGGTCACCTCGTCGGCATCGGTCAGGGTACGCGACGAAAATTCGAAGGTGACGGTGGTGGGAATAACCGGACACTCCTCATCCTTGAAGCAAGAGGTGAGGAGTGTCGAGATTGCTATGATTGTAAAAAGTGATCGCTTGATTATCACCGGGTCAGCAGTTTATGAACGGCTTAGAAACGGTAGGCGAACGTCGCCCCCAGGCGCGAAAGCCCGAAGCGGTCCTCTTCCTTGTTCGTCTCGATCAGGACGTTCGGATCGTTCTTGCAATAGACGTCGCTCTTGAGGTGCCACCAGCCGCCGCCGATGAACAGGTCGAAAGACCAGCGGTGGTTGAACTTCCAGGTGTGACCGTAGGTAAGGCCGGCACCGTAAGCGTAGCCGTCGCGGACGTTCTGCTTCTTGGTGATCTGGAATTTATCGAAATCGGCGTAATTCCCGTGGATCCCGATGTAGTGCTTGTTGAATTTCTGGCAGAAATAGTAGCGGAACTCAGGCGTTACGAGCCATCCCTTGGCCCTGAAACCCGACTCATCCCAGAAAGGGGAGTAATATCCTTCAGCCACGAAAGTGAAGTGCTTGGACAAACCGAATTCGAAACCCAGGTTGGGAACAAGGCCAGCATAACCCAGGGCGTTGGCACGAACGGTAACCTGTGCCTGAGCGGCGTTGTTGATGCCGCAAACCAGTACTGCCAAAAGAATAAACGAAGCTATCCTCTTCATAATCAAAATATTTTAAGTTAAGTTTTACTTTTTCAAATCAATTCCTTGTGTCAAAGGTATCATTTTTTTTTTAATCATCAAAAAAACAGACCCCGGACGCTCTTTTTAATATTATTTTGTAACTTTACGTCGATGAATAGAAAAAAGGTCTACATCTGGATTGCAGCGGTTGTCGCAGTAACAGCCATCGTATTATTTCTCATCCCGTTAAAAAACTCATCCCCCGAGCCGGATCCCGAAGAAGAAGTGGTCGAACTTCTCTACGGCATCCCTTACAAGGGTTATAACCTCGAACACGGAACGGTCGAAAACGGCCAGACCCTCTCGACGATCCTCGCCCGTTACGGCATCGGGGCCACGCAGGTCGACCGGATCGCCCGTGCGGTCGAACCGTCGTTCTCGTTACGCAACATACGTGCCGGGCACGACTTTACGGTATTTCTTTTGCCTGATACCATCTCGCGGATGGCTCATTTTGTCTACGAAATCTCGCTCACACAATACATCGTCATCTCGCCCGAAGCGGACACCGTGCGGGTGAGGATGGACGAAAAAGAGGTGCGGATCGAGCGGTGCGTGAGCGAGGCGACGATCACCTCCTCGCTGTGGAATTGCATGATGGCAAACGACCTGAGCCCCGTGCTGGCGATGGACCTCTCGGATATCTACGCCTGGTCGGTCGATTTTTTCGCCCTCCAGCCCGGCGATAATTTCAAGGTGATCTACGAACAGAAATACGTCGATACATTAAATATAGGCGTGGGGCGTATCTGGGGCGCGACCTTCGAGCACGGCGGCAAAACCTATTACGCCATTCCGTTCGAGCAGGGCGGCAAGATCACCTACTGGGACGAAAACGGCAACTCGCTGAGAAAGAACTTCCTGAAAGCGCCGCTCAAATTTTCGCGGATCAGCTCGCGTTTCTCGGGATCGCGGCTCCATCCGGTGCTCAAGATCCGCAGGCCCCACCACGGAGTGGACTACGCGGCGCCCTCGGGAACGCCCGTGCACGCCGTGGCGGACGGGACGGTGACCTCGGCCGGGTATGCCGGCGGGGGCGGCAACACCGTGAAGATCAAGCATACCAACGGTTTCTCGTCGGCTTACCTCCACCTGCGCGGCTACGCCAAAGGGATTCGCGCCGGAGTGCGCGTCGCGCAGGGCGACCTGATCGGTTACGTGGGTTCGACGGGGTTGTCCACCGGCCCCCACCTCGATTTCCGGCTCTGGCACGGCAACCAGGCGATCGACCCCCTGAAAGCCCCTTCGGAGCCCGCCGAACCGATCTCCGAGGCCAACCGCGCCGATTTTGCGATCATCAAGGAGCGTATCCTGGGCGAATTGGCAGGAACCTTGCCCGACAGCCTGAAAGTGACACAACTCGATTCGATCAGATAACGCGATGGACACTGCTGTTCCCGACAGGATTGTGCGGTTTATCAAACGCCACCACGTGATGACGCTCGCGACGAGCGACGGGCAGGGCGTGTGGTGTTCGAATCTGTTCTATGTCTATGTCGCCGCGGAAAACCGTTTTGTCGTCACCTCGGACGCCCACACGCGCCATGCGCGGCAGGCGGCGGCCAACCCCTCGGTGGCCGGTTCGGTGGTGCTCGAGAGCCGGATGGTCGGCAAATTGCAGGGCCTCCAGTTCACCGCCACCATGCGCCCCACGCAGGACGACGACGCGGGCGTTAAGGCGCGCGCCGCCTACCTCAAGCGTTTCCCCTATGCGGCGATGGCCGAATTGAACCTCTGGACGATCGAGCCCGGAGAGATGAAACTGACCGACAACCGCCTGGGCTTCGGGAAAAAACTACACTGGACCAAATGAACACGGTAATCCTGATAGTGGCTGCCGGAAGCGGTTTGCGCATGGGGAGCGAAATCCCCAAACAGTTCCTGCCCCTGGGCGGCAAACCGGTGTTGGCGCACACGGTCGGGCGTTTTGCCGCGGCGCAGCCCGGGGCGCGGATCGTCGTGGTGTTGCCCGCCGATGGGTTTTCGCACTGGGAACAGGAGACGCGGAAGTGGCTTCCCGGGATCCGGTTCGAGGTTTGCCGCGGCGGGGAGAACCGCTTCGCTTCGGTGCGGGCGGGATTGGCTGTGGCGGGGCCCTGCGACCAGGTGCTGATCCACGACGGGGTGCGTCCCCTTGCATCGGAAGGGCTGATCATCCGTGTACTGGAGTGTGTGGCGGCGTACGGAAGCGCCGTTCCGGTGGTCGAGCCCGTGGATTCGTTCCGCTCGATCGACGCCACGGGATCGGCACCCATCGAACGCAGCACGCTGCGGGCGGTACAGACCCCGCAGGGGTTCACCTACGAAACGATCGCCGAAGCCTACGCCCTGCCCTACCATCCGGGGTTCACGGACGACGCCTCGGTGGTCGAAGCGTCGGGACGGCGGGTGACGCTGTGCGAAGGGGAGCGCCTCAACATCAAGATCACCACGCCGGAAGACCTTGCGGTGGCCGAAGCGCTGATCGCGGCAAAAGCCTGAAAAGCAAAAATTGTATAATGGAAACGACCTTCAGATACCGCCTCGACAGGCGCAGCAAACGGATCACGACCGCCATCGGCGCGATCGTGCTGGGCGGGTTCGCCGCCTCGGCCTATTTCGGGGTCGGCGGATACCTGCCCGCGTGGTTCCTGGCGACGGTGATCGCCGTCACGGCCCTCTACGTGCTGTCGATCCCCAACAAAATCGCCGTCACGGAGCAGGCCGTCGAGATCCGTTGCCTGGTGGAA
>JAVBRR010000017.1:0-16736 GCA_031547705.1 Rikenellaceae bacterium | reverse complement strand
AGAGGGGTTGGAGCTCGAACCCGCTCACCAGCACGCCCCACCATTGGTCGCGGTCGCCGAAGTTGATCGGTCCGTCCATCGCCTCCATGCCGTGCGCGGCGAGCCAGTCGCGTGCCGCGTCGAAGAGCAGGTTGGCCAGGTTCTGGTCGTTTATCGCCTCGAAGAAGCCGCACCCGCCCGTGGGCTGGTCGTTGGCTGCGGCGAGTTCGCGGTTGTAGAAAGCGGCTATGCGTCCCACGACGGCGCCTTTCGCATCGCGCGCGATCCAGCGGATGGCCTCGCCGTCCTCGAAGAGTTCGTTGCGCGCGGGGTCGAATATCTTTTCGATGTCGCCGTCCAGGGGGCACACCCAGTGGCGGTCGCCGCGGTAGAGGCGTTTGGGCAGCGCGAGGAACTCTTTGCGCAGGGCGGGCGAGTCAACTACTTCAAGCGTATATTGCTCCATAATGATCGATTATACGGCAAATGTAGCAAAAAAAATCGCTCGGTGGTTATCCCCGCCCGTTAAGAATGGTTTGGTTTTCTGTCTATCGTCACGCTTTCGACGATGCCTTTCGGTACGGGCACGCGGAAGGTCTCGCGGGTGAAACCGTCGCCGTTGCAGCTCACGCGCATCTCGAATTCGAAGGCGGATTGCGGCGAGAAACCCTTTACGGCGGGCAGGACCGCGGGTGTGACGGTGATCAGCAGGGTGGTTTTGGCGCAGGGCGCGCTCTCGATGCGCAGCACCGGGCGGGACTCGCCGGCCTGCTTGATGATGTCTTCGATGCAATGTTGCTGGCGCGCCTGGTCGAACGTCCAGGTCAGGATGTGTACCCGCGACCACACCCAGTGGGGCGAGCGGCTCTCGATAAAAATCTCAAAAATGTTGGTTTCCATAAAATGAGAGGACGCAGATACAATCTTCTGTACGCCGGTATTAGGACACCGTGGAACCATTGATTGCACTGCGCCCAAGCTTGTTCTGCGAACAGAACAAGACTTGGCTCGCAATACTTTTTCGTTGGTCCAAATCCCTCCGCGAACGGAGGGTTCCTAATTTTGCGTACAACAAAAAAGAGAGAGCCTCTTTAACTGATATGTGATCCGCTTTTAATCTATAAAGTTAATTTTAGTTGGTTTGGCAAGACAAAGATAATAAATTTATCCGATCGCGAAAAGAAAAATTGTAGTTTCAGTCCGAAGCCCGTGGAGGGCGCAGCCCTCCGCAGCCGGGGTGTTACCTCCCTTCGCTATTTCCGCCCCGCGCTTCGCGCGACTGCGGGCTCCGGTCGGTGAGCTCAGTTGCCTGCGGCAACTTCGGTTCGGGCTGCCAGCCTTGCGAGCAAGGCTGAACAACGCGATAGTAAATAAAAAGCCGGACACTGGGCCCGGCTTTTCTGAAGGTATGGGGTGTGCGCCTTATTCGGCGGCTACCACTTCGAATTTCACGGTGCCTTTCACGTCGCGGTGGATCTTCACCGAGGCTTCGTACTCGCCCACCATCTTGACCGCTTCCACGGCGATGTTCTTGCGGTCGATGTCGAATCCTTTGGCGGTCAGCGCTTCGGCGATGTCGGCGGCGGTAATCGATCCGAAGATCTTGCCCTCTTCGGCCTTGGCCGAAAGTTTCAGCGACACGGCTTCGAGTTTGGCGGCCAGGGCCTGTGCGTCGGCGAGGACTTTGGCGTCCTTGTGGGCGCGCTGGCGGAGGTTTTCTGCCAGGACTTTCTTGGCCGAAGCCGTGGCGGCCTTGGCGTAACCCTGGGGAATGAGGAAGTTGTTGGCGTATCCGGGTTTCACTTCGACGATGTCGTTGACGTAACCCAATTTTTCGACGTCTTTGATAAGAATCACTTGCATAGTCCGGGTCCTCCTACTTCATTAAATCGGTTACGAACGGCAGGATAGCCAGGTGGCGCGCACGCTTAACGGCCTGTGCCACTTTCTTCTGGAATTTCTGCGAGGTTCCGGTCAGGCGGCGGGGCAACACCTTGCCCTGCTCGTTGAGGAACTTCTTGAGGAATTCGCCGTCCTTGTAATCGACGTATTTGATGCCTGCTTTCTTGAAGCGGCAATATTTTTTCTTCTTTACCTCTACCGTAGGGGGATTGAGGTAACGGATTTCTGATTGCGGATTTGCCATGGTCTACTCTTCGGTTGTTTCGGTGGTTTCGGTTACTTGAGGTTTGTTCGAGTTTTTGTTGCGACGCTTCACCGAGTATTCGAGGGCGTATTTGTCCTGCTTGAAAGTCAGGAAGCGGATCACGCGTTCGTCGCGGCGGTACTGGAGTTCGAGGGTTTCGACAAGGGTGCCTTCGCCCGTGAACTCGAGGAAGAAGTAAAATCCGGTGGTCTTTTTCTGAATCGGGTAGGCCAGTTTGCGCAGGCCCCAATCCTCTTCATTAATAATCTGACCGCCGTTTTCGGTAATAATACCGCGGAATTTGCCGAGGAGCTCCTGAACTTGCGTTTCGGAGAGCACCGGAGTGGCAATGAAAACGGTTTCGTAGTTGTTCATTGATTGATTATTAATTGGTTTGTTTTTGGTTTTGGTGAAAACAGGGCACAAAGATAACAAAATTTCATCAAACCAACCCGATGCGCGTATTTTTATTTGCGAATCCGGCGGAAGTATTTTATATTTGTCAACCTAACTCTAACGCATTCAATCGTTATGAAGCGACTTCTGCTCTCTTTCGCCCTCCTGGCGCTCGCCGCCGGGGCTTTCGCCCAGCAATCCTACTATTACGGCGCCGCTTTCCGCACCGCTGCGATGACCATCGACGGCGTGAAAAAAGCCTGGTGGGTCACCTGGTGGATCGACCCCTATTCGCCCGCCTACGACGCGCAGCTGCTCTACCAGACCGTCATTTTGGAGGTGGACGGCCAGCCCGCCACCCAAAGCCTGATAGACGGTATGGTATCCAAAAGCAGCGTCACCCTGAAGACCAAGCGCCCGGGGAACATCGTCCGCGAGGTCACCCTCAAGGGGATCCCCTGCCTCGGCGCAGGGCCGGTTTCCGAAGCTGGGATCGCGTGGTTCGATGCCACCAGGCAAGAGGGCGTTTTGTGCAATGAGGATAAATTCGCCGCCCCTATCCTTGAGGTGATGGCCGATCCCGACGTGGACTTTTACAACTTCGCCACCTACGATTTCGAATTTACCGACCGCAACTACCTGCAACAAAAAGAGCTGGCAGTGAATATCGAGAACATACTCAGCTCCCGCGGCCTGAAGCGTAATGCCGAGAACCCCGACCTGCTCGTTTTCCTGGAGTTCTATTGCGACAGCCGCGAACAATACGTCCCGCCCACTACCAGCATCTCGACGCGCTACAACAGGGAATATGATATTTGGAGCCGCCAGAACGTGACGCGCCAGTACGTCGAATCTTCCACGCAGGAGGGGTATACCTCGGTGAGGTATATAGGGACATTATCGATCTCGATGCTCGACGCCAAAAAGGTGCGCGAAGGTGCCCGGATCACCCCCGTGGTATGGCAGAGCAGTTACGCGATGAAGTATATCGACAAACTGAACCACATGGAGTTCGGCACCGACGTGGGCTTGGCGATGCTCTATTGTTTCCCTTACCCCCACGTCAAGTCGGTCGTCAAACAAAATGCCTATTTTACGGGCATTATCTACGACCGGAGCGTGGCGGGACGGATCGCCGCGGTGATCCCCGATTCACCTGCGGAGAAGGCGGGGTTGAAAGCCGGTGATGTGCTGACCGCCGCCTCGGTGGGCCGCAACCCGATCTTCAAGGAGAGCTACGACGTTCTCTACAAACGATACAGCGACAACGCCGCCAAGTATTCGCCTGTCCCCGATGGGCATGGATACAGGGTTGAACGAACGCGTGTATATGACACCTCGCTCTCCGTCAACCCGTTCATCTACTCCTACATGAACTACAACTTTGCCGATGTGTACGAAAAGGGTCAGGGTATCGAATTCAAGGTGAAAGGCGCCGACGGCAAAGCGCGCACCGCGGGCGTCACGCCCGTGAAAATGTTCTTGCTCCGGGTGATGTGGTAGATTTCGGTAAGGGGGAGCTTATTCCTGTACCTTGTCGATGGCCTTGCACAGGCGGGCGAAGATCTCCTCGACCGTACCGGTGCCCTTGATACCCATGTACTTGCCCTGGTCGGCATAGAACTGCGCGACGACGGCCGTCTGGGCGTTGTAGACCTTTATACGGTTGCGGATCACCTTTTCGCTGGCGTCGTCCATGCGCCCGCTTTCGCGTCCGCGCAGCAACAGCCGCTCGATCAGCACCTCGTCCGGAACCTCGAGCGAGAGCATCAGGTCCACCCGCTTGCCGTGGGCCGCGAGGATCTTGTCGAACTCCTCGGCCTGCACCTCCGTGCGCGGGAAGCCGTCGAAAATGTTCCCCGCCGTGGGCCGGCGGCTCTCCACGTAGTCCGATACGATGTCTAACACCAGCTCGTCGGGCGCCAGTTCCCCGCGCTCGATATACTCTTTGACGCTCTCGCCGCACGCCGATCCTGCGCGGATCTCGCGGCGGATCGCCTCGCCCGTCGAAATGTGGCTCAGGTTGTAGCGCTCGGCCAACAACCTGGCCTGCGTACCTTTACCTGCCCCCGGAGGGCCGAATAATACAATATTCAACATCCTGTTAAAAAATCGAGCTGCAAAGATACGCTATTTTTCGTATTTTTGTAGAAAATAACGTAAACTATCGAAATTATGGCAGAAAAGCGAACGGATGTGGCCTCTTTGGGGGAATTCGGGTTGATCGAAAAGTTGACCTCGGGATTTGATCTATTGCACAAAACCACCGTGACGGGCATCGGCGACGACGCCGCGGTGCTGGCCCTCGGGGGTGACGGGGCTTACACGCTGCTCACCACCGACCTGCTGCTGGAAGGCATCCATTTCGACCTGACCTATTTTCCGCTCAAGCACCTGGGCTACAAGGCGGTCGTCGTGGGGATCGAGGATATCTACGCCCTCAACGGCACGCCGCGCGCGCTGACCCTGGCGCTGGGCGTGTCATCCAAAATGAGCGTCGAGGCGCTCGAACAACTCTATGCGGGCGTGCGCGCCGCGTGCGAAGAATACGATGTGGACCTGGTGGGGGGCGACACGACGCCGTCACTCACAGGGCTTACGATCGGCGTTTCGGTCGTGGGCGAGGTGGCGCCCGAGCGGATCGTCCGCCGCAACGGGGCGCAGCAGAACGACCTGGTCTGCATCACGGGCGATGTGGGGGCCGCTTACCTGGGCCTGCACCTGCTCGAACGCGAAAAGCGCGCATTCGAAGGGCATCCCGCCCCGCAACCGCAGTTCGAGGGGTACGAATACCTGCTCGGCCGTCAGTTGCATCCCCACGCCCGCCGCGATATCGTCGAGGCGCTGGCTGCCGAGGATATCGTCCCGACCTCGATGATCGACCTCTCGGACGGGCTGGCTTCCGACGTGCTGCACATCTGCGACCGCTCGGCCTGCGGGGTGCGCATCTACCTCGACCGCCTGCCCATCGCCGCCGAGAGCTACCGCATGGCCGAGGAGCTGCACATCGACCCCGTGGTCGCGGCGCTCAACGGGGGCGACGACCACGAGTTGCTCTTCACCGTGCCCCTCGCCCTGCAGGAACGCATCATGCGCCTCGGGGGCGTCGAAGTGATAGGCCACATAACCCCCCAAACCACCGGCGCCTACCTCGTACTGCCCGACGGCACCGAAACCGAGATACGCAGGGTGTAATCACTCCCCGAGCGTGGCGACCATAACGGCTTTGATGGTGTGGAGGCGGTTTTCGCCCTGGTCGAATACTACCGAGGCGGGCGATTCGAAGACCTCTTCGGTGACTTCCATTTCGGCGATGCCGAATTTTTGTTTGATCTCTTTGGCCACGGCGGTTTCCTCGTTGTGGAAGGCGGGCAGGCAGTGGAGGAATTTAGCCGACGGATTGCCTGTGGCCTGCATCATCGCGGCGTTGACCTGGTAAGGGCGCAGCAGCGTTATGCGCTCTTCCCACACGGCGTCGGGTTCGCCCATCGACACCCACACGTCGGTGTAGACGAAGTCGCATCCGGCCACCCCCGGGGCGATGTCGTCGGTGACGGTGATCCGGGCGCCCGAGGTGCGGGCGATCTCGCGGCAACGGGCCACCAGTTCGGCCGAGGGCGCGCACGAGGCGGGCGAAACGGCGCGGTAGTCCATCCCCAGGAGGGCAGCCCCGACCATCAGCGAGTTGGCCACGTTGTTGTGGGCGTCGCCGACGAAACAGAAGGCGACCTCCCCGAGCGGTTTGTCGCTGTGCTCGCTCATGGTGAGGAAGTCGGCGAGGATCTGCGGGGGGTGGGCTTCGTTGGTCAGGCCGTTCCACACGGGCACGCCGGAGTATTGCGCCAGTTCCTCGACCACGCTCTGGCCGTAGCCGCGGTACTCGATCGCGTCGTACATGCGTCCCAGGATGCGCGCCGTGTCGCGGATGCTCTCCTTTTTACCTATCTGCGACCCCGAGGGGCCGAGGTAGGTGACCTGCGCGCCCTGGTCGTAGGCCGCCACCTCGAAGGCGCAGCGTGTGCGCGTCGAGTCCTTTTCGAAAATAAGGGCTATGTTTTTTCCTGTCAGGTGTTTTTGTTCTTTCCGTGCGCGTTTGGCGGCTTTGAGCTCGGCGGCCAGGGAGAGGAAGTAGCCGATCTCTTCGGCCGAGAAGTCGAGCAGTTTCAGGAAACTGCGTCCTTGGAGGTTTACCATGTCGTTTGCGGTTTTACTTCCCGCAAATATAGCGTTTTTCGGCGGGATTACCAGCCAAAATTCAAAATCCGGGGGGCGGTTTGCGAAACTCTCGGGATTTTTGCGTAATATTGCGCTTTAAAACGGAGAAGAAATATGGGTAAAATAATCGCTCTCTCGAACCAAAAGGGGGGCGTGGGGAAGACGACCACGGCTATCAACCTGGCAGCCAGCCTGGCCATACTCGGTAAACGGACCCTGCTGGTCGACGCCGACCCCCAGGCCAACGCCACGTCGGGGTTGGGCCTTGATATCGGAGGCGACAGCATCTACGACTGCATCATCGACGGCCGTCCGGCCCGCGAGGTGATCGTGGCGAGCCCCGACGTGAAGAAACTCGACGTGCTGCCTTCGAACATCAACCTGGTGGGTGCCGACACCGAACTGGCCGCCATGGACGAGGGCCATTTCCGCCTGCGCCGCACGCTGGAGCCGCTGAAGGGGGATTACGACTATATATTGATCGACTGCTCGCCTTCGCTGGGGTTCATCACGGTCAACGCCCTGGTGGCGGCCGACTCGGTGCTGATCCCCGTGCAGTGCGAATATTTCGCCCTCGAGGGGCTGGGTAAGCTGCTCAATACCATCAAGATGGTCAAGGGCAAACTCAACCCCGCGCTCGAGATCGAAGGTTTCCTGCTGACGATGCACGCCCGCACGCGCCTGTCGAACCAGGTGGTGGCCGAGGTGCGCCAGCATTTCGGGCACCTGACGTTCGAAACGGTGATTCAGCGCAACATCCGCCTGAGCGAAGCCCCGAGCTACGGCAAACCCGTGCTGCTGCACGACGCCTCGTCGTCCGGCAGCGTGAGCTACCTCAACTTAGCCAGAGAACTGATAAAGAAATAACTATGAACGCAAGACCCAAAGGCCTCGGACGCGGGCTGGATGCGATCTTCGAGATCGAAAGCAGCCTCGCGCCGCGCAAGCAGAGCGCGACGACGATGGAGATGCTGTCGCTCGACGCCGTCGTTCCCAACCCCAAGCAGCCGCGCGCGAATTTCGACCCCGAGGCGCTGCAGGAGCTGGCCGATTCGATCGCCACGCTGGGTGTGATCCAGCCCGTGACGGTGATGCGCGACAGCGAGGGCCGCTACGTGCTGATCAGCGGCGAACGCCGTTGGCGCGCCTCGCGCCTGGCGGGACAGGAGACCATTCCGGCCTACGTCCGCGAGGCTACCGAGCAGTCGCTGCACGAAATGGCCCTGGTGGAGAACATCCAGCGCGAGGACCTCAACGCGATCGAGGTGGCACTCAGTTTGCGCAGCCTGGTGGACGAGTGCGGCCTCACGCAGGACGCCCTGGCCGCCCGCGTGGGCAAGAAACGCTCGACGGTGGCCAACTACATGCGCCTGCTGTCGCTGCCCGTCGAGGTGCAGCTGGCCCTGCGCGAGGAGTTGATTTCGATGGGGCACGCCAAGGCCATCGCTTCGGCCGAAGCGGCCGACACGCAACTCACCGTGCTCAAAAAGGTACTCAAAAAAGGACTTTCGGTTCGCCAGGCCGAGGAGCTGGCCCGCAAAGCGGCCGAAGAAAAGGCTCCCGCGCCGGTCGAGGAGGAATTCCCCGAGAGCTACACGCGCCTGGTAGAGCGCCTCGAGCAGCTTTTCTCACAGGACATCAGCATCAAGAAAAATAAGAAGGGTGGGGGGAAAATCGTCGTCGAATTTGCTTCGGACAGCGACATCGATACGTTCCTCCAACGCCTGGGCAAGGCATAAGGATCGCATGACGTACACGGATCGCAAACCGACGGCACACGGCGCCCCCGCGAGGTGGATGCGCGCGGTGTCGTGTGTGCTGATCGCGCTTTTCGTCCTTTCGGCCGCTACCGCCCAGGCCCAGTCCCGCAAAAAACGCCGCAAAGCCGCCCAGGTCGAGCAAACGGCCGATCCCACGCGCCAGAGCTACCACGTTTCGGGCGGCGTGGTCCGCGAGGCGAAGCCTATCCGGGTGATCGACAGTTTGTTGCACGAAATCGTCCTGCCCGACTCGCTCACCCGGGGCGATTCGCTCTCGCATGCCGATTCGTTGCGCCTGGCCGACTCGCTGGCCCTGCTTCTGGCGCCCGCCGCCCAGCGCGAGCTCACCCGCGAACTCGACATCGCCGAGGGCAAGCGCCGCCGCGGCCTGTTCCGCGATTCGATCTCGCTTTCGGGGGTCTGCGCCCTGACGGCCGTGATGCCCGGTTTCGCCCAGATCTACAACCACCAGTACTGGAAACTGCCTATTTTGTACGGCGCTTTGGGTACGACGCTCGGTGTGGGCATCGCCCAGAGCAGCAACTACCGCAACTACCGCAACGAGTACGACAGGCTGCTGCGTACGCCCGGGGCTACGCGGGCCGACATCGACCCCGTGCAAACGAGGATGATCAAACTCAACACCTACCGCCAGCTGTTATTCGCCGGCGCCGCCGCCACGTGGATCTACTTTATCGGCGACGCCGCCATGCACTACGACGGCGAGCGCACCTCGGTCAAACAGGCCACCACCCTGTCGACCATCTGCCCGGGAGCCGGGCAGATCTACAACAAAAGCTACTGGAAACTGCCGATCGTCATCGGCGGATTCGCTACGTTCGCCTACGTGATCGACTTCAACTCGCGCGGTTACAACCGCTTCAAACTGGCCTACGACCTGGTTACCGACGGCGATGACGATACCGTCGACGAGTTCGGCGGCCGCTACGACGGTGAATTCCTGCGCCGCTACAAACAGAGCTACCGCCGCGACCGCGACCTGTGTATCCTACTGACCTGCGCCTTCTACCTCTTCAACATCGTCGACGCCCACGTCGACGCCCACCTCAAGGACTACGACGTGAGCGACGACCTGTCGATGTCGCTCACGCCTGCTTACATTAATCTTTACGCCGCGTCCAACACCCCGCGTTTCGGGGGGCTGGGCATGAGCCTCAACATCCGATTTTAAAATGAAAATTGCCATATTCACCACCTTGTTTTGCCTGGCCGCCGCCGCGGGCCACGCCAAAGACGACGAGCGTACACTGGGCGCCGTCTATTCGCCCGAGATCTACGACTCGCTGCTGCACCTGCGCAACGCTGACATCGTGGTCAGCTCGTTCGACGCTTTTTTCAACGATTTCATCGACGTCGAGGGCGATTCGACGCTCTCGCTCTCCGATGCGCTGCCCGACTCGGTCTACGCCGCGCGCCTGAAGATGCTGCTCTCGCCCATCGAACTGCCCTACAACGAGATCGTCAAGAAATACATCGTCGCCTACACCCTGCGCCACAAGGAGTCGATGCGCAACATCCTGGGCCGCTCGCAATACTACTTCCCGATCTTCGAGAACGAGCTGGTCCGCACGGGCCTTCCCGTCGAGCTGCGGATGCTGCCGGTGGTCGAATCGGCCCTGTCGCCTTCGGTCACTTCGCGGGCCGGGGCACGCGGACTGTGGCAGTTCATTCCTTCCACGGGTAAGGTCTATGGCTTGGATATCAACTCGTTCGTCGACCAGCGCTGCGACCCTGTGGCGTCGACGGCCGCCGCCTGCCGCTTCCTGAAGTCGCTCTACAACCTCTACGGCGACTGGACGCTGGCCCTGGCCGCCTACAACTGCGGCCCGGGGAATGTCAACAAGGCGCTCAAACGCGCCGGTGCGGGAGCCAAGACTTTCTGGGATATCTACGAATACCTGCCCCGCGAAACGCGCGGCTACGTCCCCTCGTTCGTCGCGGCGACCTATGCCTACACCTTCCATAAGCAGCACCAGATCGAGCCCTATCCCGCCCCGGTGCCCCTGTCGGTCGACACGGTGATGGTCACCCGCCTGATGCACCTCGAGCAGGTATCCTCGTCGCTGGGCGTGCCCATCGAAACGCTGCGCCTGATCAATCCGCAGTACCGCCTCGACATCATCCCCGCCCTCGACCGCCCCTACACGCTGGTGTTGCCGAGCAGCGAGGTTTCGAAATACATCGACCGCGAGGCCGAGATACTTTCCAAGGACAGCACCTACCTGGCGCAATACCTCAAGCCCGGCGGCGGTACCGCTGCGGTCAAGGCGCGCCTCGAAACCGCTTCGACCGTCCACCGCGTGAAGAGCGGCGAGAACCTGGGCTCGATAGCCCGGAAATACGGTGTGACCGTGTCGCAGATCATGCGCTGGAACAACCTCCGCAACGCCAACCGCCTTTCGGTGGGCCAGCGCTTGGAAATCAATAAATAACATGGCAACCGAGGGTGTCATTGTCGCCCCTGCGACCGGCCCCGGCGGGGCGATCGCCATCGTCCGGGTGAGCGGCCCTGGGGCTTTGTCGCTGTGCGACGCGGCTTTCCGGTCCGCCTCGGGCAAAAAACTCTCGGACCAACCGGGCAATACGGTGCATTACGGCCGGATCGTCGACGGCGACTGCACGCTGGACGATGTGCTGGTCACGGTTTTCCGCGCCCCCCGTTCCTACACGGGCGAGGAGATGGCCGAGGTGTCGTGCCACGCTTCGGGGTACGTCGTCCGCGAGATCACCGCGCTCTTTATCCGCCTCGGCGCGCGTGCCGCCGAACCCGGCGAATTCACCGTGAGGGCATTCCTGGCGGGCAAAATGGACCTTTCTCAGGCCGAGGCCGTGGCCGACGTGATCGCTTCGCGCGACCGGGCTTCGCACGCCCTGGCCTCGAATCAGATGCGGGGCGGCTACTCGGCCGAATTCGCTCACCTGCGCGCACAGTTGGTCGAACTGGTGTCGCTGCTCGAACTCGAGCTCGACTTCGGCGAGGAGGACGTGGAATTTGCCGACCGCGCTCGGCTCCGGGAACTGATGCTGGTCATCCGCGCCCGCCTCGATGAGCTTGCCGCATCGTTTGCCCGCGGCAACGCGCTGAAAACCGGCGTCGGGGTCGCCATCGCCGGCAAACCCAACGTGGGTAAGTCGACGTTGCTGAACGCTTTGCTGCGCGACGATCGCGCCATGGTTTCCGACATCGCCGGCACCACGCGCGACACGATCGAGGAGTGCCTCGACCTCGGCGGGGTCACTTTGCGTTTCATCGACACCGCCGGCCTGCGCCACACCGACGAGGCGCTCGAACGCATGGGCATCGAACGCACGCTGGCCTCGGTCCGCCGGGCTTCGCTCGTGCTGCTGGTGGCCGATGCCGCCGAGTTTGAAGCCCTCTCGGCCGAATGTCCCATGAAAACCCTGGCGCTCGCCCGTCGCCTGGTCACGGAACTGATCGACACCGCCGGCCTGCGCGACGACCAACAAATATGCTTTGTTATCAATAAGGTGGACCAGGCGACTCCCCAAACCCTGGACAACATCCGTCGCGCCGCAGCGGCCGGTATCGCCCCGGAGGGTCGCGGCGAGGTCCCTGTTTTGACGGTTTCGGCCCGCCATGGCGCCGACCTGACCTCCCTGACGGACTACCTGCACTCCTTTGCGGAGGCCTCGGCCGCCTTCGCCGCCGACCAGACGGTGGTGACCAACGCCCGCCACTACGAGGCGCTGACCTCGTCTTCCGCCTCCCTGTCGCGCGCCCTCTCGGGCCTCGACACCCTCCCCGCCGACCTTCTCTCACAGGACCTCCGCTCCGCCCTCCACGACCTGGGCCTCATCACCGGCGAAATCACCACCGACGATATACTCTCTTCTATTTTTTCTAAATTCTGCATCGGAAAATAAGAGGCACAAAGCGACCGAATAACGAATATAAATAATCCAGTGTAAAGCACTCGCTTAGAGTGCTTTTTTATTTAATACATTTCAATGATCGTTTTGTAAAAGTAATCATTTGTTTTGAAATATTTTGTACCTTATTTGTACCTCATCGTAGTTTTATGTAAAAGTTGATTACTTTTACTTCACAAACTTCACACTTTGCTACTCTTTTCATCATTTTGCTACACTTTTTCGGTTAAATGACTTCTTATATCAAGGTACAGCGCATCTGCCGGTTCTGCGGCAAGGAGTTCACTGCACAAACGACCACCACCAAGTGCTGTAGTACGGCCTGTTCGAGCCGTTACTATAAGGCACGTAAGCGCGAGGAGAAAGTGGAAAGGAGCAACGAGGAGACGAAGAAGGCCCGGGCGCAATCGGCGAAGCCTGCCGAAATTCCGGTTGAGGATAGGGAGTTTCTGAATGTGAGCCAGGTGGCCAAACTGATCGGTTGCTCCCGGCGCAATGTCTATTACCTAATCGATACAGGCAGGCTGAAAGCCACTAACATAATGGAGGAGAAAACCATTATCCGGCGGGCTGACCTCGATGCCCTATTGAATACATCTGGGCAAGACTACCCAAAAGACTACCCTAAAAACTACCCAATGACGGAATGCTACAATATGGGTGAGGCGCAGAAGAAGTTCGGGATGTCCGGCAAGGCTCTCTATGATCTGATTAGGCGCAACAATATCCCTAAATTCCCACAGGGTAAGTTTGTTTATGTCCCGAAGGAGTTGTTAGATAAGATTTTTAATTAAATTTTTGTAAGTTTGGGAATAGTCTACAGCAAGAACAAACATTATGACATACCGACAATGATAGTGCCTGCAATGACGGTGCAAGAGATTCACCGTGAACTTTTTGAGGATTTGCAGAATCTTCGAACTAAACTTGAATATTGTCGTAGCGATTTCAGAAGGGCTGCTTTGAAAACCAATCGCTATCCGTATTCGAAATCATACGACTGCAGGACCAATGGGAAACGAAATTTATTCGTAGCGACGATGACTGCCTTTAAACGAAGTGGCGGAAAGAAACCATTTGCGAATGTAGTTGGTATTTACGTTCGTCCGGAAGGGACTTATGCGGCATCTTTATCGCCAGACATCAATGACGTATCCATATATCCACCTCATTTTTTCAAGAGGTATAGGGAGCGCATCGTAAAAGATGATTCTATTTCAAATGAAGATATTATTAAGCGTTATTTCGAAAAGGAACTGGGATTTATCGGAGTAGTCGCAGATGAAAATTTTGAGCTTGTTTATCACTGTTTTGAAAATGATGATAAAGAGGATAAGATTAGTTTCGTGGCGGCATCTACAGAAGGTTATTGCTTCGGTGAAAGACAGGGTAATGTCAATATTGTCAAGACGATTATGTCAGAAGATATGCTGTTTGACAATCAGAAACCACTGTTTGCCCAGCTAAGAGGCGCTTTGGTTAAAACTTACAAAGAAAGGTATGGCAATCAAAGTTAAACTGTTACAGAAGAAAATAACTGGCGGACGCAAGAGCCTATACCTGGATTTTTATCCGGCTATTCCCCATCCTAAGACTGGCGAACCTACCCGGAGGGAGTTCCTGGGGCTGTATATCCACGAGAAGCCCAAGAATGCCACCGAAAAACAATACAATGCGGAGCAGGTTAAGCTAGCCGAGGGCATAAGGCAGAAACGGGAGAACGAACTCAAGCCGGAGGTATATAGCGAATACGAAAAGGAACGGCTTCGGAAAAAGGAGTTGGGCGAGATCGATTTCGTGGCCTATTTCCGTAAAGTGGCTAATAAACGGCGTGGATCGAACCACGATAACTGGATGTCGGCGCTGACCTACTTGGAGAAATTCACGGGCAGTAAGGTCAAGTTTGCCGACCTCAACGAGCAATATTTGGAGGATTTTAAGGACTACTTGCTGACCACTCCAAGCGTGAAAAGCACCCGGAAGAAAGAAACCTTGGCCCAAAATTCGGCTCTCTCGTATTTTAATAAGGTAAAAGCGGCGTTAAAGCAGGCATATAAAGAGGGAATTTTGCAGGTCGATTTGAACGCCCGCGTGGATTCCATTAAAGCGGCTGAGACGCGACGGGAGTACCTAACCTTTGAAGAACTCAATAAATTAGCTAAAGCCCTTTGCACGGATGATGTTTTGAAACGTGTGGCTCTGTTCTCGGCGCTTACAGGGCTAAGGTTCTCGGATATTGATAAATTGGAGTGGCGGGAGATTGAACACGTTCTCGGTCAAGGCTACTACATTAAATTTCAACAACAAAAGACTAAAGGCATAGAAACCCTGCCCATATCCGAACAGGCATTTACTTTCCTTGGCGAACCTCAACAGCCCGGCGACAAGATATTTGTAGGACTGAAAACAGCATCCTACCACAAAAAAGCCCTGCAAGAGTGGTTAGCGGCGGCAGGGATCACGAAGCACATTACCTTCCATTGCTTCCGGCATACCTTCGCCACCTTGCAGATGTTCAAAGGAACCGATATATTTACCATATCGAAGATGCTCGGTCACCGGGAGATCAAAACTACACAGATATATACCAAGATCGTGGACGAGGCCAAGCGGGAAGCGGCGGATAGAATCAAGTTAGATTTATGAAGAAGTATCCAATAAGTGAAGAGTTGTATGCCTTGGTAAGAAAGGCATATATGGAGGTTCTTACCTCTATAGATGCAATCATTGCCGATGAAGTGCATAATTTCAAAGAGTTAGGAATGACTCAACGAAAGGCAGAAGATAAGCTATTGTCGTATTATCAAGATATTATGCTGAGCGACCGTTCTTCCGAAATGGCTATCATACATAAATGCAAAACCCTAATGAGTGATTTCGGTGACAGGATCGATGATGAAGATCAGGCCGAAATATCTATACGGAATCTTACCAATGCACTTTTTAGGCACGACGCTGATTTGTCGGCGAAGTTCAAGACGGCAGATAAGTTTGTGAATTATCTATATAGGAAGTTATTGATACGTGAAGCGATAGAGAGATTAAAGCCGGCAGAGAAGCTTTCCATGACACCCAAAAACTTCGCAAGCATATTTACGATAGAGGATTTCGATAAATATATATACGTTCTAACTGAATGCCTCCCCCCGTTGCTTACCAAGGAAGGTGAACGGTATAAATTCGTTGGGAGCAAGAATACACATACGGGATGCGTTGGGCAATGGTTTAATGCCTTAAAAGAGAGAGGTATCATATCATCTAAGACGAGTCGATCCGTAATTGCAGACGTTCTGAATAATGAAATAGAAGATTTTTATATCAGTCATGCCACAATAGATAATGCCAGTACCAAATATCGTAAGGTTTTCGAGAAGCAGTTAATGGCAGTTTTCCAAAAAGATTAGCATTCCTTAGCACGGCTAAATAAGCCATTTCTGGCTATATATTTTTGTCCCATAACCCTGTGGGACATGGATAATCCATTTCAAATACTCGAAGACCGACTCAATAGTATCGAGTCTCTTCTACTGGAACTCGCCCGAAAAGAACGGAATCAGAAAGGCGTAAACGAAGAGACCGATACTATTTTTACCATCAGCCAGACTGCCGAATTTCTTGGGCTGAAGGTTCCCACCATATATAGTAAAGTTAGCCGGGGCGACATCCCTGTAATGAAGCGGGGCAACCGTCTCTATTTCTCCCGACGGGAACTTATTCTGTATTTACAGTCCGGCAAGAAGAAGTCTACTTCGGAAATTTTTTCCGAAGCGGATACCTATGTGCGTAACCACAAACTAACTAAATAATTTGCACTATGAAAACAAACGACACCATCCAACCGGACTTTAAACGTCTGAACGATCCGGAGACATTCAAGGATCATGTAAAAGAACTGACAGCAGAAAGGAGTAATCCTGCCCACAGCGCAATTCTGCAACGATTGATGGAACAGATCGAGCCGATTAATTATGAGAAGCAGATACTATCCAAAATAATTAATCGGTTGCAGTTGCTGCAAGACTTCGATCCTGACGGCCCAGAGGCGAAGAACCTTGAGAAGCAAATCGAGGGCTTCAAAATCCAAGAAAAACATCTTCTCATCGAGACAATTGAAACCCTACTGGATCTTGCGCAGAAGAACGATTGGGGCCTCTGCAAGAATCAAGGATTCATCTATGTTTTTAATGGTGCGTATTGGTCTCGGATCGAAAAAGAAGCCCTCCAAAAATTTCTCGGGGATGCTGCTGAAAAAATGGGCGTCTCTAAATACAGCGCCAGGTACTACAGATTCCAGGACAGCCTCGTGAAACAATTTTTGGCATCTGCAT
>JAVBRR010000136.1:0-3922 GCA_031547705.1 Rikenellaceae bacterium | reverse complement strand
GCTTCCCAACACGAGAACTCCCGCCAGCACGACGGCGTATTTGAAAAATATCCTCATTACAGCGGTATGTTGGAGTGTTTTTTGGCGGGGTTGGCCAGTTTCTTGGTCGCCAGCGACTGCAGCGCGCGGATGATGCGGATGCGTGTGTTGCGGGGCTCGATGATGTCGTCGATGTAGCCGTATTTGGCCGCCACATAAGGGTTGGCGAACGCATCGCGGTACTCTTTCTCTTTCTGTTCCACGAACTTGGAGCGGGTGTCCAGGTCGGCGATCGACTGGATCTCCTTGGCCGAGAGCACTTCGATGGCGCCCTGGGGTCCCATCACGGCGATCTCGCCCGTGGGCCACGAATAGTTGATGTCGCCGCGCAGGTGCTTGGAACTCATCACGCAGTAGGCGCCGCCGTAGGCTTTGCGCAGGATCACGGTGATCTTGGGCACCGTGGCTTCGCCGTAAGCGAACAGCAGCTTGGCCCCGTGGACGATGATGCCGCCGTACTCCTGCGCCGTACCGGGAAGGAAGCCCGGCACGTCGACCAGCGTTACGAGCGGGATGTTGAACGCGTCGCAGAAGCGCACGAAACGCGCCGCCTTGCGCGAAGCGTTGATATCGAGCACACCGGCCAGGTATTTGGGCTGGTTGGCGACGATGCCCACGCTCTGGCCGTTGAACCGCGCGAAACCCGTGATGATGTTGGGCGCGAACAGCGACTGGCTTTCGAGGAACTCGCCCTCGTCGACCACGGCGCGGATCACCTCCAGCACGTCGTAAGGCTTGTTGGGGTTGTCGGGAATAATGGAGTTGAGCGAATCCTCGAGGCGGTCCACCACGTCGCGGCAAACCGACAGCGGGGCGTCTTCGAGGTTGTTCTGGGGCAGGTACGTGAGCAGCTTGCGGATCATCGCCAGGCCGTCCTGCTCGGTGTCGGCCACAAAGTGCGCCACGCCGCTCTTGGCCGCGTGGATCGAGGCGCCGCCCAGCTGTTCCTGGGTGACCTCTTCGCCCGTGACCGATTTCACCACCTTGGGTCCCGTGACGAACATGTAGCTCGTGCCCTTGCTCATGACGATGAAGTCCGTCAGCGCGGGCGAGTAGACTGCACCGCCGGCACAGGGGCCGAAAATGGCCGATATCTGGGGAATGACCCCCGAGGCGAGGATGTTGCGCTGGAAGATCTCGGCGTAACCGCTCAGGCTGTTCACCCCTTCCTGGATGCGCGCGCCGCCCGAGTCGTTGATCCCGATCAGGGGGGCGCCGGCCTTCATGGCCATGTCCATCACCTTGCATATCTTGTCGGCGAATGTTTCGGAAAGCGATCCCCCGAAGACGGTGAAGTCCTGCGAGAAGACATATACCAGGCGTCCGTCGATCGTGCCGTAGCCGGTCACCACGCCGTCGCCGTAGTAGGTCTCCTTGTCCAGCCCGAAGTTGTTGCAACGGTGGCTGACAAACATGTCGAACTCCTCGAAGCTGCCTTCGTCGAGGAGCATGTCGATCCGCTCGCGGGCGGTGTATTTGCCCTTGGCGTGCTGGGAGTCGATACGCTTGGTGCCGCCGCCGGCCTTGGCCACCTCGCGCAGGCGGACGAGTTCCTGTATTTTGGTTTCGTTGTTGCTCATGGTATGTCGGGGGGAGTTAGTTTTTGTCTTCGCACAGTTCGGTCAGCACACCCAGGGTCGACTTGGGATGCAGGAAAGCGATCGAAAGCCCTTCGGCTCCGGCACGCGGGGCCTTGTCGATGAGTTGCACACCCGCAGCCTCGGTTTCGGCCAGGGCTCCCTCGATGCCGTCCACCGCGAAGGCGATGTGGTGCACGCCCGCGCCCTTCTTTTCGATGAACTTGGCGATGGTGCTCTCCTCCGATGTGGGTTCCAGCAACTCGATCTTGGCCTCGCCCACTTTGAAGAAGGCCGTTTTTACCTTCTGGTCGGCGACCTCTTCGATGTTGTAGCATTTCGTACCCAAAAGCTTTTCCCATACGGGGATCGCCTCTTCGAGCGAGGTCACGGCAATGCCGATGTGTTCGATCTGTTTAACTTTCATTTTCGTGCGTTTTTTATTGTTTTTTTATCTGATTATAAGCATCTATACAGAGAAAACCGGCAAAATATCATCCGGCTTCCTGCAAAAATAGACCAAATATCTCTATTTTAAAAATCTTTCGGCCCTTTTCCGTCAACTATTTTCGCCTTTCGGAAAACTCCCCGGGTTTCATACCATCTGCTGGTAGAGGCGGTTGAGATTCTCGGCGATATAGGGTTCGCGGAATTTCTGGGCGTGGAGGTACCCCTTGGCAACGAGCTCTTTGCGCAATGTTTCGTTTTCCAGCACTTTGCGCAATTTGTCGATCATGCTTTCCAGATCGTAGGGGTCGACGTACAGGCAGGCGTCGCCGCCCGTTTCGGTGAAAACTCCCCCGCGGCTCGTAATGACGGGAATCCCCGAATTGAGCGCTTCGAGGATGGGGATGCCGAACCCTTCGAAGATCGAGGTGTAGACCAGCGCGCGGCTCATCTGGTAGAGCGCCGGCATGTCCTGGCAGTGGATGTCGTGGCGGAAATGGATGCGCTGGCCGATGCCGTTCTTGGCGGCGAAGTCGGCGATCATGGTCGAATAGGGCGTGTGGCGGCCGCAGGCCACCAGGTCGACGTCAATATGGTTTTTGGTGACGGCCATGGCTTTGGCCGTAAGCATCAGGTTCTTGCGGTTCTCGATAGTCCCCACGCTGAGGATGAAGTCGCGCGGCAGCTGGTATTTTGCCCTCACACGGGCTTTCTCCTCTTCCGAAACCTGCTTGTAGAACTTCGGGTTGCAGCCCTGGTAGATCACCTCGATCTTCTCGGGGGCGATGTCCCAGTAGTCCACCAGGTCGGCCTTGGTCTGGTTGCTCACGGCGATGATGCGGTCGGCCATGCGGCAGCTCTTGCCGTATTTGAGGGTGTAAAAATAGCGGTCCATGGGGCGGTAGAGCTGGGGATAGCGCACGAAGATCAGGTCGTGGATCGTCACCACGCTGCGCGTGCCGGCCTTGCGCATATCGGCCGGCAGTTCGTTGCTCAGGCCGTGGAAGATGTCGAGTTTTTCGCGGCGCAACGAGCGGCTCATGTGGTAGCTGCGCCACGAATTGGCGAAGCAGGCGTCGATGCCCTCGGGGTAGACCACGCCGATATTTTCGGGAATTTCGAAGTTGTAGGGGTTGCCGTGTTTGGGCGAGAAGAGGACGTATTCGTGCTCGGGGCAGTGCTTGTAAAGCAACTCCACGGTGCTGCGGCTGTAGTTTCCCAAACCACTGCGGTTGAAATAAACCCGTTTAGCGTCGAACCCGATCTTCATAACATTTTCCCATATCAATATTTCAGCCAAATCCCGCGCCGTGCAGCACAATGTTTGCTTTTGCCGTCTATCTAAAAAAGTCTATCTTTGCGATAACTTTAATTCAGACCAAGATGAAAAAGTTGCTGTTCCTTACCCTGGCGTTCCTTCTGGCGGCCGCGGCTCCGAAAGCCCAGACCCGCATCGCCGTCGGCCAGCGCGCCCCCGAACTGCGTATCAAGCAATGGCTCGTGCGCGGAACGCCTCCCGAAGAGCGCAAAGCGCGCTTGGTGGAATTTTTCTACTCGGCCAGCGCCCCTTCGGTCGAAAGGCTGCCCGTCCTGACCGGATACGCCAAAACATACGCCTCGTCGCTTCAGGTCGTCATCGTCGCCAAAGAACCCGCAAACACCGTGCTGGAGTACGTTCCTACTACTGCACCATATTATACAGGCATAGATGATAATGGGGCCTCTTTCGTTGCATACGGTGTGCAAATTGTTCCATTTTCCGTGCTGATCGACGCCAAAGGGCGTATTTTGTGGTTTGGCAACCCCGCCTCGCTCACCGAGGCGACGCTCAAAGAGAAGCTGGGGCTGTGAAAAAAACC
>JAVBRR010000014.1:0-10913 GCA_031547705.1 Rikenellaceae bacterium | reverse complement strand
CCGAAAAACGGCTGCCAAGCCTGCGGAGGGCGATGCGCCTGTGAAGAAACCCGCAGCGCGCAAAACAAAGGCCGCCGCAACCGAGGCCGCCGTGGAAGAAGCCGTAGCGAAACCCGCACCCAAGCCCCGCAAAACAGCGGTCAAGAAAGAGGAAGAAACCCCGGCAGCCGAAGAGGTCGCCCCCAAAGCCAAAAAAGCCGCGCCGAAAAAGAAAACGGCAGAGCAAGCACCCGAAACCGCGGAAGCAGCCGCCAAGCCCGCGGACGACGAAACTCCCGCCGCGCACGCGGTGGATTTCTCGGACGAAGAGGCGATGCTGGCCGCCGAAGCCCCCGAATACGACCTGGGCGAAGAGGCGGCGGAGCACGAGCACGAAGAGCACACCCCGGAGGCGGGCTACGACCTGGCGGCAAAAAACAAGGAAGAACTGGTGGCGATCTTCGCCGAGATGCTCGACACGCGTCCCGTGCAGAGCCTGCGACGCGACGCCGAAGCGATCAAGATAGCATTCTACAAACTGCACCGCAACGACGTGGAGCAACTGCGCAAACTCTTCGTCGAAGGGGGCGGCGCGCTCGAGGAGTTCGTAGCGCCCGAAGACCCCCAGGAACGGAGGCTCAAGGAGCTGTTCGGCGAATACCGCCGCAAGCGCGACGAATTCATGGCCACCATCGAGGCGCAGAAAGAGGAAAACCTGAAAGTCAAACTCCAGATCATCGAAGAGCTCAAGGAGCTGATCTCGAGCGGCGAAACCCTCAACCACACCTTCAACACGTTCCGCGCCCTGCAGCAGCACTGGAAGGAAACGGGACTCGTCCCCACGACCCATATCAAGGACCTGTGGGACACATACAACCACCACGTAGAGAATTTCTACAGTTTCATCAAGATAAACAAGGAACTGCGCGACCTGGACCTGCGCACGAACTACGAAGCCAAGCTGTTGCTCTGCGAGGAGGCCGAAGCGCTGGTCGTGGAGCCCTCGATCGTGAACGCTTTCCACAAATTGCAGAAACTCCACGAACAGTGGCGCGAAACGGGCCCCGTGACCGACGAGTACAAGGAAACGGTCTGGGATCGTTTCCGCGAAGCGAGTTCGCGCATCAACAAGCAGCACCAGGAGCATTTCGAAAAGATCAAAGTCGAGCAAAAACGCAACCTGGACCTCAAGAACGAACTCTGCGTCAAGACCGAGGAGCTGTGCGGCGGGGTCTATACCTCGCGCAAGGATTGGGACCAGGCGTCGGACAAACTGATCGAGATCCAGAAAATATGGAAGACGATCGGTTACGCCCCCAAGAAAGAGAACACCAAGGTGTACGAGCGTTTCCGCATCGCCTGCGACCGTTTCTTCGAGATCAAACGCGGGTTCTACCTCCAGGTCAAAGCCGAAATGGAACACAACCTCCAGTTGAAGAACGAGTTGTGCCTGGCGGCCGAAGCGGTGGCCGAAACCGACCAATGGAAAAAGGGCACCGAGGAACTGATCGCCCTGCACAAGCGCTGGAAAGAGATCGGGCCCGTGCCGCGCCGCCACTCGGACGCCGTGTGGAAGCGTTTCCGCGGCGCCTGCGACAGGTTCTTCACCCGCAAGGGCGAACATTTCTCGAGCGTCGACAACGAATACGGCGCCAACCTGGCGGCCAAGCGCGCGCTGCTGGCCGAGATCGAGGCCTACGCCGAAGGGGCCAAGGAGGGCGGCCTGGACGCGATCAAGGAGTTCCAGCGTCGCTGGGGCGAGATCGGGTTTGTGCCCATCAAGCAGAAAGAGGCGATCCAGGGACGCTACAAAGAGTTGATCGACGTGTTGTTCGCCTCGTTGCGCGGCGGGGAGCGCGAGCGCCAGATGGACCGCTTCCGGGGCAAGGTGACCGGCATGAAGGACACGGGCGACCGCCGTCTGAAATCCGAACGCGAACGCCTCTACAACAAGGTGCGCCAGCTGGAAGCAGACATCGCCCTGCTCGAAAACAACATCGGTTTCTTCGCCAAGAGCAAGAACGCCGAGGCGATGATCGAAGGCGTGAAAGCCCGCATCGAGCAAACCAAGGCCGAAATGGCCGAAACGGTCGAAAAGATCAATATCATAGACAGCCAAAGTCAACAACAATAATCGTATGCAAAAAATTAAATACATTTTCGTGACGGGCGGTGTGGCCTCGTCGCTGGGGAAAGGTATTATCTCCGCTTCGATCGCACGGCTCCTGCAGGCCCGGGGCCTTTCGGTGACGATCCAGAAAATGGACCCCTACATCAACGTCGACCCGGGAACGCTCAACCCCTACGAGCACGGCGAGTGCTACGTGACCGAAGACGGCGCCGAAACCGACCTCGACCTGGGACACTACGAGCGCTTCACGTCGATCGCCACCTCGCGCGCCAACAACGTCACCACGGGACGCATCTACCAGAGCGTGATCAACAAGGAACGCCGCGGCGAATACCTCGGACGTACCGTGCAGGTGATCCCGCACATCACCGACGAGATCAAACGCCGCATCAAGTTGCTGGCCAGCAAGAAGATCTACGACGTGATCATCACCGAGATAGGCGGCACGGTGGGCGACATCGAATCGCTGCCCTACATCGAGGCCGTGCGCCAGCTGCGCTACGAAATGGGACCCCACAACACGCTGATCGTCCACCTCACGCTGATCCCCTACATGTCGGCGTCGGGCGAGCTGAAGACCAAACCCACGCAACACTCCGTCAAGACGATGCTCGAAAACGGGCTCCAGCCCGATATGCTCGTGCTTAGGACCGAGAAACGGCTCAACACCGAGATCAAACACAAGGTCGCCCTGTTCTGCAACGTCGACCAGAACGCCGTCATGGAGTCGCTGGACGTGCCGACGATCTACGAAGTGCCCGTCAAGATGGCCGAGCAGAAGATGGACGAGGTGATCCTCCACAAGCTCAACCTGCCCGTCGACCGCGAACCCGACATGAAGGAGTGGGTCGAATTCCTCGACAAGGTGAAACACCCCACCCAGACGATCAACGTCGCCCTGGTGGGAAAATACACCGAACTGCCCGATGCCTACAAATCGATCGTCGAGGCGTTCGTGCACGCCGGCGCCGCCAACCGCGTGAAAGTCAAGCTCCACTACGTGAACTCCGAAAAACTGACGTCCGAAAGCATCGATACCCAGTTGAAGTCGATGTGCGGCATTTTGGTGGCTCCCGGATTCGGCCACCGCGGCCTGGAAGGCAAGATCCTGGCGGTGAAATACGCCCGTGAGAACAAAATACCCTTCCTGGGCATCTGCCTGGGGATGCAGTGCGCGGTGATCGAATTCGCCCGCGACGTGATGGGGCTCAAAGACGCCGCCTCGTCGGAAATGGGAGGCACGGCGCACCCGGTGATCGACCTGATGGAAGAGCAGAAGGGCGTGAGCGAAAAGGGCGGCACGATGCGCCTGGGCTCCTACCCCTGCCAGCTCGAACCCGGTTCGAAATGCGCGCAAATCTACGGCAGCGAGCTGATCCACGAACGCCACCGCCACCGCTACGAGTTCAACACCAAATACATGGACCGCTTCATCGACGCCGGGATGAAAACCACGGGCATCAACCCCGACACGGGACTGGTGGAAGTGGTCGAACTGGAAAACCACCCCTGGTTCGTGGGCGTGCAGTTCCATCCCGAGTACAAAAGTACCGTGATGCACCCCCACCCGCTGTTCGTCGACTTCGTGGCGGCATCGATAGAAAATTGTAATAAGAAATAGTTTGCGGTTCCGTCGAACCGCCGCACACCAAATTCAGATAATGGATAAAAAATCATTGATAGGGCTTGCCCTGATCGGGGTTGTACTTTTCGGATTCACGTGGTACAACTCCTACCAGCAGAAAAAAATCATCGGACAGAAGGCTGTTGCCGACTCGATCTTCGCGGCGCAACACCCTGAAGTAAAGACCGACCCGGCCGACCTGGCCGAAACGCTCGAAGCGGCCTTCACACCCCGGGAAAAAGACTCGGTAAGCCCGCAGCCGGCCGTAGCGACGGCCGACTCGGCTTTCCGCGCACGTTTCGGCGCCGCACTCTCCGGGGCCGTGGCGGGCGAGGAGCAGACCGTGACGATGGAAAACGACGTGCTGAAGCTCACCCTGTCGAGCAAAGGCGGACGCGTGGTGTCGGCCGAGCTGAAAGAGTACCGCAAATACGACGGCAGCCCGCTGATGTTGTTCGAGGAGCGGGGCGCGCAGTTCGACCTGTCGTTCTTCATCAACCGCAACTACAACAACTTGCAGATCAATACGGCGGACTACTACTTTACCCCTTCGCAGAACGAAGGCGCGGTGGTGGGCGCCGAGGCTTCGACGCTGGTGATGCGCCTGCCGGTGGACTCGACCGCGGCGGTGGAATACCGCTACACGCTTGCGCCCGACAGCTACATGGTCGACTTCGAGGTGCGCTTCGTGGGGATGCAGGAGCTGCTGTCCAACCAGTCCGACTTCGCGATCCAGTGGGGCAACACCGCCCCCCAGACCGAAAAGGGATATTCCAACGAGAACACCTACACCGACATAACCTACCACTACCCGGGCGAGAGCGGGATCGAGAAACTGGGCGTTTCGAAGAGCTCGAAAAGCGAAGAGATCAAAACCAAAGTCCAGTGGGTGGCGTTCAAGAAACAGTTCTTCTCGTCGATCCTCGTGGCCGACAACGGCTTCCAGGGCGGCGACGTGGGTTACGAAACCTGCGCCGAGGGGAGCGGGGCGATCAAGAAATTCCACGCACGCCTCTCGGTGCCCTTCAATCCCTCGACCTCGGACTACCGGTTCGGTTTCTACTTCGGCCCCAACAAATACACGGTGCTCAAAGCCCAGGACCTGAAGTTCGAAAAGCTCATCCCGCTGGGCGGATGGATCGTAGGGTGGATCAACCGCTGGGTGGTGATCCCCGTGTTCGACTTCCTGGGACAGCACATCGCCAGTTTCGGGCTCGTGATCCTCATCCTGACGATCCTGCTCAAGCTGGTCATATCGCCCCTGACCTACAAGTCCTACCTGTCGACCGCCAAAATGCGCCTGCTCAAACCCGAAATGGAGGAGATCAACGCGCGCTTCCCCAAGCAGGAAGACGCGATGAAGAAGCAGCAGGCGACGATGGAACTCTACAAAAAAGCGGGTGTGAGCCCCATGGGCGGCTGTATCCCGATGCTGATCCAGTTCCCGATCCTGTTCGCGATGTTCCACTTCTTCCCCGCCTCGATCGAGCTCCGGGGACGCTCGTTCCTGTGGGCCGACGACCTGTCGTCCTACGACAGCATCTGGACCTTCCCCTCGGGCTTCAGCATTCCCTTCTACGGCGACCACATCAGCCTGTTCGCCCTGCTGATGGGTGTCACGATGTTCGTCTCCTCGAAGATCAGCTATAACCAGACCGCCTCCGCAGGCCCCCAAATGGCCGGCATGAAGTTCATGATGTTGTACCTGATGCCGGTGATGATGGTGTGCTGGTTCAACAACTACGCCAGCGGGCTTACCTACTACTACACCGTGTCGACGCTGATCACCATTGTCCAAACCTACGGCATGCGCTACATGGTCGACGACGCCAAGCTGCACGCCCAGATGAAGGCCAACGCCAAGAAACCAGCGAAGAAAAAATCGAAATTCGCCCAGCGTTACGAAGACATGCTCAAAGCGCAGCAGCAACAAATGAAACAACAGGCGAAAAAGAAGTGACCCGGGTAGTTTATCTTGGTTTATAACTTTTTTATCGTTCTTTCTTATAAGAAAGAACCAAAGAATTTTTGGGAAAACTGCGTTTTCTGATATTTATCCTGCTGTACTTATAATGGTTGTCGGGAGGGGGATTGGCCCCCTCCCGACAACCTTTTTGGGTAGAACAAAGTAATCATGAGAAACGTAGTTTCTCTAAAAATTTTCTGGTTCTCTCTTATAAAAGAGAACATAGATAAGATATTAAACCAGGATGAATTACCTGACTCCGTAACCCAGGCCGTGGATGAATTCCTGGGTTTGGGGGGAGATGACGTCGTTGCGTTCGCGCCAGAAGCCGTCGCGGATCAGGCGTTCCTTGTGGGCCAGGATCGACTCGGTAGTGGGAAACAGGGGCTGGGGCATGGCCTCGTACGCCGCGCGCTGCGAGGGACGGATCTGTCGGTCGAAGACATCTTCCAGCGCCGGGCGGCGTTCCTCTTTCCATACAAAGCCGGGCAGGATCACCGGCTGGTCGGGAGGGATCTTGGTGGGCGGATAGATGGTGTAGACGGGGCTGGCGCGGTAGGTGATCGTGGTGATCGCCCGGTCCTCCATCATGAAGGTGATCTCGCCGCACTCGGCCGTCAGGAATCCCGTGACCTCGTGGGTGTCGTCGTCCTGCATATAATAATAGGTCTGGCCGTTGCCGTTCACGTCGGTTCGGTAGATCTCGCTGTCGTGGAAAAACGCCTCGATCACCTTGCCCTTCACCTGGTTGAACCGCACCGAGTCGACTTTCGAGCTCATGATGGGTTCGCCGGTGAACAGCGCGCGCTCGAGTTGCTGGTTGCGCGTGTAGACGTCGATGATCTCGGAGGCGATCTGGTTCTGTTCGTTCCACAGGACGGGTTCGACGTAGAGGTGGATCGTCGAGTCGATCGAGAAGGCCACCATCGAGTCGCACACGGCCTGGAAGTCGTTGCGGAAGATGCGCACGTTGTGGTATCCGCGCAGGATGCGCACCATCGAGTCCTGCTCCCCGGCGGGCGCGACGATCAGCGAGTCGGCCTCGGCGCGGGCACCGGCGGCGATGACCTCGGCCATCTCCACCCCGGGCGGGGGCAGCACTTCGGGCATGGCTTCGGCGTGGGGCGTTGTCGAGGCGGGTTCGGGGAGGTGTACGGTTATGGAATCGGCAGCGACGGCCGTGGAATCGACGTGTTCGACGGGCGGGGCGTCGTGGCGGTCGTTGTGCGGGACGGAGAGGTTCTCCTTGGCCGCTTTGGCAGCCTCTTTGGCGGCGCGTTCGCGGCGTTTCTCGTCCTCTTTGGCCGCACGCTCGAGCTGCTTTTTCTCCTGGCGGATGCGTTTCTGCTCGGCGGGGCTGAGTTTGACGGGCGACTGGGTGTCGATCTCCTGGGCTATTTCGGTGCCGGTGCGCTCGATCGGCGTCGAGGCGATCACCTCCACGTCGGTTTCGCGGTGCAGGCCCACGCTGTCCGCCGCGGGTGCGGCGAGCGAATCGGCGGCCTTCTCATGCGGGAGCGCCAGGGGTGTTTCGGTGATCAGCTCTTCCTCGAATTCGAGCAGTTGGGCCAGGCTGTCGACCTGGGTGGCGGCAAAGCGGCTGACGGTGTAGAGGAACATCGAGTCGGCGCGCATGTAGAGCGTGTCCTCCTTGGGGTCGAAGCTCATGATCGAGGGGCGCTGCGTGAGCAGGGCGCGTTCGTCGCCGCCCCAGTACTGCCCCAGGTCGCCGAAGCTCATCACCTTGTTGTCCTCGTCGCGCACCTGGATGTTGCGGCGGGCGATGGCGTCCTCGGTGGCGGAGTTGTAGCGGATCGAGTCGGCCCACATCTCCTGCTCCTTGGTGAGGATGTAGGCGTCGGACCAGAAGTCGTAGACCTCCTCGGCGCGGTAGTATTTTCCCGAGTTGGCGCTCAGGATCTCGCCCTTGGAGTTCCAGATGTAGGTTTTGACGTAGAAGGTGGCGATTTCCGTGTCGAGGTTGTAGCTGAGCGAGTCGGATTGGATCTTGTAGTCGGGGTTGCGGATCTCGACGCGCTCGACGCAGGTCATTTCGCGCGTTTTGGTGTTGTAGTAGCCGCGCTGCGATTCGAGCAGGTTGTCCTTGTCGCTGATCGTGGCGCCGCCGCTGAAGGTGCCCACGTTGCTCAGGGTGTTGAACGAGAAGTGGTAGGTGTACATCACCGCCTCCTGGTCGACCATCTTGATGATGGGTGCGTAGACGCGGGCGGTGTTGATCTCGCCGTTGTAGTCGGCGCGGTCGCCGTAGACGTAGGTTTTGTTCTTGTTGATCACCACGTTGCGGAAGCACTCCATGCGCTTGTCGCTGTAACGCACGGCGCTGTCGCAGGTGATCACCGCGCCGTTGTGGTAGAAGACCACGCTGCCGATCAGGTTCAACGCCGTGGAGTCGTTGGCCAGCCGGATCGAGCGCATGATGTCGGCTTCGAAGTCGACGATGCGGCGGTTGCCGTTGGCCGCGGGTTGCTGCGCAAAGGCGAGGCCGCACGCCGAGAGCGCCGCCGCAAGGAACAGGTATTTCAACGCGTTTGCCAACCTATTGCGCGAGTTTGTTTTTGTAGTATTCCAGGCGTGCGGTGCAGATGCGCTGCGTCGTGTCGCGCAGCAGCGTGACGCGTTCGGTGAGGATGTCGAGTTCTTCTGTGGTGACGACGAAGGCGGGGTTGTAGCGCGCCTCGATGTAGGCTTTGCGCAGCAGCTCGAAAAGGTCGATGTTCTCCTGCGTGTCGCGCGGGAAGATGGTTTCCAGCGCGGCGCCGTGGCGGTCGGCCTCGATGTAGAGTTCTTCGAGGTCGTGGGTCTTGCCGGAGTAGAGGGTATGTACCAGGTTGATGCAACGGAAAGCATTTTCCGTCGACTGATGAAGCAGAAACGCCGCTTCATTATACATTTTTATACTATGAGTATTCTTAGCAATCGTTAAAAAATTGGCGGCTTTGGGGAACTTCTCGTCGTAAAACATCTGCGCCTCGTGCAAAATTTCCGTCGTAGTCAGGTCGCAACGCGACGAGGGGGTGTCCATATCCTCGGCCAGGTAGAGCAGGATGCCCTCCTTGACCATATCGGCGTAGAAATAACGGTTGTAATAGAGGCTTTCGAGGAATATGACGATGTCGTCGTGGATGAACCGAGTGGGGGTGATGGACTTATTCCATTGCGCTTTTTCCAGCCGGCGGCTCACCTCGAAATACTTAACCCCCTTAGTAACCACTTGAATATCGTAGTCCGAGCGGTAGACCGTTGGTGTGCCGAAGTCGCGGCGCTCGTCGAGCTCGACATAAGTGCCGCGCGCGTAGCTTCCGAACAGGATGATGGCCTGCGTCTCGGGAAGCACCTCGCGCACGGCGCGGGTGATCTCCCGGAGTTCGTCCTGCTTGGCCTGCGGCAGGTGCGCCAGCGAGGTTTTCATAATCTTGTTCTGTCGGTTGGGTTTCGGCGGGCGACGTTATTTCACCCAGTGTTTGTTGTCGAATTCGCCGTCGCGGAAATCGGGGTCGATGCGGATGTACATCGCGTCGATCTTCTTGTTGAGCCACTTGGTGAACTCCTTCTCCTTCTTGTCGTCCAGCGCCGCGTCCTCGATGCGCAGGTAGTCCTTCTTCAGGTCGGCCGGGTGGGTGGGGATGATCTCCAGCAGCTTGATCGTCTTGCTCAGGACGTTGCCGCGCAGGTCCTGGGTCTGGAACGGGTCCGACACCTCGCCGGGCTTCAGGGCGCTGATGACGTAGAATTCGCGGTTGGGCTGCCCCTCGTGCACGAGGTCCTCCTTGAAAAATTTGGTCGACGTGAGCTTGGGGTCCATGTAATTATACATTTCCAACAGCTCGTGGTTGGACACTATACCGCCGTTCAGGCGCGAGTATTTGTCGCTCGAATGCTCGGCCGCGGCCTGCTCGAAGGTGATCTGGCCGTCGCGCACCAGCTTGACGATCGAATCGAGGAAATGGGTCGTTTCGGCCAGCTCCTTGTCGGTGAAGATGGGGCGCAGCAGGATGTGGCGCGCGTGGTAAAGGTTGCCCGTCTTGTCGATCAGCTGGATGAGGTGGAAGCCGTACTCGGTTTCGACCACCTCGGATATCTGGCCGGGTTTGAGGCGCGCCATGGCGTCGCCGAAGGGTTTGACATAACCCTCGCGTTTGTTAGGATCGAGCTCGCCGCCGCGCATCGCCGAACCCGGGTCGACCGAGTAACTGCGCGCCAGCACGTCGAAACGCGCCCCGTCGATGATACGCTCGCGCAAAGCGAGCAGTTCGGCACGCGTGCGCTGCTTGGCCTCGGTGGTCGAGGCGGGCAGGCGGGTGATCTGGGCGTAGACGTATTGCTCGGGGATGAGCGGCATCGAGTCCTTGGGGATCGCCTTGAAGTAGCGCTCGACCTCGCCCGGGGTGATGGTCACCTTGCCCTCGACGTCCTCGCGCATGGTCTGGGCGTAGGCGTTCTCCTCGATGCGCATTTTGGTGTCCTCGCGGATCTGGTGGATAGACTTGTGGGCGTAGGCCTCCAGGGCACGGATCGAACCGCGCTCGGCGATCATATCCTGCACCATCTCCTCGGCACGCGAGGCGACCGAACCGGTGTTGATCTTCAGCGAGTCGAGCTGCGCCTGGTGGTAGAGCAGCTTCTGGAGCATCAGGTGCTCGAGCGCCTCGTTCATCGGGTCGCGGTCGGAGGTGTAGCCCTGCTGGCGGCGTTGCTGCACCAGCATCTGGCTCGTTTCCACCACCTCGGAGTAGAGGATCGCCGAATTGCCCACCACGGCCACCACCTTGTCGGCGACGACCGGTCCCTGGGCGGCCACTGTGCCGGTCGCAAGCAGCCCCAGGGCCATTATGATCCAAAAAATCTTCTTCATGCTATTTTAATCTACATTGATTACAACTCGTTTGGCAGCCACCGCCGCGCGGTAGATGCTGTCTTCGTAACGGCGGATGATCTCGCTCTGGCGCTGGTTGTACAGGATCCGCACGATCACATCGCGCTCGCGCTCGGCGGGCGAAAGGTCGCCGGCACGCCGCACGGCCGTGACGATCGCGTAGTAGCGCCAGTCGCCGGATGAGAATTCGTGCACCTTCGCGTCGGAGAGCAGCTCGCTGTGGTCGTCGCTGCGGTCGACGGGCAGGCGGGACAAGAAATCCGAAAAATCAACCCACGAACCCCAGTCGGACAGCTCGAAATTATTCTTGGCGCAGATG
>JAVBRR010000066.1:0-4740 GCA_031547705.1 Rikenellaceae bacterium | reverse complement strand
GTTTTCCAGGTCGGCGTCCACCTGCGACTTCAGGTTCATCGAAGCCCCCGAGAGCCACTTGGTATTGCCCGTCACAACGTTGATATTGGCGCACGAAAGCAGGATATCCAACATCGAGCGGCTGTCGGACAGGTCGCCGCGCAACGAGAAATTCAGTTCGTTCAGCCCTGCGACCAGCCCCGAAGTGAGGTCTTCGTAGATCACCGCGCCGTCGGAAATGACGAAGCGTTTGACCTTCATATTAAAGGCTCCTCCCTCCTCTTCGGGCGTTTCGACCTCCTCTGAAGGTTTCACGATATCCCAGTTGGCGGTGCTGTCCGCGAGCACACGGGCCATCACGCGCGGCGAGGCGATCTCCACGGCTTTGATGTCGATCACGTTCCCGCGCAGGTAGGACATGATGTTGACCGTGGCGCTCACGCGGTCGACCGAAGCGAGCGTGTCACCCTCGAACTTATCGACCCCGGCGATCGAGAAACCGTCCACACCCACCGTCAAATCGGGGAAATGGCGGAATACCGACAAGTCGAGCCGATCGAAATCGACCACGGCGTTCAGGTTCTTGTTGGCCGTATCCTTGACCAGGGCGAATATTTTGTCCTTAAACAACACCGGGACCAGCAGTCCCGCCGCAAGGATCAGTACCACAAGGCTTCCGAGTACGATCCCCGTAATTTTCAATGTCTTTTTCATAGTTGTAGTCGGATGATTTTACTGTCAAAATTAATAATAATACCGCTATTTATTAAAAAAATAAGTGCAATACAATGAAATATTTGTACGTTTTTGGAAAAAAGCATTTACATTTGCCTTGATTTTGCATACGGAGGCTACAAAAACAAGACCATACAAACCACTTAAAAAACACAACATTACATGAAAAAATTCATTCTTATGCTCAGCCTCGTTGCGCTGGCATTCGGTGCCCAGGCACAGGACAAACAGGACAAGAAACAACAGGACAAACAAAAGGCCACCATCGAAAGAAGGGCCACGAAAGACGCTGACGAAATCAAGGCAAACGTCCAGGGAATCACCGATGCCCAGTACAAAGACATTCTGGCCGTGCGCGTAGAACGCCAAACGAAGTACATGGAGATCGACAACGACGCCAAGATGACCGATGCCGAGAAAGACGCTGCAAAGAAAGCTGCCAGCAGCGAGTACAACAAAAAGACCGAAGCATTCATGACCCCTGCCCAGGTCAAGGAGTACCGGGCCTGGAGAAAAGCATCGAGCGATGCCAAAAAAGCTGCCGGGAATTAACCGGAAACCATATCAGTGAAAAAAGCTCCGGGAACTTTCCGGGGCTTTTTTTGATTATTTTATATAATATTTACACAAAATTGGCTTATTTTGTGTGACTTTCAAACAAGTTCCAAAAATATACCGATTATGAAAAAAATGATTTTTGCGATCGTCCTCTTCGCCGTAGCGGCAGGCGGTTGCGGTACGCGCAACACGAAGTCGCCCGAAGTCACGGAGTCGAAATCCCCGGCCGACGCCCCCGCAGTCGGAGGCCAAAAGGACGAGCACGGCTGCTTGTCCGGCGCCGGATATACCTGGAGCGCAGTGCGCAACGACTGCATCCGCCTCTGGGAAGAAGGCGTCGCCTTCGTACCCTCCGATACCCCCGACGCCACGTCGTCCACCTACGTGGTATTCAGCGCCGATTCGTCCCAGGCCGAGGTGTTCCTGCCCGCCGACAAGCGGATCGTACTGAAACGCGGCGCAAGCGGCGACGTGTGGACCGGAACGGAAGACACCTCGCTGGCGAAAGAAAAGAGCGGTTGGGTGCTGACCGTCGGGAAGGCGGTCTACAACGAACGCAAAAAATAGCACGGGCGGAAACTGCCGCATTTTCGGAGTTTGTTTTTTTTTCGTATATTCGAACTGTTTTAACAAACGGACTCCGACTATGACGAAACTTAGAATTCTATTCCTGGCGATCGCCGCCCTGTGGACCACAAACCTTTACGGGCAAAGAACCGAACAAACCCTGAACGATTCCTGGCGCTTCATGCTCTCGGAAGAGGCGGCCGTGCCCGCGGCGGACAACCCGGCATGGACGCGGATCAACATTCCGCACACCTGGAATACCGATGCCTACACCGTCAAGAAATACCACCGCGGACACGGCTGGTACACGCGCGGGCTGACCCTGGGCGATCCGGCCGGGAAGCGCTTCTTCCTGCGCTTCGAGGCGGTGAACCATACGGCCGAAGTCTACGTCAACGGCACGCGCGCCGCCCTGCATGAAGGGGGCTACACGGCTTTCAACGTCGATATAACGCCCTACGTCCGGGCCGGGGAGAACCGCATCGCCGTGCGCGCCGACAACACGCTGGACGACACCCCCACCCTGTCGGGCGACTTCACCATGTTCGGGGGCATCTACCGCGACGTGTGGCTCGTAACCACGCCCGAGGTGCACTTCGAAATGGAAGACCACGGGTCGAGCGGCATCTTCGTCACCACGAAGGCCGGCGAAGGCAAAGCCTCGTGGAGCGTGCGCGCGGAGCTGTGCAACGACAGCAAGGCCGAGCGCAAGATCATCCTCACACACCGCCTGATCTCGCCGCAAGGCACCGAAATAAAGAAGATAGAGCAGGCCGCCAAACTCGCCCCCGGCAAACGCCTGACCCTCGCCATGCCCGAAACGGCGCTGGCCGGCGTGCAGCTCTGGTCGCCCGACGAACCCAACCTCTACACCGTCGAAACGACGCTCGGCGACGGCAAGGCGGTATTCGACCGCATCGTATCCCCGGCGGGCTTCCGCTGGTGGAGCATCGACCCCGAAAAGGGATTCTTCCTCAACGGCACGCCGCTCAAACTGCACGGCGTGTGCCGCCACCAGGACCGCCAACCCCTCGGCAACGCCCTGAGCGACGAGATGCACCGCCTCGACATGAAGCTCATCAAGGAGATGGGCGCCAACTTCATCCGCATTTCGCACTACCCCCAGGACGAAGCGATCATCGAGCAGTGCGACCGCCTCGGGTTGCTGGTGTGGGAAGAAACGCCCATCGTCGACTACATCTCCACGACGCAGCACTTTTCGGACGTCTGCCACTCGGTGCTGCGCGACATGATCCGCTCGCACTACAACCACCCCTCGGTGGTGATGTGGGGCTACATGAACGAGATCCTGCTGCACGTCCTGCGGCGTTTTTCGGACGAAGAGCAGGCGGCGATCATTCCCGTCACCCTCCAGCTCGCCCAGAGCCTCGAGCGCACCCTCCACGAAGAAGACCCCACACGCCTGAGCGCCATCGCGTTCCACGGCAGCCAGAAATACTACGAAGTCGGCCTGGGCGACGTGACCGACATCGTGGGCTGGAACCTCTACAACGGCTGGTACGGCGGAAAATACACCTCGTTCGAAGGCCAGCTGCTCCGGGAGCACGAACTCCGCCCCACGCGGCCCATCATCATCAGCGAATACGGCGCAGGAGCCGACCGGCGGCTCCACTCGCGCGCGCCGCGAAGCTTCGATTTCAGCATCGAGTACCAACAGGAGTTCCTGGAGTACTACGTGCCCGTGATCGAGAAACTGCCGTTCGTGCTGGGCGGCAGCTTATGGAACATGGTCGACTTCGGCTCGGCCCAGCGCGACGAATCGATGCCGCGCATCAACAACAAGGGCCTGCTCTACACCGACCGCACGCCCAAAGATATCTACTACTACTTCCAGGCAGCCTGGCGCAGCGACTTACCGGTCGTACACATCGCCTCGCGCGACTGGAACGACCGCGTGAGGGTCGGGGCCGGAAAAGAACAGATAAAAGTGTACTCCAACCTTGCCAATGTCGAACTGCTGGTCGACGGCGTGAGCGCGGGCACGAAAAAAACCGGGAACTTCACCGCCGTCTTCGAGGTCGAAATGGGAGCAGGCAAGCACATCCTCACGGCCCGTAACGGCGCGACCGAGGATTGCTGTATCGTCACGATGACCGTCCTGCCCGAAAAACTGACGGCGCAAAACACCGCGGGGCTCGAGCTGGCCGTGAACGTGGGAAGCAACTGCGACTACCGTTCGCCGCTGAGCTACCTCACCTGGGTGGCCGACCGCGCCTACACGCCCGGAAGCTGGGGCTACGTGGGCGGCGAGATCCTCAGTGGGGCCTCCAACGGCCGGATCGGCACCCAGACCCAGATCGCCGCCACGGACGACAACCCCTTGTTCCAGACCCTGCGCCAGGGGATCGAAGGCTACCGTTTCGACGCTCCCGACGGCGACTACGAGGTGGAACTGCTCTTTGCCGACCTCTTCGGCCAGGGCAGCACGGTGGCACACATGCTCGACGGGGAGGCCGAAGCAGAGAAAAACAGCAACCGCTTCGATGTAGTCATCAACGGCCGCACGGTCGACGCCGGGGTCGACATCGCCTCGGAGTCGGCCCGCTTCACCGCCTCGAAACGGCGCTACCTCGTCCGCGCCACCGGCAACGAAGGCGTCTTCGTGAAGTTCAACGCCACGAGCGGCACGACATTCCTCAACGGCATTAAAATCAGAAAACTATAAAAATGAAAAAACTCGCATTACTCGCAGCGCTCGCCTTCGCGGCAGGCGCCAACGCCCAGGAAAAAGAAGATCCCCTGAAAAACACCAACTTCTGGGGTTACATCGGCCGCCAACTCGAAGTCGCCGTCCAGGCCACCGAAACGGGGGCCAAAGCCAATCCCAAAGAAGGCGACGACGCGCTGGTTTCGCCGCGCACGATCAACGTCGACGGTTCG
>JAVBRR010000021.1:0-21970 GCA_031547705.1 Rikenellaceae bacterium | reverse complement strand
GTTTTCCTGATCTACTGCATCATCCTTTTCCGTTTCCGGGGGTTTATGGGTGCCGTGCTGAAGATTGCCGGCAACCACCAGCACAGCCTCAAGCTGCTCAACGAATCGAGCCGCCTCTACCATTCGTTCCTGCGGTGGGTGATGGCCATGGGGCTGATTGCGTTCGGAATCGCGGCGACCAAGAGCCTCGACGTGTTTTTCCGCTCCGGGACGACGGATTTTCTGCAAGGGTGGATGACGCCCTGGATCACTCCGGCGGTGTGTGTGTTGTTCCTTTGGATCGTGGCCTACCAGGTGGGCGTGCTGACGATCGTGGGCCATGTGGTCTTCAACCAACAGTTTATCCTCCGTCTCAGGGCTTTGCGCACACAGCTCGCCGCGTTCGGCGTTTTGGTGTCCACTCCGCTGGTATTGCTGTGGGCGCTTAACGGCCAGGGTGTTTCGGATCGTTTCGCCTGGGTGGTCGGAGGAGTGGTGGCATTGGTTTTGCTTTACTCCCTGTGGCGCGGGTTGCAGTTCTTTATCGAACAAAAAGTTTCTATTCTCCATTGGATTTTGTACCTTTGCGCCGTCGAAATTTTCCCTGTTTCGTTTGTAGTGTTGGTTTTGGTGAGGTAAGGGATTGGATAACAACAAATTAATTACCACAGTCTTGAAGATTTCCACTATTCTGGTGTCGCAGCCGGCGCCTGCGTCGATCGAAAAATCGCCTTTTTTTGAAATTGCCTCGAAGTGTAACGCGAAGTTCGATTTCCATCCTTTCATCCGGGTGCAGGGCGTTTCGCTGAAGGAGTACCTGAGCCAGCGTATAGAGATCCTCGACCACACGGCCGTCATCTTTTCGAGCCGCACGACGATCGACCATTTCTTCCGCATCTGCGAAGAGGCCCGCGTGACGATCCCCGACGACATGAAATATTTCTGCAACACCGAGGCCGTCGCGCTCTACCTCCAGAAATACATCGTCTACCGCAAACGCAAGATCTTCTTCGGCAGCGGCGTTTTTGCCAACTTCATGGAACTGCTCATGAAGCACGCCGACGAAAAGTTCCTGCTCACCCTCTCGGAGCCCTACAACCCCGAGTTGGCGCAGACGATGGAGAAGATGAAACTCAAGTTCCACAAACTCATCTTTTCGCGCGCCGTGACCACCGACCTGTCGCCGCTCGACCTGGCCAGGTACCAGATGATGGTCTTCTACAGCCCTTCGGAGATCGCGGCCCTGGTGTCGCATTTCGGCAAGGACAACCTGCCCCTGGTGGCCACTTTCGGTGAGAACACCGCCAAGGCCGCCATCGAAGCCGGTCTGACGGTGAGCGTGATGGCGCCCACGGCCCAGAGCCCCTCGATGGCCAAGGCACTGGAGCTCTACATCCCGAAATTCAATGCCGGCGCCGCGATCGACCCCGTGGTGCTCAACGGCAAGAGCCAGAGCGAGGATTTCATCAAAGCCCAGGAGGCCAAGACCGTCCGCCGCAGCAAGGCCAAAAAACCTGCCGCCAAGGGTGCGGCCAAACCGGCGGCGAAGAAACCCGCCCCGGCCAAAAAGGCGGTTAAACCCGCCGCGAAACCCGCCGCCAAAAAGGTCGCCCCGAAGCCCGCCAAATAACGCTGCCGCCGCACGGCAGCTTTCGAAGATAATATGGCAACTGAAAATTTCCGGTTCCCCAAGACCGAGCGCCTGCGCGGCGAACGCACGATCACGTCGCTGTTCGAGCAGGGCCAGAGCGGCTTTGTCTACCCGTTCCGGTATGTCTATCAGCTTTCCGGGGACGCCCCGCAGGGTGGGGTTGCCGTGCTGGTCACCGTGCCCAAGCGCAACCACAAGCGCGCCAACCGCCGCAACCTGCTCAAACGCCGCACCCGCGAAGCCTACCGCCTCAACAAACACCCCCTCGCCGCCACGGCCGCCACGGCCGGAAAATCGGCCCAGCTCGCCCTGGTCTACACCGCCAAGGAAGAGGCCTCCTACGCCGAGGTCGAAAAGGCCGTCCGCCGCATCCTGGCCGCCGTGGGCGAAAAATTCTGACACGACCATGAAGCACAAAGCGGGATATTATCTGCGTCGGGCGGCGATCTTCCCGCTCGAGGTGCCGATTTGGATCTACCGCTACTGCATCTCGCCCTTCACGCCCGCCTCGTGCCGCTACACCCCCACCTGCTCGCAGTACGCCCTCCAGGCACTGCGCAAACACGGCCCCTTCCGCGGCACCTGGCTCGCCATCAAACGCATAGCCTCCTGCCACCCCTGGGGCGGCCACGGCTACGACCCCGTCCCGTAAAATAAATACCCCCGCAATTTGCGGGGGTATTTGGTTGTTTTACAGTCCGATGCTCAGTATTTGGGCGTGGACGAGCCGGTGTTGCATTTCGATATCGAGGGCCTGGTGCCGCACTTCGTAGATCGAGGCGAGTTGGTCGTAGTAGTCGGTGATGGCTATTTCGCCGCTTTCGAGGGCGTGGTCGAGCATTTTCTTGGTCTGCTTGGGGATGATGAGTTCGGTGTAGCGCTTTTCGCTGCGGTGCAGGATATCTTCCCGGGCATAGAGTTCGCGGATATCGGCCTCGGTCTGCAGGCGTTCCTGGCGCAGGCGTTCGCGGGCGGCCGACTCTTCGGCTTTGGCGCGCTTCACGTTGCTGCGATTGGAGAATATGGGCACGCTGAGGCCCATTTTTATGCCGTTGAAACGCTCGCCCTCGGCTATTTCGCCGCGGTAGCCGATCTGTAGTTTGGGCAGCGACCCGCCCTTCGTTACGCGCGTCTGCTGCTCGGCGGCCCGGCAACCGCTCAGCGAGGCGCGGATCTGCGGGTCGGCTTCGAGCCAGCGCGAGATCATGTCGTCCATCGGCGGCAGCATGGAGAGCATTCCGTAGTCTGTGTCGGCGAAAGCGACCTCGGCGCCGCCGGCCAGCTTGCGGAGTTCGTTTTCGGCAGCCGAAAGTTCGGCGAGGTTCATCTCCTGGGCATTTTCGGCCGAGGCCAACTCGAGCTCTATCTTCGTGAGTTCGAGGGCCGAGGCATGGCCGGCGTCGACCTTGCGGCGGCACGCCTGGGCGAGGTTGCGGTTGATGGCGACCTGCTCGTCGAGGACCGCACCTTTCTTGCGCAGGGCGACGATCTCGATGCAGGCCATCTGTGCGGCGAGCAGGATCTCCTTGCGGACTGCGGCGTACTGGGCGTCGTATTGCGTGGCCAGGACGGTGCTCTGGCGGCTGCGCGCGACGTACTGCGTCGGGAAGTCGAAGTCCTGGACTACATTGACTTCGCCGACCTTACCCAGTTCCTTGGGCGAGCCCCACATACGGTCGTAGGTCACGAAGGGGTCCGGCAGGTTGTTGGCCGAGCGTGCTTCGAGTTTCTGCGCCTCGACGGTATGCCCTGCCGCGGCGAGGGAGGGGTTGTTGCGCTCGACGGCGTCGAGCACTTGTTGCAGGCCGGTTTGGGCGCCTGCAGAGAGTGAGGCCCCGAGGGCCATCATGATTGCGATTTTTTTCATTTTTTGGTTTTATAATTTATTTCCATTGGGCCAAAGCCGTAGGCTTTGGCAATGTCCCCCTTTTCAAAGGGGGATTTAGGGGGATTATCTGCATCTTGTGGCATCGAAGATGCCCATAACGCGGGTTTAACGAATTCAGACAAGGCAAAAGGATTGACAGTAATTAACATACAAATTCTGAATTCGTTAAACCCGCGTTATTTGCGTTTGATAAGCATGAGGTATATTACCGGCACGACGTAGATGTTGAGCACCATCGAGCTGATCAGCCCGCCGAGGATCACCTTGGCCATCGGGCTCTGGATCTCGTTGCCGGCCACTTCGCCGCCCAGCGCCAGGGGGATGAGGGCGAGTGCCGAAGTGAGGGAGGTCATCACGATGGGGTTGAGCCGGTCGGCCGATCCCGCCTTGACGCACTCCTCGGGCGAGAGGCCGTCGCAGCGCAGCGTTTCGTAGCGCGACACGAGCAGGATGCCGTTGCGCACGGCGATCCCCAGCAGCGAGATGAAGCCGATGACGGCCGGGATGCTCACCACGCCCGACGTGAAGAAGATGCTCACCACGCCCCCGATCAGGGCGAGCGGCAGGCTGATCATCACCATCGTCGAGAGGTTCAGGTTGCGGAACTCCTGGAACAGCAGCATGAAGATGACCAGCAGCGCGAATACCGACACCACGGCCAGGGTGCGCGAGGCGGCCTGCTGGCTCTCGAACTGCCCGCCGTACTCGATGTGGTAGCCTTCGGGCAGCGGCACCTGCTCGCCGACCAGGCGTTTGATATCGCCCACCGCGCCGCCCAGGTCGCCGCCGGTCACGTTGGCCGACACGACGATCTTGCGCTTCACGTTCTCGCGGTTGATCGAGTTGGGCCCCGACGACGAGAGGACGCTTGCCACGTAGTCCAGCGGCACGGTGCCTCCGTCGCCCGTGGAAACCAGCAGGTTGCCGATCCGCTCGGCGGTCGAGCGTTCGCTGTCGGCCACCTTGAGCGTCAGGTCGAAGGCGCGTCCGGCGGTGTAGACCTGCGAGACGGCCTCGCCTTCGAGGGCCACGTTGATGTTCTCGGCCAGCTCGGGCAGCGTGATGCCGTAGCGCGCCAGCATTTCGCGGCGCGGAACGATCTGGAGCTGCGGGCTTTCGACCTGCTGCTCGACATTTACGTCGGCGATGCCTTCGACCCCTGCGATCGCCCGCTGCACCTGTTTGCCGAGCGAGTAGAGGCGCCCCAGGTCGGGACCGAAGATCTTAACGGCTATGTTGGCTTTGGTGCCCGAGAGCATGGCGTCGATGCGGTGCGATATGGGCTGTCCCAGCTCGATGCTCACCCCTTTGAGCACCCCGAGGCGCTCGCGCACGTCGGCCATGAACTCGCTGCGCGAGCGTTTGCCGAGCGTGAAGGGGGCCTCGAGCTCCGAGGCGTTCACCCCCAGGGCGTGTTCGTCCAATTCCGCGCGGCCCGTCTTGCGCGCCACGGTGGTTATTTCGGGAATTTCGAGCAGGATCTCCTCGACCATGCGGCCTATCCGGTCCGATTCGTCGAGCGAAATGCCCGGCATGGCGCTCACGTTGATCGTCAGCGACCCTTCGTTGAAGGGCGGCAGGAAGCTGCTGCCCAGCGTGGCGAACATCACCACCGCCATAACCAGCAGCGCCGCGACGCCGCCCAGCACGATCCGGCCGTGGGCCAGCACCCAGTCCAGCGACCGGCGGTACCACTTGCCCAGGAATTCGGCGACAAAGGGTTTGCGTGCGTCGGCCGACAGCGACCGCTCGCCGGTGATCATGTAGTAGCACATCACCGGGGTGAGGGTCATCGCGACGACCATCGACGAGAACAGCGCGACGATGAATGCGATGCCCAACGGTTTGAGCATCAGCCCCTCCATTCCGTTCAGGAAAAACAGCGGCAGGAAGGCTATGATGGTGATCATCGTGGCCTGCATGATCGACGAGCGGATCTCGTTGGATGCCGCGAGGATGATATCGAATACCGGACGGCGCTCCCCGGGTGGAAGCGAATGGTTTGCCCGGAGCCGCTTGAGCGTATTCTCGACGTCGATTATGGCGTCGTCGACCAGCGAACCCACGGCGATGGCCATCCCCCCGAGGCTCATCGTGTTGAGCGTCATCCCGAGGGCCTTCATCACCACGATCGTCACCAGCAGCGACAGCGGCAGCGCCACGAGCGAGATCAGCGTCACGCGCCCGTTCATCAGGAACAGCAGCAGCACCAGCACCACGAACAGCGCCCCTTCGAGCAGCGCTGTGCGGATGTTGCCGATCGACGCCTCGATGAAGCGCGATTGGCGGAAAATGTCGGTCGAAACCACCACATCCGCCGGCAGCGACGGCGCGAGTTCTTCGAGCGCCCGGTCGAGTCCGGCCGTCAGGTCGATCGTGCTGGCGCCGGGTTGTTTGGTGACGGTCAGCAGCACCGCTTCCTGTCCGCGCACCGAGGCCGTGCCGATCCTGGGGGTTTTGTAGCCCGTGCGGATCTCTGCGATGTCTTCGAGCAGCACGGGGGCGCCGTTGAAGTTCTTCACCACGGCCTTGCCCATCTGTTCCACGTCGTCGGTGGAGATCATCCCCCGGACGATGTATTCGTTGCCATGCTGGTAGAGCACGCCGCCCGCGGCGTTGCGGTTCATGTCGCGCGTGGCGGCGAGCACCTCGTCGAGGGTGGTGCCGTAGCGCTTCATTTTGGCCGGCGAGAGCAGGATCTGGTATTCGCGGATCTCGCCGCCGATCACCGCCACCTGGGCCACTCCGCCGGTCGAGAGCAGGCGTGGCCGGATGGTCCAGTCGGCCAGCGTGCGCAGCTCTTCGAGCGAGGTTTCCTCGGCCGTGAGGCCCACGATCATCATTTCGCCCAGGATCGACGACTGGGGCCCCATCGTGGGCGCCCCGACCCCTTCGGGCAGGCTTTCGCCTACGGCGGCGAGTTTTTCGGCCGCGATCTGGCGCGCGATGAAGATGTCGGTGCCCCAGTCGAATTCGACCCACACCACCGAGAAACCCGTCGACGAGGTCGACCGCACGCGGCGGACATCCGTGGCGCCGTTGAGGGCCGTTTCGACGGGGAACGTAACCAATTTTTCGACCTCCTCGGGCGCCATGCCGCGCGCTTCGGTCATCACCACCACCGTGGGGGCGTTCAGGTCGGGAAAGACGTCGACCTCCATCCGCGCGGCGATCCAGCAGCCGGCGGCCGCCAACAGCGACGCCACCGCCACGACGAATAGCCGGTTCTGGAGCGAGTATTTTATGATGTAATTAAACATAGCTTACAATTTACGATTTACACTTTGTGCCTCAATGGCTGTGCCCGTGGGGGATTTCGCCCGACGCCGAGGCCATTTTGACCTGCGCCGCGCCCTTGACGACTACGTTTTCGCCCGGCTCGAGGCCCGCGAGGATCTCGGTGCGCAAGCCGTCGCCGGACCCGAGGCGCACTTCGCGTTTCTCGTAGCCCTCCTCGTCGAGGCGGACGTAGACATACACCACGCCCTGCTGCTCGGTGAGCGCCGTGTTGGGGACGCTGATCACTCCGCTGCGGGGCGCACCCAGCAGGTAGACCTCGACCAGCGATCCGGGGACCACACCGCCCGTGGCGTTGAATTCGAACGTCACGGGAGTCATGTAACCTGTTGATGCCGATGGAGTACCGGTCGATAGCAGGCGGCCGCCCATTTTATCCAGCGAGAAAGTTTCGCTGCCGTCGGCCGAAGTGAAGCGCGCGCCGGTCACACCCCGCAACTGTGCGGCGTAGCGTTGCGACACCTCGGCGCGCAGCACCAGGCGCCTGTTTTGCGACACCACGCCCAGCGGTTGGCCCACTTCGACGTAGTCGCCCGCGCCGACGTTCATTTCGGTCAGGTAGCCCGAGATGGGCGAGGAGATCTTCATCCCGCGCCCGGAGTCGGCGCCTGCCACGACGTCGTATTCGGTTTTGGCCTGTTTGTAGGCCAGGTCGATCTCCTGCCACTCGCGGTCGGAGATGATCCGGTCGGCGATGAGCCCTTCGGCGCGGTCGCGGTCGGCTTTGGCCTTGAGGTAGGCGTTGTGCGCCTTGGCTACCTGGTCGCCCTGGGCCAGGCCCTTCGACGAGATGTAGAAGATCGCGCGTCCTGCACCTACGGCAGCCCCTTCGGAGAGGGTCACCTCGCCCCGTGAAACGATGCCGCTCACCGTGGCGCTCAACGTCACGCGGTCGCCCGAGGCCCCGAGCACCTCGCCCGAGCAGCGGATCACCGAGCGGAAATCGCCGCGCGCCGCCTCTTCGGTTTCGAGCCCCGCCCGGCGCGCCTGCTCGGCGGGAAAGATGATCTCGTCTATGGCGTGCTGCTCTTCGGCAGCCTTCGTTTCGGCTACTTCCGCCGCGTGGTTGTGCCCCTCGTGGCCTGCATGGTTGTGCCCTTCGTGCCCTTCGGCGGTTTCCGCTTCATGGTCGGCGTGGTTGTGTCCGGCGTGGTTGCACCCCAGCGTCAGGGCGCAGAATATCATAATTATATAAATCGGTTTTTTCATAGTTTTCTGTTTGTAAGTATAACAAAATGAACTCCCCGCACACGGACGGTGCGGGTGGCAGCGCGGTAGGCTGCTGCGAAAACTATGAAACGGTGGAAGCCCTCGCCGGCAGGGCGCGGGCGATGTATTCGACACACAGCCGTGTGGCAGGTGTGCGGTCGGGCTTGTCGGGCGGGAGCAGGGTTGCCGTCGCGGGCAGCAGTTTGCCGTCGGCGGGCACGAACGTGGGCGGCAACAGCGCCACCGGTACGGCGAAAGTGAAGTGCTGGGCGGTCTGTTCCTGGGTCTTGAGCAGGTAGAGCTGCTTCACGGCGCACGGGGCGTTCTGCCGGTCGTGGGAGTGGCCGGCGCAGGCGTCGTCGCTATCCTGCTGCTCGCAGCAATCCGCGCCGCGGTGCTCGTGCTCGTATTCCTGGCAGTGCATTGCGTTGAGGCAGATGCCGTCGCTGCCCGGATGGTGGTGGTGGGGCAGAAGTTCGATCGAGAGCATAACGATCCAGGTGGCGATCAACACCACGGCCGGCAAAGTCTTTATCGTTATGCGTCCCACGATCTATTTCTGTGCTTCGAATGCCGCTATCATCTCGCCGTTGCGGAAGGTGAGCATCAGCTCGCCGTCCATCTGGTAGTGGTCTACGGAGAGGAGTATGTCGATGAATTTCTGCTCCTGTTCGTTGTAGTCGCAGTCGGTGTCGCGGCACGCCACGGCGGAGAATTGCAGGCGTCCGGCGTCCGTGGTGGCGTACTGGCCCACCAGGTCGCTGTGGGCGGTCTTGCCGGTCATCTTCAGGTTGTCCCACAGGACGACATAATACCCGTCGCCCGCGGCGAAGGTGCGCCCTTCGACCTGGATCAGCTTCCAGGTGGTCCCCACGAGGGGCTTGGTGGCCTTGGCCGCGTTGTGGCACGGGCAGCAACCCGCGACGAGCGCTGCGAAGGCTATGATCAGGAGATTTTTCATCGTTATACGGTGTTTTCGGGTGTAAAGTTAGAAAAATTATGGATTATTACTACCTTTGGGATATGAAAAAGATCATCACAGCCCTGGCTGCCCCGGCAGCGGCAGGTCCCTATTCCCAGGCGGTCGAAGCCGGGGGAACGCTCTATATCTCGGGCCAGCTGCCCCTTGATCCTTCGAGCGGTGCGATCCCCGAGGGCATCGAGGCGCAGACGGCCTGCTGCCTGGAGAACGTCACGGCGATCCTTTCCGCCGCCGGTTACACGCGCGCCGATGTGGTCAAATCGACCGTCCTGCTGGCCGATATGGACGACTTTGCCGCGATGAACGCCGTCTACGCCCGCTACTACACCGCCGAAATGCCCGCCCGCGTCTGCTACCAGGTAGCCAGGCTGCCCCTGGGCGCGCGAATCGAGATCGAGACCATCGCCGTAAAAGGTTAAAACCTGGCTGCGCATATCGCATGCCATCTTTACGGGTGGTCTTTTTTGCCCGTAAATCCGACGCAAGCTATACACAGTTTTGTGTTGAGAATAATATAATATCAAGCGCGGCACCCTATCCAGGGCGCCGCGCTTATGTTTAACAATGACAAATTTAAGTAAAAGTTCCTTCATAGACAAATGTGTCAGTGTCAAAAGGGATATTTTTAAAGATCTTTGTAATATGAAATTTGCGATGAAACATTGATAAAGGCTATGGTATAAAGGCGCGATCGGGTAACAGGAAAACCCGTCCGGAAGCGCGTCTGGCCGCGCCACCTTTCGGGTGGCGCGGCCGTGTTTTGAACCGCCAATTAAATAAATGAATTCCACCGTAGCCGGGCGCGTCGGGATGTAGCGCACGGGATCGATGCGCTGTTCGCTCGACACGGTGATGTACTGGTTGTCAACCAGTCCCCCGCGTCCGAGGGCCAGCCCCAATCTTATCTGTATCGTATTGAATATCAAGCGTTCGTTTCGCATCCGGATGCCGAATCCGAAGGTGGAGTAAAAGTTGTTGCGAAAAGGCGAGCCGTGGGGGCCGATCAGCCCGAAGTCGGCGAATCCGAACAGGGCGATGCGGAAACCCAGGGGGTTGAGCGGGGTGAAGACCACCGTTTCGGTGTTGAGGGTTGTGCGCGTGGTGCCGTGGAGTTTGGCGTCGAGGGTCGTGAGGCCCGTTTCGCGCGTGAAGGCCACCTGCTCCCCTTCGCCGGCCAGGCGGTTCCAGCCCCGCAGGTGGCTCAGTTCGACGAACTGGCGCAGCCGGGTGCGCCCTTTGCCCAGCAGGTTCGAGAAGTAGAGCACCGAGGCCCGGGCCGCGCTCTGGCTCCAGCCCCCCTCGGGGATGTCGACGTAGCTGCCGATCCCGGCGTAAAACCCCAGGTAGCCGGCCCGCAGGAACCCACCCCGCGCGTAATCCAACCCCAGGTACCACCGGTCGGTGAATTCGCCCGACACGTAACCCCCGACCAGTTCCGCGCGGTGGCCGGCGGCCATATACTCTTTGAAACCATAACCATAGATCAGGTTGGCCGTCAGGAAGCGCTCGCGGTAGAGGCCCACCGAGGCGAGCCACTGGCGTTCGTTGTGGAAGGCGGGGTTGAGCCCGGCGTTGGTTTCGGGGCGTTTGTCGAATTCGTTGCGGGTGAACCGCCCGGCGAAATAGACGCTGGTGCGGGTGCCCGGCAGGAGGAACGACCCGCCGCCCCACAGGTCGGCTATGCGTGCGCGGATGTCCGCCACGGTGTCGGTCGCGATCAGGTACTGGGGCTGGTGGTAGTCCGAGTAGGAGGCGCCTAAGGCATAGTCCGTGGGACGCAGGAACTCCTTGGCCACCGAAGCGCTCAGGTCGGAGTAGTCGAACTTGCGCCCCGCCACGAAATGGGCCGAGATAAAGCTCCCGAGGATGTTGGGGTAGCTGTATTCGAAGCGGTTGCCGCCGTATTCCCACGGTTTCCAGTCGAAGTTGGTGGCTATGTCGAGGCGCGTTCCCGACCCGAAGAGGTTGGCGTCGTAGACCCCGACCGTGGTGCGCCCGTCGAGCGAGGCGTTGGCGTAGACGCTGATGGTCCAGCTGTCGCGGATGTAGACCACCACTTTCAGGCGCGTGGTGTCCTCGTCGAGGGGTTCGATAAAGGTCTGGGCTTCGTAGATATAGGGGCGCTGGCGCAGGTGCTGCTCGTTGGCTATGACCAGCTCGGGGTCGAGGCGCTCGCCTGTGCGGAAAAGCAGGTCGCGCCGGATGACGTTTTCGCGCGTGATGACGTGGAGGCTGTTGGCGGTGCGTTCCAGGAACTTGCCTCCTTCCTCGAAGACGTTGTTGCGCGCGATGACGATCTCGGCGATCTCCCGTCCGTCGTAGGCGGCGTAACTCCGGCTTTCGTCGGTCGGCGGGGCGAGCGGGTTGTCGGTGGGGCGGACAAAGAGCGAGTTGTAGAGGATCCGCGGGATGGCCCGGCGGGTGGATTGCGATTCGAGGCTGTCGTAGAAGCGCTTGGTGCGGGGGGTTTCGCGGGTGTGGAGGAGCGAGTCCCGGTGCAGTTGCACGCTGTCCGCACGAAGCGCTCCCTGCAATGTCCCGTGGAACATGACCGAAAGCGCCAGTATGGAGAGGATATTTTTTGCCGGAACTGTCATCGCGAATCCAAAGTTAATGCAAAAAACGCACAAAAGATCGCGCGGAGTTAAAAATCGGCGGATGAGCCCGAAAGGATTTTTGCGGGCCGCGACCGATAAAAATTTCGTTAAAACAAGGTTTTGCGCCTGTTTACCCTTGCCGATTTGCCGAATTATTGCTAAAATTGTACCTTTAAACAGGAGACCCCGATGATATCCAAGAGCTCTAAAATAGTAATTCTGGTCCTATCCGCCCTTTTGTGCACCTTTGCCTCCGCTGCGCAGAACAAGGAAGCCGAAGATTTCAAGGTGGACAGCGCCCTGTATGCCTACCAGCAGCTTTGCAAGGAAAATTTACAGTCGCCTGTTGTGCTGGCCATGGCCGACACGCTTTTCCGCATGGCCGGCGAAAAGGGCGACCAGCGGATGCAGGCCGTGGCGTTGTGCACCAAGCTCGATTACTATTACTACCGGGGCGAGGAGGACAGCATCGTAGCCCATACCGACCGGGTCAAGGAGTTTGCCGCTCGGACCAAGCAGTCCAAGTATTATTTCTTCGTCTGGGGCAAACGCCAGATCCAGTTTTACATCAAAAACGGGAAGCTCAACACCGCCCTCTACGAATCCGACAAAATGCTGAAAGAGGCGATGCGCATGGACGACAAGGAGGGGTTGGCCAACTGCTACAATACGCTGGCTACCATCTACAAAACCCGTGGATTGATCAAACAGGTCTACGAATCGAGGCTCAAGGAGGTGGAGCTGATCGAAACCTACGACCTGGACCGCTACAACATTTCGCTGGCCTACGACAACATCGCCGACTATTATCTGGACATCAAAGAGATGGACAAGGCTCTCGAAGCGTTGCAGAAAGCCGAATCCACCGCCGTCACGGGCTACCACCAGGCTATTTGCCTCCAGACCTACATGCGTTACTACCTGTTGCTCGGTCAAACGGACAAGGCGTACGAATACCTGCAGCAGATCCGGGATATGTTCGCAACCGACAAACGCCTGGCTTCCAATCGCAAAACATTTTACACGGCCGAATACTCCTACTATTACCATACCCGGCAGTACGCCAAAGCCCTCGAGGCCCTGGACCGCAAGTACGACGAACAGGAGCGGCTGGGCGAGGAAGGCATGGCTTTGAACAAGCTCAGGGAGCGCGGGAAACTCTATTACATCAAGGGCGACATGGCTTTGTCGGCCAAAGACCTGATGGAGTATATAGAGTTGCGGGATTCGGTCGATGTGGTCAACGAGGTGAACGCCTCGGGCGAATTTTCCGCCCTGCTCGACGTCGAGAAGCTCCACGCCGAGAAGAACGAACTGGCCCTGCAGGCCAAAGAGAGCCAATTGCGCTACATCCGCAACATCATCCTGCTCCTTGCCGTCTGCCTGGGCGTGCTCGCCGCTTTCCTCTACCGGGTCTCGCGCCTGAACAAGCAGTTGAAAAGCTCAGAAACACAATTGATCCAGAAGAATGCCAGCCTGACCGAGTCGGAGGAGAAACTTTCGGTAGCCAAGGAGGCCGCCGAGCAGGCCAGCGCCATGAAGAGCATCTTCATCCGCAACATGACCCACGAGATCCGCACGCCGCTGAACTCGATCGTCGGTTTTTCGCAGTTGCTCGCCGAGATGCTCGGCCCCGAGAGCGAAGGCCGGCAGTACGTTTCGATCATCATGGAGAACAACCGCACGCTGCTCAAACTGATCGACGACGTGCTCGATATGTCCGACCTGGATGCGGGCAAGGTGATGGACCTGGCCGATGTGGATGTCAACCTCTGCTGCAGCGACAGCATGAAGGCTATCCAGCCTTATCTCCAACCCGGGGTGAAACTCGACTTCCTTCCCGGTTGCGAGGAGTTTATCGCCTATTCCAACGGCGAACGCATCTCGCAGGTGCTCTTCAACCTGCTGCACAACGCCGCTAAGGCCACCTCGCGTGGCGGCATTACGCTCACCTGCGACCTGTCCGAAAACCGCCGCCGCATCGTATTCACCGTCACCGACACCGGCCCCGGCATCCCCGCCGACAAGCGGGAGGAGGTGTTCCAGCGCTTTGTGAAGATCGACAATTTCGCCCAGGGCTCGGGCCTGGGGCTGGCTATCTGCCGCCTGCTGGCCCAGAAGATGGGCGGCGACCTGACCCTCGACGCGGACTACACCACCGGCTGCCGCTTTGTCTTCACCCTGCCTTACGTCCGGGGGTAGGGTGTGCAAATGTTGCGCAAGAAAATAGGGTTCGGAATTTCCGAACCCTATCAATAGCCCATTGAGCGAACGATTACTCCGTCCTGATCTTCACGACGACCTTTTTGACCTGCGACTTCTCACCCACGGTCATGTTGGGCCTGTGCGGATCCCCGGGGAAAAAGACGAAGAAACGGGTCGGCCCGGATGCCACGACCTTTTCATCCCCGGGCACAAGCAGCATCACATCCTTCACGGGGTCGTACGCCCTTACGATCTTGCTGCCCACCTGGCTGCTGAGGCCGAACCCTTCCGTCCCGCGCACGGCAAATTGGATGTCGATGATTTTCAGGTGCACCTCGCAGTTCGTCTTATCGAGGTCGCGCGTCAGGGCATCCGACACGTTGGCGAAAATCCGGTCGCCGTCGATCTCGTAACGCCGTAACTCCAGGTTCTGCAGGTCGTTGTCCTTGAAAAATGCGAACACCTTGTCCCACGCCTCCCGGTAGGCGAAATAGCTGACGGCAAACTTCCGGATGTCGATCGAGCTGTCCGGCTCGTAGGGACAGCCACCCGCCCACTCTTTCGTCTCGTACCACGATTTCACCTCCTGGTCCGTCCATTTGGCGGGGTTCTGCGCCAGGGCGCCCATGCTCAAAACGACCGCAATACAAATTACAACAACTTTCTGCATCTGTTCTGTTTTTTAGGTTCTTGTCCTGCAAAAATAAAGAAAAAAGCGGGAGAATGATTTATTGAACCGGTTTGTGGGAGATTTTTTAAAATTTGATTACTTTCGTAATAGCAAATTAATCATTACTATCAACTTATGAAAGATGAATCTGCTTCTGTGGTCAAAGGTGCGAATATTGGCATCGCGATGAGTATTTTATCCGTTTTATCCAGCCTGTTTCTGGTTATTGTCATTATGATAATCAAGATAAATTTGGGTGTTGCGGATTGGGTAGCCAAATTGAGCGATGTAACAGAAACCATAACCGGAGGGTTGTCATTTATTATCTCGATTATATTTTATATAATACTCATCATATGGCTAAGGGTTTCATATGGACGTTTGCACGACAGGGGGGTCGTGTTAAGATTTCCTGTATGGTGGTCGGTAGGCGGATGGTTTATTCCGATATGGAACTTCTTTCGCCCGTATCAAGTTGTTAAAGATCTTTTTGTCAAAACGAATCATCTGTCGCTGTCAAATATTGATAAATGGTGGACTTTTACTATTATCTCTTTTATCGTGGGAAGGATGTCCTTTCAGGCGGGTAGAGCGGTGGATCCCAATACGGGGGAAGGATTCCTCGCCGCCACGATTATGCAGGGGATTGCAGGGGTGCTTTGTATTATGGTTTATCTATTTGCCAAGCGCATGGTAAAAGAATATTTGAAGGTTGAATCTGATTTGGTCGCGGCGGAGGACTAACTTCGCGGCATTACCGCTCGTTTTTCTCCTTGTCGCCCGGCATAGTCTGCGGGCAGCCTCTGCCCTCGCTCCGGCGTCGGTCCGAACCCGCGGTTCTCATCCTCTTCCCCTCCGAAAACAAAAAATCGAAAGCCCCCATTAAGGGGGCTTTCGGTTTTTTAGTAGCGGGGGAAGGACTCGAACCTCCGACCTTTGGGTTATGAGCCCAACGAGCTGCCAACTGCTCCACCCCGCGATGTGGCGACAAAGGTAATGCTTTTTACACGATTACCAAATAAATTATTTATTAAAACTAATCGAACGACTGCATCCCCGATTGGGCGATACGCATAATGCGTTGATACTGAGCGGGTGACAGCTCCATAAAGAAATAATGTATCGGGTCGACCCGCAGCCCGTTGTGGCGCACCTCGTAGTGGAGGTGGGGTGCCAGCGAGAGGCCCGTGTTGCCTGTCAGGGCGATGATGTCGCCGCGGCGCACCGTTTCGCCCTTTTTGACGTTGGCGCGGCTGAGGTGGCTGTAGGAGGTTTCGTAGCCGTTGCCGTGGGCGAGCGTCACGGTCAGCCCCGAGGAAGTGTTGCGCGACGAGATGTCCTTCACCGTCCCGTCGGCCGTGGCGAATACGCGTGAGCCCTCGGGCACGGTGTAGTCCACGCCGTGGTGGGGCGTGAGGGTTTTGTAAAAGGGGTGTATACGCAGGCCGTAGGAGGCTGTTAATAGCGTAAGATCCTTGTTGATAACGGGTTGTATGGCCGGAATTTCGTCGGCCGTCTCCAGGGCCGATTCGATGCCCTCGGCCAGGCGGTCGTAGGAGATGCGCAGCCGGCCGATGTTTTTGTCCAGCGCCGAGGTCTTGTTGAAAAAGTCCTTGCCGAGCTCCTTGTTGGTCTTGGTGAGGAGTTTTTCGTAGGTGGCCAGGCGCTCGGCCTCGAACTGCGAGTCGAAGGTGTAGGGCTCGGCTTCGAAGAGGGTTTTGAAGACGTTGCGGTCGCGTTCGACGACGTTTTGGAGTACCTCGTTGAGGGTGTCGTAGCGCAGGTTGAGTTGCTTGTATTGCTCGCGGAGCATGGCCGTCGACTGTTTGAGGCGGTACTCGACCGGGGTGTCGAACAGGAACGAAAAACCGATGTACAGCAGCGTGGCCAGCCCCACCCACCCGAACAGGTGGACCATCAGCCGTGTCACGAGCAGTTGGAACCTGCGTCGCGGCCGGAGCCAGGGGGGTGTTTCGCGGGGGGTGACAGCCATCGTCGTATTATTCTTCGTAAGTGGTCGCCTTGGCCGATTCGATGATTTCGCGGAAATCGTCTTCGTCCATGTCGCGGCGGAAATAGTTCACCGGGTTGACGTGTTTGCCCATGTAGATCACCTCGTAGTGGAGGTGGGGGCCCGTGGAGCGTCCCGTGTTGCCCACTTCGCCGATCTTCTCGCCCCGCACGACGAACTGGCCGGGGGTGACGAGGATCTTGCTCAGGTGGGCGTAGCGGGTTTTGTAGCCGAAGCCGTGGTCGACGAGCACCTGCAGCCCGTAGCCGCGCCCGGCGTTGTTGTCCAGCACCACGCGTCCGTTGCCCGTGGCGTAGACCGCCGCCCCGTTGCGCGATCCGAAGTCGACCCCTTCGTGCATCAGGTAGCGTCCCAGGATGGGGTGGTTGCGTCCCCCGAAGGCGCCGATGTGGCCGCGCAGTTCGCGCCGGTCGATGGGCCAGATGGCGGGGATCGAAACGGCCCTTTTCTCCTTGTCCTTCGACAGGAGTTGCAGTTCGTCGAGCGAGCGCGATTCGAGGTAGAGCAGCCGGGCCGCCGCGTCGAGCGATTCCCAGGCCGAGAGCATCAGCGGCGCGAAGTGGTCGGTGCGCAGGGCCTGGTATTTCAAGGCGGGGTAGGGCGTGTAAATCCCCGCGATCGAGAGGGTGTCGGTGCCGAACAGGGGGCGGTAGACCACGTGGTCGCGGTGTTTGATCTCGGCGATCTTCCGGGTCATCGCCGCAATTTTGTCCTGGAGCAGGTCGTATTTCATGACGATCTCGGCGTTCTCGCGGCTGATGCGGTACATTTTCGGGGTGTAGAAAAAATACGAGAAGGCGAAATTGACGATCGAGGCGAGGATAAACCCGATGAGTATTTTGCGCAGACCGCGGTAGAACCGCATCCGGAAGGGGGCCGTGACCACCTCGTAGGTGAGGGTCTGGGGGTTGAACTTGTACTCTTTTTTGGCCATCGGGTGGAAATGTCGCGCTGTTGCGGGCAAAATTATTCAAAAATGTGTAATTTTGCAACCCTGGAACCATATAACGCCCGCGCGCGGCAGATTATTGCGCTGCGGCAAAACCATCAAAATCAATCGTTATCGAAATGAACTCGAACCAGATACGCGAAACATTCCTCGAATTCTTCCGCAGCAAAAGCCACGCCATTGTGCCCTCGGCGCCCATGGTGGTCAAGAACGACCCCACGCTGATGTTCACCAACGCGGGCATGAACCAGTTCAAGGACCTCTTCCTGGGCAACGCCCCCATCGTGTCGAAAAGGGTTGCCGACACCCAGAAATGCCTGCGCGTTTCGGGCAAGCACAACGACCTGGAAGAGGTGGGCCACGATACCTACCACCACACGATGTTCGAGATGCTGGGCAACTGGTCGTTCGGCGACTACTTCAAGCGCGAGGCCATCGACTGGGCGTGGGAACTGCTGGTGAAGGTCTACGGCCTGCCCGCCGACCGCATCTACGCCACGATCTTCGAGGGCAGCCCCTCGGAGGGCGTGCCGCGCGACGAGGAAGCCTACGCGCTCTGGAAGCAATACCTGCCCGACGACCACATCATCCTCGGGAACCGCAAGGACAACTTCTGGGAGATGGGCGAAACGGGCCCCTGCGGCCCCTGCAGCGAGGTGCATTTCGACCTGCGCAGCGACGCCGAGCGCGCTACGAAACCCGGGCGCGAACTGGTCAACGAGGGACACCACCTGTTGATCGAGATATGGAACTTGGTCTTCATGCAGTTCAACCGCAAGGCCATCGGTTCGCTCGAACCACTGCCCGCCAACCACGTCGACACGGGGATGGGCTTCGAACGCCTTTGCATGGTGCTCCAGGGCAAGCAGAGCAACTACGACACCGACGTCTTCCAACCCGTCATCACCCGCCTTTCGGAGCTGTGCGGCAAGGTTTACGGCGCCGACCCCAAGGCCGATATCGCGATGCGCGTCATCGCCGACCACCTGCGCGCCATCGCCTTCTCGATCGCCGACGGACAGCTGCCCTCGAACGTCAAGGCGGGCTACGTCATCCGCCGCATCCGGCGCCGCGCGGTGCGTTACGGCTACACCTACCTCGGTTTCAACGAGCCTTTCATCTGCCGCCTGGTCGAGGTGCTCGCCGCGCAGATGGGGCACCAGTTCCCCGAACTGAAGGCGCAACAAGCCCTCATAACCAGCGTGATACAGGAGGAAGAGAACGCCTTCCTCAAGACCCTCGCCACGGGGATCAACCTGCTCGACAACGTGATGAAAAAGGCGCAGGCCGAGGGCCGCAAAGCGATCGGGGGCACCGACGCCTTCCTGCTCTACGACACCTTCGGCTTCCCGATCGACCTCACGGAACTTATCGCCCGCGAGGGCGGCATGGAGGTCGACCTCGAGGTCTTCGAGCGCGAGCTGCAGGCCCAGAAGGAGCGTTCGCGCGGGGCCGCGGCGGTCGACACGGGCGACTGGGTGGAGATCACCCCCGTGGCCGAAAGCGTTTTTACGGGCTACGACACGCTGACCCAACCCCTGCACATCGCCCGTTACCGCCAGGTGACGGCCAAGGATAAAACCTATTACCAGCTCGTTTTCGACCGCACGCCGTTCTATGGCAACTCGGGCGGCCAGGCCGGCGACAGCGGCTACATCGAATCGGCGGGCGGGCGCATCGCGATAACCGACACCCGCAAGGAAAACAACCTCACGGTGCACATTGCCAATACGTTGCCCGACGATCCGTCGGCGGAATTCACCGGCGTGGTCGACGCCACCCGCCGCATCCAGACGGCCAACAACCACACGGCCACCCACCTGATGCACGAGGCCCTGCGCACGGTGTTGGGCAGCCACGTCGAGCAGAAAGGCTCGCTCGTCACGGCCGACTACCTGCGCTTCGACTTCTCGCATTTCCAGAAGGTTACCGACCAGCAGCTGCGCGAGGTCGAACGAATCGTCAACGCCGGGATCCGCGCCAACCTTCCCCTGGACGAGCAGCGCGAATGCCCGATCGACCGCGCCCGCGAGAGCGGAGCGATGATGCTGTTCGGCGAAAAATACGGTGACCGCGTGCGCGTGGTGCGCTTTGGCACGTCTGTTGAACTGTGCGGAGGGACGCACGCCGCTGCCACGGGGCAGATCGGACTGTTCATGATCTTGAGCGAGAGCGCTATATCGGCCGGTGTGAGGCGCATCGAAGCCGTAACCGGGGCCCGCGCCCTGGAGCGGGTCTACACCTACGAGGATATCCTGCGCGAGTTGCAGGGCTTCCTGAGCAACCCCTCGGTGGTGCAGGCGGTCAAGAAGATGTTCGACGACAACGAGTCCCTGCGCCATGAACTCGAGGAGTCGCGCCGCGAGAAGACGGTGCGCTTGCGCGAGATGATCGCCCAGGAGATGATCCCCGACGACAACGGTGTGGTGTTCTACGCCCGCCAGATCGACGCCCCCGCCGAGGCGGTCAAGGATATCGCGCTCGGCCTGAGGAACAACTACCCGCGCCTGGCGCTGGTGATCGGCTCGGTGTACGAAGGCAAGGTTTCGCTCGCCGTGACCCTGGGCGACGAGATAGTGAACGCAGGCGTCAACGCGGCCGAAGTGGTGCGCGCCGCCGCAAAAGAGATCGAAGGCGGAGGCGGAGGCCAGCCCTTCTTCGCCACGGCGGGCGGCAAACGCCCCGAAGGCATCGAAAAAGCGATCCTCAGCGCCGCCGAAATGATAAAAGTAAAGCTGCAATAAAATTTCAACTCGATGAAAAACAAAGTATTGTTGATGATCCTCGATGGTTGGGGGATCGGCGACCACGCCAAGGACGACGCCATTTTTTCTGCCCATCCGCACTATATGAACTCTTTGTGGGACAGGTACCCCCATGCGAAGCTGCTCACTTCGGGCGAGAACGTGGGGCTGCCCGACGGCCAGATGGGGAATTCCGAGGTGGGGCACCTGAACATCGGCGCCGGGAGGGTCGTGTTCCAGGACCTGGTGAAGATCAACCGCGCCTGCCGCGACAACTCGATCGTCGACAACCCCGAGGTGAAGGCCGCTTTCGAGTACGCTGTGAAGAACGGCAAGGCCGTCCACCTGATGGGGCTGGTCTCCGACGGCGGGGTACACTCCTCGCTCGACCACCTGTTCAAACTGTGCGACGTGTCGAAGACCTACGGCGTGGCCGACACGTGGGTCCACTGCTTTATGGACGGCCGCGACACCGACCCCCGCAGCGGCAAGGGATTTATCGAGTTGCTCGGGAAGCACCTGGCCAACTCCACAGGCAGGATCGCCTCGATCATCGGCCGCTACTACGCCATGGACCGCGACAAGCGCTGGGAACGCGTCCGCGAGGCCTACGACCTGCTGGTCAGCGGCAAGGGCGCTCCGGCCACCGATATGGTCGCCGCGGTGCAGCAATCCTACGACGCCGGGGTGACCGACGAGTTCATCAAACCCATCACCGCGGTCGACGCCGCCGGCAAACCCGTCGGGACGCTCCAGGAGGGCGACGTGGTGATCTTTTTCAACTTCCGCAACGACCGCGCCAAGGAGCTCACCGTCGTGCTCACCCAGCAGGACATGCCCGAGCAGGGGATGAAGACCCTGCCGCTCTACTACTGCACGATGACGCCCTACGACGCGACCTTCAAAGGGCTGCACATCCTTTTCGACAAGGACAACGTCCACAACACGATCGGCGAATTCATCTCGGCCCAGGGGCTTTGCCAGCTGCGCATCGCCGAAACCGAGAAATACGCCCACGTCACCTTCTTCCTCAACGGCGGGCGCGAGGAGAAATTCCCCGACGAGGAGCGCATCCTGATCGCCTCGCCCAAGGTCGCCACCTACGACCTCAAACCCGAGATGAGCGCCTACGAAGTGCGCGACGCCCTGGTCGGGGCGCTCGACACGGGCAAGTTCGACTTCATCGCCCTGAACTTCGCCAACGGCGATATGGTGGGCCACACGGGTGTCTACGAGGCCATCATCCAGGCGGTGCAGGCAGTCGACGCCTGTGTCAAGGACGTGGTCGAGGCCGCCAAACGCAACGGCTACGAGGTGATCATTATCGCCGACCACGGCAACGCCGACTACGCGCTCAACCCCGACGGCTCGCCCAACACAGCCCATTCGCTCAACCCCGTGCCCATCATCGTCGTTTCGGACCGCGTGCGCGCCGTCCACGACGGCGTCCTGGCCGACGTCGCCCCCACAGCCCTCAAACTCCTGGGCCTCACACCCCCCAGCGAAATGACCGGCCACGCCCTGGTCGAGTTTTAAGTAAGGTAACTGTATAGTATTTTACGTCTGTTTCTTATGTGTTCTTTCTTATAAGAAAGAACCAAAGAATTTTTGGAGAAACTTCGTTTCTCATGGTTACTTTGTTCTACCCAAAAAGGTTGTGGTGAGGGGGTCAAGCCCCCTCCCCACAACCTTTATAAGGTACAGTAATGTAAATATCAGAAAACGAAGTTTTCCCAAAAGTTTTCTGGTTCTCTTTTACACAAGAGA
>JAVBRR010000007.1:0-6762 GCA_031547705.1 Rikenellaceae bacterium | reverse complement strand
AATTTGGCCCGGACCTGTGCCAATGCGCCGACCAGCGAATCCTCCCGCGACAACAACTCCTGCTCCTTGCCCAACAGCGACATATAGACGCTGTCGCGCTCCAGACCGGCCACCCGGGCGACCACAGGCTTATGCGGTGTCTGCGCCAGCGCAAGCAACGAAACGGCCAGGGCCAGTGATATTGTAATTTGTTTCTTCATTCCGAACTCTCTATTTCCACCAACTTACCAGGAACAACTGGATAAAACCGAATATCTCCAAACGCCCCAGCAGCATAAACAGCGTGCAGGTCATTTTGACCGCATCGGGCAGCGAGGCGTACGTCCCCTGCGACCCGACCACCCCGAAACCGGGGCCTATGTTGCTCATCGAGGCGAGGATACATGTAAACGAAGTCATGATATCCAATCCGAATGCCGCGACGATCAGCGTGCCGATCATCACCGAAATGATGTAGATCACGATAAACACCATGGCGAAATTGACGATGTCGTTATCCTGGATCACCCCGTTCAGTTTGATGCGTATGATGGCATTGGGGTGTTGCTGTTGCAATATTTTGGCGCGTAAAACCTTAAACGAAAGAAGGATGCGGTCGGCCTTGATCCCCCCGCCGGTCGATCCCGCGCAGGCGCACTGGAAACTGATGAAGATCAGGATCGCGGTGGCCAGCGGCGTCCACAGGTTGCAGTTTGCCGTAGCAAACCCCGTTGTCGATGCGTAGGCCATGATCTGGAACATGGAATACCGCAGCGAAGAACCGAACGTAGGGTACAAACCCGCCCCCCAGAGGCTCAGGGCAATGATCGCCCCCCCGCCCAGCAGGCAGGCGGCGTAATAGCGGCACACCTCCGAGCGGAACATGTTGTTGGCCTTGCCCGTCAGGGTGGCGAAGATGATCCCGAAGTGGATGCTCGACAGGAACATGAACAACATGACGATCGATTCGATCAATGCGCTGTTGTAATAGGCTATGCTCTGGTTGCGGACACTGAACCCGCCCGTCGCCACGGTCGAAAAAGCCGTATTGACCGAGTCGAACCACGTCATCCCGGCGATCTTCAGCAGCACGGTTTCGGTAACGACCATACCGACGTACACCACCAGCAGGATCTCGACCATGCGTTGGGTACGGTAGCGGTAGTTGTCCTTGGCCAGCGGCGAGAGCTCCACGCTCGAAAGCGTTGTTTTGGTACGCCCCAGTGCCGGAAGGGCCACCAGCGCAAACATCACCACACCCATACCGCCCAGCAGGTGGGTTGACGAACGCCAGAAAAGCAGTCCGCGCGGCAGGGCCTCGATGTTGGTCAGGATCGTAGAGCCTGTCGTCGTGTAGCCCGAAACGCTCTCGAACCACGAATTGACAAAATCGAACTCGCCGCCCCAGAGCAAATACGGAAAAGTCCCCACGAACGACGACAGGATCCACGAACCCACCACGATGACATACCCCTCCTTGTTGGTGATCTGCTCGCTGCGGTCGACGAAAATCAGGGGGAAAGCACCGATCAGGGCCGTGAGCGTAAACGACAACAGCAGCGGATAGAACCCCGTATCCATGTGATTGGCAAAGGAAACCAGCGCCGACAGCAGCATGAACCCTGCGTCCAGCAGCAGCACCATTCCCATGTATCTCATCACTACCTTACTGCGCACGGCCCGGGCTGGTTTCGAAAATTATTCCGTTTTCTTGTTCTTATACATGTTGATCAGCGTCTCGACGCCTTCCTTCAGTTTCATGATCTCGTCCTTGCCCTCCATCTTCACCTCGAACGGCACGCGCGAATTGATGTAATTCTGCAACCCCCGGTTGATCTTCAGGGTGGGGCGCACGTAATAAAGGTCTATGAGCAGCAGGAACATGAAGATGATCAGCAGGGCCACCGAAATGGCGATGATGCTCGGCGTGATGGCGCGGTAGGCGTTGCTTTCGAGTTGGCGGGCTTTGGCCCCCAGGCGGCTTTGCGACGAAACGAGGTAGGCCTTGATGGACGAAGTGAGATCGTAATAGGAAGTGCGGTAGACGCTTACAAACCAATCGGCATCCTGCTGGCGGTTCCCCGCCAGGTAGGCGTTCACCACCCGGTCGTAGCGCTCGCGGGCGGTGTAGATCGAATCCAGTTCCGAGAGGTCGCGGATCGTAACGGTGATCTCGGCCAGGGCGGCATCGAAATCCATGCGGGCACCCATGTAGAGCGAGTCGTAGTCCCATTCGTCGAACACGACCATCTGGATCAGGGCGGTGTTCTGGTCCTGCACGGCATCGAGCATCTCCTTGGCGTACTTCATGTTACGCGAACTGGTCTCGAGGATGTTGTTCGTCGCGCGGGTCAGGCGGTTGAGTTCCAGAAACGAGATGATCCCCGCAAAAAAGAGCAGGAATGCCAGTGCGAGAAAGCCCGTTATGATTTTTTTACGTATTCCTATCATGAATAATGACTCTTAAACATACAAATATATGGAAACCTTGCCGATTATTCAAGAACCGAGCCCCGAATATTTCCCTCCGGGGTCAACGATTCCAATTTCACCCGGCCCACACGCCCCACACGCGAGCGGTCGTAGGGCGCTTCGACCTTGATATAATTATCCGTAAAGCCGCACATCATCCCGCCCCGCTGGGTGCTTTCGAACAAAACCCCGGCCGTGGACCCCAATGCCGCCGAACAAAAATCGCGGTATAGTTCGGCACACAAATCATTTATTACTTGCACCCTGCGTGCTTTTTCTTCATGCGATACTTGATCTTCGAAACCGGCTGCCGGCGTACCTTCGCGGATCGAGTAGGGGAAGACGTGCAGGTAAGCCGGGGCGATGCGGCGCAAGAATTCCACCGTCGCCTCGAAATCCCCGGCACTCTCGCCCGGGAAACCGGCGATCAGGTCGATGCCGACAAACGCACGGGGAACCAGGTCGCGCACACGTTCGATCCGCGCGGCGAATTGCTCCGTTGTGTAGCGCCGCCGCATACGCGCCAGCACCGCATCGCACCCGCTCTGGAGCGGAATATGGAAGTGGGGCATAAATTTATCCGACGAAGCCGTAAACGAGATGATCTCGTCGGTGAGCAGGTTGGGTTCGATCGACGAGATGCGGTAACGATCGATCCCTTCGACACGGTCGAGTTCGCGCAACAGGTCAATGAACCGCTCGCCGGTCGTGTGTCCGAAATCGCCGGTGTTGATCCCCGTGAGGACTATTTCGCGCTGTCCTCCGCGAGCGATCTCGCGGGCCTGGGCCACGACCTCCCGGGCCGGGATGTTGCGGCTCGCCCCGCGGGCATACGGTATGGCGCAATAGGCGCATTTGTAGTCGCATCCGTCCTGGACCTTGAGGAACGAGCGCGTCCGGTCACCGCTCGAGAAGGCGGCAAAAAAACCGGTCAGCTCTTCGGCGGCGCAACTGTAGATTCCCGCACTCCCTTTACCCGAAAGCGCCGCCACACGGTCGTACAACTCCTGTTTGCTCTTGTTACCCAGCACGATATCCACCCCCTCGATCGCAGCCACAGCCTCGGGATTCAGCTGGGCGTAGCACCCCGTCACGGCGATGATCGCCCCGGGGTTCGTGCGGGCTATCTTGCGGATCAGGTTGCGGCACTTCTTATCGGCCTGCGCGGTGACCGTGCAACTGTTTATCACACAGATATCAGCACCCGACGACGAGGTCGCGCGTTCGAACCCGCCCGCCACGAACTGACGGGCCAGGGCCGAACTTTCCGAGAAATTCAGCTTGCAGCCGAGCGTATGGAAACTGACTTTGCGTTTCGAGGCCATTCCGGTAATATTAGCCGACAAAATTAAGAAGATTACGAGAAAAAGGGTTAAATTTGCGGGTTAAATTCACCGCGATCCCATGTTTTCGTTTATCGAACAGATAATTAAATACAATTTCCTCACCAACGCCCTGATCGCGTCGCTGCTTTCGGGCATCGCGCTGGGTATCGTCGGAACGTATGTCGTCGCCCGCCGCCAGGTGTTCCTCAGCGGCGGGATCACCCACTCGTCGTTCGGCGGGATCGGCATCGCCTACTACCTGGGTATCAACCCCACGCTCGGGGCGCTGGTCTTCGCGCTGCTTTCGGCCGTGGGCATCGAGGTCGCCTCGGACCGCGGGCGCATCCGCGAGGATTCGGTCATCGGGATCATCTGGTCCGTGGGTATGGCGCTGGGGATCATCTTTATCTACCTCACCCCGGGGTATGCCCCCAACCTGATGAGCTTTCTGTTCGGCAACATCCTGACAGTCACTCCGGAGGGCATTTATGGTTTGCTGGCATTGGATGTCGCGCTGGTGGTGTTCGTAACATTTTTTCTGCGGCAGGTGATGTTCGTGGCCTTCGACCGCGAATTCGCTGCCGCTGCCGGGGTGCCCGTGCGCACGGTATCGATCGTGATGGCCCTGCTGACCGCCACGACGATCGTGCTGGCCATCCGCGTAGTGGGTATCATGCTGCTGATCTCGCTGCTGACGATCCCGGCGGTGATCGTCAATTCGTTCACTAAATCCTACCGCCGCATCACTTTTATCGCACCCCTGGTGGCTATGGCAGGAAATTTGGCCGGGCTCTACGCGGGATACCGCCTCGATATCCCGGCGGGGGCGGCAGCGATATTTGCATTGGCCGCAGCGCTTCTTGTTGTAAAAATAGTACCTTTGTGGGGCAAAAAGCGTCGTCGCTCAGCATGAAAACCGTCCATAAGCTCATCCTCAAGTCCTATTTAGGCCCGATGGTCCTCACGTTCTTCATCGTGATGTTCGTCCTGCTGATGCAGTTCATGTGGCGTTACATCGACGAACTGGTGGGCAAGGGCCTGGGAATGGACGTGATTTTCGAACTGATGTTCTACGCCTCCTGCACGCTGATCCCCATGGGCTTGCCCCTGGCGACGCTGCTGGCCGCCATCATGACGCTGGGCAACCTGGGCGAAAACTACGAACTCCTGGCGATGAAATCGGCGGGTATGTCGCTGCCCCGGATACTCCAGCCCGTTGCGATCCTGATCGCCGTGGTGGCCGTGAGCAGCTTCTTTGTGGCCAACAACCTGGTGCCTTACTCCACCAAGCAGATCTACTCGCTGCTCTACGACATCCGCCAGCAAAAGCAAAGTCTCGAATTCAAGGACGGCTTGTTTTTCAACGGAATAGAGAACATGAGCATCCGCGTCGACCACCAGCATCCCGAAACCAAGTTGCTGACCGGCATCCTCATTTACGACACGCGCGACTACAGCGGCAACATGACCACCACGCTGGCCGAATCGGGCTACATCCGCCTCTCGGACGACAAAAAATACCTGCTTGTAACGCTTTTCAACGGCGAAACCTACGAAGAGTCGCGCAACTACCAGTGGTACGACAAAAGCGCTCTGCGCCACCACGTCTTTAATGAGCAGAACGGCACGATCCCCCTGGCGGGCTTCAGTTTCTCACACTCCGACCAGGACATGAGCGGCAACAGCCAGACCAAGAACATCGCCCAACTCGAAGTGGGGATCGACTCGCTCCAGAAGATCGTCGCCGCCAGCACGGCCACCTCGTACGAGCCGTTGCTCAAAAACTACATCTTCGTCAAGGACAACATCCTGGCAAAAGACACCGTGACGGCCGAGCAGACCAAAAAGACCCGGGTTTTGCTCGAGGACTCGATCGCGAAGCTCAATGTGTACCAGAAAAAAGACCTTTGGGCCGAAGCCAAGAACACCGCCAACGGCTCGCGCAGCTACTTCACCTTCGACGAAGCCACCTCGAAGGACGCCCTGAGCCAGCTCTACCGCTTCAAGGTCGAGTGGCACCGCAAAATGTCGCTGCCCGTGTCGATCATGATCTTTTTCCTGATCGGCGCCCCCCTGGGTGCGATCATCCGCAAGGGCGGCCTGGGGATGCCCATCGTGGTTTCGGTGCTGTTCTTCATGGTCTACTACATGATCAGCATCACGGGCGAGAAACTGGCCCGCGAGGGGAGTTGGAATTCGTTCGTCGGCATGTGGATATCGACTTTCGTGCTCTTCCCGATCTCGGTTTTCCTTACCTACAAGGCCACCAACGACTCCAACCTGTTCAACGCAGAATGGTATATATTGAGGTACAGAGCGGTGCGCGACACGATCGTCGGCCTGCTACGCAAAACAAAAAAGTCCTATGATTCTTAACACCGTAGAAGAAGCAATCCAAGATATAGCCGCCGGCAAGGTGGTGATCGTCGTCGACGACGAGTCGCGCGAGAACGAGGGAGATTTCATCGTCGCGGGCGAAAAGATCACGCCCGAGATCGTCAATTTCATGGCCACCCACGGACGGGGACTGATCTGCGCACCGCTGCCCGAGAGCCGCTGCGACGAGCTCAACCTGCCGCTGATGGTCAACGAGAACACCTCGCTGCACGAAACACCCTTCACCGTTTCGGTCGACCTGGTGGGCCATAACTGCACCACGGGCATCTCGACCGCGGACCGGGCCAAGACCCTGCGCGCACTGGTCGACCCTGCCACCAAGCCCGAGGAGCTGGGCCGCCCGGGCCACATTTTCCCCTTGCGGGCCAAGGAGCGCGGGGTGCTGCGCCGTCCGGGACACACCGAGGCCGTGGTGGATCTCACGCGCCTGGCGGGCCTCACGCCCGGCGGCGCGTTGGTCGAGATTATGAACGAGGACGGCACGATGGCCCGCTTGCCGGAACTGCTCGAAATCGCCAAAAAATTCGACCTCAAAATAGTCTCCATCGCAGATCTGATCGCCTACCGTCTGCGAAGCGACTCGATTGTC